>NZ_LOYC01000010.1:0-292355 GCF_001524725.1 Burkholderia sp. MSMB1072
TCGCCGCCGACAACCCGGCGGGGCCGCCGCCGACGATCACGACGTCGTATTCCATCGATTCGCGCGGGCCGTATTGCTCGATGAGGCTTGCGGGGGTCATTGGCGTTCCTCTAACCGTTAGAATGCTTTTATTCGGGAGCGTATTGTCTGCGAAACGAAACGCTTGCCGCAACAACATGCAGGCAGATTAGCACGATCGTTCTATTTTTGTGCTAGGGTAATGCCCCCCGGACTGTGCCGCCGGGGCTGGCGAAACGACATCGAAAGGGGATGGGCAAATGGGTCGATCGATCAATCTGGAAGGCAAGGTTGCGCTGGTCACGGGCGCGTCGAGCGGCCTGGGGCAGCGTTTTGCGCAGGTGCTGTCGCAGGCCGGCGCGAAGGTCGTGCTCGCGAGCCGCCGCGTCGAACGCCTGAAGGAACTGCGCGCGGAGATCGAGGCGGCGGGCGGTGCCGCGCACGTCGTGTCGCTCGACGTGACCGACGTGCAGAGCATCAAGGCGGCCGTCGCGCATGCGGAGACGGAAGCCGGCACGATCGACATCCTCGTGAACAATTCTGGCGTGTCGACGATGCAGAAGCTCGTCGACGTGACGCCGGCGGATTTCGAGTTCGTGTTCGATACGAACACGCGCGGCGCATTTTTCGTCGCGCAGGAAGTCGCGAAGCGGATGATCATGCGCGCGAACGGTGGCGGCAACGGCAAGCCGCCGTGCCGGATCATCAACATCGCGTCGGTGGCCGGGCTGCGCGTGTTCCCGCAGATCGGGCTGTACGCGATGAGCAAGGCCGCGGTCGTGCAGATGACGCGCGCGATGGCGCTGGAGTGGGGCCGCCACGGGATCAACGTGAACGCGATCTGTCCGGGCTATATCGATACCGAAATCAATCATTACCTGTGGGAAACCGAGCAGGGCCAGAAGCTGCAGTCGATGCTGCCGCGCCGGCGCGTCGGCAAGCCGCAGGATCTCGACGGGCTGTTGTTGCTGCTCGCGGCCGACGAGTCGCAGTTCATCAATGGCTCGATTATCTCCGCCGACGACGGTTTCGGCCTCGCGTGAGCGGATGACATTCCGCAACAAAGAAGACTGCAATGAGCGCAACAAGCGATTACTCACCCGTTTTTGAGATGTCGATGCCGATCCGCTGGGGCGACATGGACGCGTTCGGCCATGTGAACAACACGGTCTATTTCCGCTACATGGAGCAGGCGCGGATTTCGTGGTTCGAAGCGCTCGGCATCGCCGGCGGCAACGGCGAGGGGCAGGGGCCCGTCATCGTCACCGCGTCGATGGAATTCCTCAAGCAACTGCACTATCCGGGCGACGTGATCGCGAAGATGTCGGCCGCGAAGCCGGGCCGAAGCAGTTTCGACACCGGTTTCGAGCTCACGCGCGCGGACGATCCGCGGCATGTCTATGCACGCGGCAACGCGCGCTGCGTGTGGGTCGACTATGCGCTCGGCAAGTCGGTGCCGCTGCCGCAACTGCTGCGCGACACGATCGAGCAGGCGCTCGCGACGAAAGTCGGCTGAGCGCGGCTGCCGGCAGGCCGGCACCGGATCGCCGCTGGCGTGCCGTGCCCGGTTTTCCGATGTTCCCCCCGATCGGCCGCCATGCGCGGCCGATCGTCATCCGAGCGCCGTCACGCGATGCGCGTTCACTGCCCGAGCAGGCGCTGCAGCAGCTCCGGCGTATTGTTCGTCCCGTATTTGCGCATCAGCCGCGCGCGGTAGATGTCGACCGTGCGCGAGCTGATGTCGAGCACGCGCCCGATCTGCTTGCTGGTCTTGCCGGTCGCGAGCTGGGCGGCGATCTCGCGCTCGCGCGGGGTCAGCTCGACCGCGACGCGGCGCGTCGCGCTCAAATCCTCGAAGGTCCAGACGCCGGCCGCGAGCGGCGCGGTGCGGTCGAGTGCGCGTCCCGTCACGTGGCACCAGAACAGCTCGCCATCCGCGCGTTTCATGATTCTGTCATCCGAGTAGACGCCGTTCGCGACCATCACGCGTGCAATGCGCTCGCCGATTCGCTGGAATTCGTCTGTCGACGGGTAGAGCACCGCGTACGACTTCCCGATCAGGTCGGCCCGCGCGCAGCGGAAGATCGACGCGAGCGCGTCGTTGCAGTCCTCGATCACGCGATCGCGCGACAGCACGAGGCCGAGCGGCGCGAGGTGGAAGGCGGTCTGGTAATCGAGATCGGGCATGGCGCGGGCAGGCGGAGGCAAATGCTTATGTATTTTTGCGTATTGTGCCGCATCGGCGTCACATCGTACCCTTTCAGGCATCTCGCGGCGGTGTGTCGCGACATAAAAACAGCGTGCCTCGACGCAGGCATTGCCGCACATGCATAGAATGGTGCGGCGGGCTTGCGCCACGTGGCGCGTGAACCGGTTTTGCTGGTTTCCATAGAGGAAGGGACAACTGATGAACAAAGTCTATCCAAGCGCGGCTGCCGCGCTGGAGGGGATCGTCCGCGACGGACAGACCTTCGCGGTGGGCGGCTTCGGCCTGTGCGGGATTCCCGAGGCACTGATCGCGGCGTTGCGCGATTCGGCGGTCAAGGGCATCACCTGCATCAGCAACAACGCGGGCGTCGACGGTTTCGGCCTCGGCCTGCTGCTGGAAACGCGCCAGATCAAGAAGATGATCTCGTCGTACGTCGGCGAGAACAAAGAGTTCGAGCGCCAATACCTGGCCGGCGAACTCGAGCTCGAATTCACGCCGCAGGGCACGCTCGCCGAAAAGCTGCGCGCGGGCGGCGCGGGCATCCCCGCGTTCTTCACGAATACCGGCTACGGCACCGTGATCGCGGAAGGCAAGGAAACGCGCCAGTTCGGCGATCGCCACTACGTGCTCGAGCCTTCGCTGACGGCAGACGTCGCGCTCGTCAAGGCGTGGAAGGCCGACAAGTCGGGCAACCTCATCTATCGCCGCACCGCGCGCAACTTCAACCCGATGTGCGCGATGGCCGGCAAGATCACCGTGGCGGAGGTCGAGGAGATCGTCGAGAACGGCACGCTCGATCCGGACCAGGTTCATACGCCGGGGATCTTCGTACAGCGCATCGTGCTGAACGCGACGCCTGAAAAACGCATCGAACAACGCGTCGTACGCGCGAAAGGAGACTGACATGGCCTGGAATCGTGACCAGATGGCCGCGCGCGCGGCGAAGGAACTGCAGGACGGCTTCTACGTGAACCTCGGCATCGGCCTGCCGACGCTCGTCGCGAACCACGTGCCGGCAGGCGTCGAGGTGTGGCTGCAGTCGGAGAACGGCCTGCTCGGCATCGGGCCGTCGCCGACCGAAGACGAAGTCGACGCCGATCTCATCAACGCCGGCAAGCAGACCGTCACGACGCTGCCGGGTTCGTCGATCTTCTCGTCGGCCGATTCGTTCGCGATGATTCGCGGCGGCCACATCAATCTCGCGATCCTCGGCGCGATGCAGGTCAGCAAGAAGGGCGACCTCGCGAACTGGATGATCCCGGGCAAGATGATCAAGGGGATGGGCGGCGCGATGGACCTCGTCGCGGGCGTGAAGCGCGTCGTCGTGCTGATGGAGCACGTCGCCAAGGGCGACCAGCACAAGATTCTCGACGAATGCAACCTGCCGCTGACGGGTGTCGGCGTGGTCGATCTGATCATTACCGACCTCGGCGTGATCGAAGTGACGCCGGACGGGCTGAAGGTGCTCGAACTCGCCGACGGCGTGAGCGCGGAAGAGATCCAGGCGAAGACGGGGGCGCCGCTCGACGTCAGCGCCGTGGCATAAGTTCACGCACGGGCGCGCATTCGACGCCCCGCATGCCGGACGACGGCGTGCGGGGCGTTTGTCATTGCGCATCGACGGCTAGCTTATTGGGTGCCCGATGGGCCGACCCGTCCGGCGGAAGCGGTTTACAATCGTTTGCATCGGGCGTCGCAAGCGTTGCCCCGCGCGTCGCCCCTCGTTCGACAGGATGCCAACGATGCCAACGACTTCAGCGAATTCCCCGGTTCCCCGTCAGCGACGCGTGCAGTGTGCGAGCGCCGCCGGCCTTCACCACGTTGCCTATACGGAATGGGGCGATCCCGCGAATCCGCGCGTGCTGGTCTGCGTGCACGGCCTGACGCGCTCGGGGCGCGATTTCGACCGGCTGGCCGCCGCGCTGTCCGATACGTATCGCGTCGTCTGCCCCGATGTCGCCGGGCGTGGCCGCTCCGACCGGCTGGCCGATCCGCGGCTCTACGCGATTCCGCAGTACGTGGCCGACATGGTGACGTTGATCGCACGGCTCGACGTGGAATCGGTCGACTGGTTCGGTACGTCGATGGGCGGCCTGATCGGCATGGCGCTCGCCGGGCTGCCCGGTTCGCCGCTGCGGCGGATGATCGTCAACGACGTCGGCCCGCGCATCGAGCCCGATTCGCTCACGCGCATCGGTGAGTACCTCGGCGTGCAGCCGCGCTTTGCGACCGAGCAGGAGGGGATCGACTATCTGACGTCGCTGTCGCTGCCGTTCGGTGCGCTGAGCGCCGACGAGTGGCGCGAGATCAACGGGCCGCTGCTGCACCAACTGCCCGAAGGCGACTGGACGATGCGCTACGATCCGCGCATCGCCGAGCCGTTCAAGGCGACGACGCCGGAGCTGGCCGCGCTCGGCGAGGCCGCGCTGTGGCGCGCGATCGAGACGACGGATGCGACGCTGCTCGTCGTGCGCGGCGAGACGTCCGACTTGCTGTCGCGCGAGACGGCGGCCGAAATGGTCCGTCGCGGCCGGCATGTGACGCAGGTCGAGATCCCGGGGGCGGGCCACGCGCCGGCGTTCGTCAGCGCCGACCAGATTGCGCTCGCGCGGCGGTTTTTCGTCGAAGGCGGCGCCTAAACGCGTCATAATATGCGGTTCGGCGGCACGCGGGCCGTGCCGCCCGATTCCTCACTCATCACGACCGGAACATTTCATGGCAGTCATTCGTCACCACGTCGGGGCCCGTCTCTCCGAAACCGCGATCCACAACGGCACCGTGTATCTGGCCGGCCAGATCGCCGAAGACACCACGCAGGACATCCGCGGCCAGACGCGCGAAGTGCTCGGCCACATCGACCGTCTGCTCGCCGAAGCGAACAGCGACAAGGCGCATCTGCTGTCGGTGCAGATCTACATCTCGGATCTCGCGAATTTCGAAGGCATGAATGCGGAGTGGGACGCATGGGTCGCGCAGGGCAACACGCCGCCGCGCGCCACCGTCGAGGCGAAGCTCGCGGATCCGGCGCTGCTCGTCGAGATCGTCGTCGTCGCCGCGCAGCGGAGCTGAGCGTTATCCGACGATGATCGTATTCCGGCAGGCCGTGCAATGACCGAATCCGTTTCCGCATCCTCCGTCGCGGCGCCGTCGTTCGACGACGTGCTCGCGTTCGTGCGCGAGCGGGCCGGCGATGCGCGCCTGTCGTCCGGCGAGCTGCTCGCCGATCACTCGGCGGGCACGGCGGCGATCATGCGCACGCTGAACGTCGATCCGTCCGCGATGCAGGCCGCCGCGCTGTTCGTGCTGACGCCGCACCTGAGCGACCCCGAACGCGAGCTGACCGAGCGTTTCGGCGACGAAGTCGCGCGGCTCGTATTCGACGTGCGCAAGCTGTTGCGGCTCGGCACCGTCAGCCTGCGCGTCGCGCAGAACGCGAAGCCCGACGCCGGGCGCGACGCGGCGCAGGAGCGGCGTACGCAGATCGAGGCGCTGCGCAAGATGCTGCTCGCATTCGCGCAGGACATCCGCGTCGTGCTGATCCGGCTCGCGTCGCGGTTGCAGTCGCTGCGCCACTATGCGGCCGCGAAGATCGACCCGCCGCCGGACGTTGCGCGCGAGACGCTCGAGATCTATGCGCCGCTCGCGAATCGTCTCGGTATCTGGCAACTGAAGTGGGAGCTCGAGGATCTCGCGTTCCGCTTCGAGGATCCCGTCACCTACAAGCGGATCGCGAAGCTGCTCGACGAGAAGCGAATCGAGCGCGAGGCGTACGTCACGCAGGCGATCGCGCGGCTGCAGCACGAGCTCGCGGAGGCGAACATCCAGGCCGACGTCAGCGGCCGGCCGAAGCATATCTACAGCATCTGGCGCAAGATGCGCGGCAAGGAGCTCGATTTCTCCGAGCTGTACGACGTGCGCGCGTTTCGCGTGATCGTGCCGGACATCAAGGATTGCTACGCGGTGCTCGGCATCGTGCATCACCTGTGGCAGCCGGTGCCGAAGGAGTTCGACGACTACATCTCGCGGCCGAAGCCGAACGGCTACAAGTCGCTGCATACGGTCGTGATCGGCGACGACGGCCGTGCGTTCGAAGTGCAGATCCGCACGCAGGAGATGCATCGTTTCGCCGAGTATGGCGTCGCGGCACACTGGCGCTACAAGGAGGCCGGCGCGCGCGGCTATGGCGGCCAGTTCTCGGCGAGCGACAAGTACGACGAGAAGATCGCGTGGCTGCGCCAGTTGCTCGCGTGGAAGGACGACGTCGAGGACGGCGCCGAAGTGTCGGGCGACCAGGCGTGGGCGCAACTGCGCGAAACGTCGCTCGACGACGACCACATCTACGTGCTGACGCCGCAGGCGCGCGTGATCGCGCTGCCGCAAGGCGCGACGCCAGTCGATTTCGCGTATCACCTGCACAGCGAGCTCGGCCATCGCTGCCGTGGCGCGCGCGTCGACGGCGTGATGGTGCCGCTGAACACGTCGCTCGCGAACGGCCAGACGGTCGAGATCGTCGCGGTGAAGGAAGGCGGGCCGTCGCGCGACTGGCTGAACCTCCAGCTCGGTTACCTGAAGAGCTCGCGCGCGCGGCAGAAGGTGCGTGCGTGGTTCAACTCGATCGAGCAGGAAGAAAACGTCGCGCACGGCCGCGCGCTCGTCGAAAAGACGCTGCAGCGCGAGGGCAAGACGTCGGTCAATCTGGACCATCTCGCCGCGAAGCTTGGCTTCAAGTCGCCCGAGGAGTTGTTCTCGGTCGTCGGCAAGGAAGAATTCAGCCTGCGCAACATCGAGCACGCGCTGTCCGATGCGCCGCCGCCGGAACCGGCGTCCGAGGCCCCGGCCGATTTCGAGAAGCGCAGCAGCGGCGCGAGCGTCGCGCATGGCGCGTCGACCGGCGTGCTGGTGGTGGGCGTCGACGCGCTGCTGACGCAACTGGCGCGTTGCTGCCGTCCGGCGCCGCCCGATCCGATCAGCGGTTTCGTCACGCGCGGCAAGGGGATGTCGATCCACCGCACCGACTGCCCGACGTTTCGCCGGATGGTCGAGCGCGCGCCGGAGCGCGTGCTGCAGACGACCTGGTCGGCCGACGTGCTGGGCGGGCGCGGCGCGTCCGTCTATCCGGTCGACCTGATGATCGAGGCGAGCGACCGGCAAGGGTTGCTGCGCGATATCTCCGAAGTGTTCGCGCGGGAAAAGATCAACGTCGTGGGCGTGAAGACGCAGAGCCGCCGCAATGCGGCATTCATGCAGTTCACGGTCGAGGTATCGAATTCGGCGCAGGTGCAGCGCGCATGCACGCTGCTCGGCGAGGTGCAGGGCGTCGTGCGGGCAGGACGAAAATCGTGATGGGGTTGGAACAGCGTTATTTTGCTGCAACCGCATAAAACGCTTGCCAAGCCGGTAGCAACTCCATATAATCTTAGCTTCTCTAGGCTCGTAGCTCAGCTGGTTAGAGCACCACCTTGACATGGTGGGGGTCGTTGGTTCGAGTCCAATCGAGCCTACCAACGAATTGAGAATGCCCGGCCTCCGGGTGTTCGATGCAGCACACAACTCAACGCGAACAAGGCGAATACGGTTATGACACCGCGAACGTTGACCGAAACCACTTCGGAGCGACGCTAGTCGAGGAACGTTTTCGCCCTTTCAGTTGAGTGAAGTATCGAATGCGGCCCCTCGAAAGCGGGGCCGCATTTTTTTTGTCGCGAATTTTCCCGCGTGAGTTTGACTCGCGTACCTGGTCTGCCGCCCACTGTCGGCATCACGGAGATTGCTATGGTTTCGATACGCTTGCCTGACGGCTCAGTTCGACAATACGAGCATCCGGTGACAGTTGCCGAGGTTGCGGCCTCCATCGGTCCCGGCTTGGCGAAGGCTGCGCTGGGCGGCAAGCTCGACGGCGAGCTCGTCGATACGTCGACGGTGATCGATCGCGACGCGTCGCTCGCGATCGTCACGGACAAGGATGCCGACGGCCTCGACATCATCCGTCACTCGACCGCCCACTTGCTCGCATACGCGGTGAAGGAACTGTATCCGGACGCGCAGGTGACGATCGGCCCGGTGATCGACAACGGTTTCTATTACGACTTCTCGTACAACCGCCCGTTTACGCCGGAAGATCTGGAAAAGATCGAAAAGCGCATGCAGGAACTCGCGAAGAAGGACGAGCCGGTCACGCGCCGTGTCGTGTCGCGCGACGAGGCCGCCGGTTACTTCCGCAGCATCGGCGAGAAGTACAAGGCCGAGATCATCGAATCGATTCCGCAAAGCGACGAAATCAAGCTGTACTCGCACGGCGGCTTCACCGATCTGTGCCGCGGCCCGCACGTGCCGTCCACCGGCAAGCTGAAGGTCTTCAAGTTGATGAAGGTCGCGGGCGCGTACTGGCGCGGCGATTCGAAGAACGAGCAGCTACAGCGCATCTACGGCACGGCCTGGACGAAGAAGGAAGACCAGGATCAGTACCTGCACATGCTCGAGGAAGCGGAAAAGCGCGACCACCGCAAGCTGGGCAAGCAGCTCGACCTGTTCCACATGCAGGAAGAGTCGCCGGGCATGGTGTTCTGGCATCCGAAGGGCTGGGCGCTGTGGCAGCAGGTCGAGCAGTACATGCGCCGCCGCGTCAACGAAGCCGGCTATCTCGAGATCAAGACGCCGATGATCATGGACCGTTCGCTGTGGGAGGCGTCGGGCCACTGGCAGAACTATCGCGAAAACATGTTCACGACGGAGTCGGAGAAGCGCGACTACGCGATCAAGCCGATGAACTGCCCGGGCCACGTCCAGGTGTTCAAGCATGGCCTGCGCTCGTACCGCGACCTGCCGCTGCGTTACGCGGAATTCGGTTCGTGCCACCGCAACGAGGCATCGGGCGCGCTGCACGGCCTGATGCGCGTGCGCGGCTTCGTGCAGGACGATGCGCACATCTTCTGTACGGAAGAGCAGTTCATCGCCGAGTCGATCGCGTTCAACACGCTGGCGATGAGCGTGTACAAGGATTTCGGGTTCGAGCACATCGACATCAAGCTGTCGCTGCGCCCCGAACAGCGTGCGGGCACCGACGAAACGTGGGATCGCGCCGAGCAGGGCTTGCGCGACGCGCTCACGGCGTGCGGTCTGTCCTGGGAGGAACTGCCGGGCGAGGGCGCGTTCTATGGCCCGAAGATCGAGTACCACATCAAGGACGCGCTCGGCCGCTCGTGGCAATGCGGCACGCTGCAGCTCGACATGGTGCTGCCGGAGCGCCTCGGCGCCGAGTACGTGGCGGAAGACAACAGCCGCCGCCGGCCGGTGATGCTGCATCGCGCGATCGTCGGGTCGATGGAGCGGTTCCTCGGCATTTTGATCGAGCACCATGCTGGTGCAATGCCGGTCTGGCTCGCGCCGTACCAGGCAATTGTGCTCAATATCGCCGAAAGTCAGGCCGAATATGCGCAGTCCCTGGCCCAATCGTTGCAAAAACAAGGGGTTAGAGTGGCGGCCGATTTGCGCAACGAGAAGATTAGCTATAAAATACGCGAGCACACGCTGGAAAAGGTGCCTTATCTCCTCGTCGTGGGCGATAAGGAGCGTGATGCACAAACGGTAGCCGTGCGTGCCCGTGGCGGCGTCGACCTTGGCGTAATGCCGGTCGAAGCCTTCGTTGAGCGTCTGCAGGAAGACCTGCGCTCGTTCAAGTAACCGCCCTGGCAGCGCGGCTCGTTTTTTTAATTTTTAGAGGAAACGTAACATCGCTACTGATAAGTCGTCGCACCGCATCAACGGTGAAATCACTGCGCCGGAAGTGCGCCTGGTCGGGATCGAGAACGAACCGCTCGGTATCGTAAAACTCGCTGATGCTTTCCGTAAATCGGAAGAACTGGATGTTGACCTGGTGGAAATCGCGCCGCAAGCGGTGCCGCCGGTTTGCCGTCTGATGGATTACGGCAAGTTCAAGTACCAGGAATCGAAGAAGCAGCACGAAGCGAAGCTGAAGCAGAAGGTCATCCAGGTGAAGGAAGTCAAGTTCCGCCCGGGTACCGATGACGGGGATTACAACGTCAAGCTCCGCAATCTCGTGCGCTTCCTCGAAGAGGGCGACAAGACGAAGATCACGTTGCGTTTCCGCGGCCGCGAAATGGCTCACCAGGAAATCGGTATGCGGATGCTCGAGCGTCTGCGCACGGATCTCGAGGAAGTCGGCCAGGTCGAGCAGATGCCGAAGATGGAAGGGCGCCAGATGATCATGGTGCTCTCGCCGAAGAAAAAGAAGTAACGAGCCCGCGCGCATCGCGCGCAGGTTCGACAGTGGTTCGGCGCGCTGCCCGATCGGGTGGCGTGCCAACAACGACGGCGGCTGCGCAAGCGGGTCGCCGTACACAAGTGGACTGGGTTTCGAAGGGCGGGTCAAGGGCGCAAGCCAACCGCACACCCATCGCCATCTAATAAACTGGAGTTGTTCGTCATGCCTAAGATGAAGACCAAGAAGAGCGCTGCAAAGCGCTTCGTGGTGCGTCCGGGCGGTACCGTCAAGCGCGGTCAAGCCTTCAAGCGCCACATCCTGACCAAGAAAACCACGAAGAACAAGCGCCATCTGCGCGGTGCAACGGCAGTTCACGATTCCGATCTGAACTCCGTCCGCGCGATGCTCCCGTTCGCGTAACCCCTCAACTGATACTCCAAGGAGAGAAACATGCCTCGAGTCAAACGTGGGGTAACCGCACGGGCCCGCCACAAGAAGATCATCAACCTGGCCAAGGGTTATCGCGGCCGCCGCAATAACGTCTACCGCATCGCCAAGCAGGCGGTGATGCGCGCTGGTCAGTACGCGTACCGCGATCGCCGCAACAAGAAGCGTGTGTTCCGCGCACTGTGGATCACGCGTATCAACGCGGCAGTTCGCCAGCACGACATGACCTACAGCGTGTTCATCAACGGCCTGAAGAAGGCGTCGATCGAACTCGACCGTAAGGTGCTGGCCGACATGGCGGTGTTCGACAAGGCTGCTTTTGCTGCGATCGTCAAGCAGGTGAAAGCCGCCGTTGCAGCCTAATTGCGAAATTAGCACTGCGTGGTTAGTTGCAGCGAGGTTCCGGTAGTCTCGGCCGCTGCAGCGAAAACGGGGCTCTTCCGAGCCCCTTTTTTGTTTGGTGGGCGGTTTCGCTCGCCAAGACCGAATGACGTTGGAAATGATGGGATCTATGGATCTGGACCAGATTGTCGCCGACGCGCAGCAGTCCTTCGAACAGGCTGCCGACATCACCACGCTCGAAAACGAGAAAGCGCGATTTCTCGGTAAATCGGGTGCGCTGACCGAGTTGCTGAAGGGCCTCGGCAAGCTCGATCCCGAAGCACGCAAGACCGAAGGCGCACGCATCAACGTCGCGAAGCAGCAGGTCGAAGCCGCGCTCACCGCTCGTCGCCAGGCACTGGCCGACGCGCTGCTGAATCAGCGCCTCACCGCCGAAGCGATCGACGTGACGTTGCCGGGCCGTGGCGCCGGCGCCGGCAGCCTGCACCCGGTGATGCGCACGTGGGAGCGTGTCGAACAGATTTTCGGCTCGATCGGTTTCGACGTGGCCGACGGCCCCGAAATCGAGACCGACTGGTACAACTTCACGTCGCTGAACAGCCCGGAGAACCATCCGGCGCGTTCGATGCAGGACACCTTCTACGTCGAAGGCAAGGATGCCGACGGCCGCCAGCTGCTGCTGCGCACGCACACGAGCCCGATGCAGGTGCGTTATGCGCGCATGAACCGTCCGCCGATCAAGGTGATCGCGCCGGGGCGCACGTATCGCGTCGACAGCGATGCGACCCACTCGCCGATGTTCAATCAGGTCGAGGGGCTGTGGATCGACGAAAACATCAGCTTCGCCGATCTCAAGGGCGTCTATACCGACTTCCTGAAAAAATTCTTCGAGCGCGACGACATCCTCGTGCGCTTCCGTCCGTCGTATTTCCCGTTCACGGAACCGTCGGCCGAGATCGACATGATGTTCGAGCAAGGCAAGAACGCCGGCAAGTGGCTCGAAATTTCCGGCTCCGGGCAGGTGCATCCGACCGTGATCCGCAACATGGGCCTCGACCCCGAGCGCTACATCGGTTTCGCGTTCGGCAGCGGCCTCGAGCGCCTGACGATGCTGCGTTACGGCGTCCAGGATCTGCGGCTGTTCTTCGAGAACGACCTGCGTTTCCTGCGCCAGTTCGCATAACGCCGCTCGCCGCGCCGACCTGTGCCCGCGCACGCCCCGACGGACGTTTCCGAGGGGCCCGGGCGTCGATCTAACCTGTTTCGAACGTAGACATCCATGCAATTCCCTGAATCCTGGTTGAGAACCTTTGTCGACCCGCAGCTGACGACCGACGAACTGTCGCACGCGCTGACGATGGCGGGGCTCGAAGTCGAATCGCTGAGCAAGGCTGCGCCGCCGACGTCGAAGATCGTCGTCGGCCGCGTGCTCGAAGTCGTCAAGCATCCGGATGCGGACAAGCTCAATGTCTGCCAGGTCGACGCCGGCACCGGCGCGACGCTGAACATCGTCTGCGGCGCGCCGAACGTGGCGCCGGGCATCAAGGTGCCGGTCGCGCTGGTCGGCGCGGAACTGCCGCCGGCGGAAGAGGGCGGCAAGCCGTTCGCGATCAAGCTGTCGAAGCTGCGCGGCGTGGAAAGCCAGGGGATGCTGTGCTCGGCGCGCGAGCTGAAATTGTCCGAGGATCACAGCGGGCTGCTGATCCTGCCGGAAGACACGCCGGTCGGCCAGGACATCCGCGAAACCCTCAATCTCGACGACACGATCTTCGAAATCAAGCTGACGCCGAACAAGGCCGACTGCCTGTCGGTGTTCGGTATCGCCCGCGAGACGGCCGCGATCACCGGCGCGCCGCTGACGCCGGTCGATATTCGCCCGGTGCATGTCGAGCTCGACGAAACGCTGCCGGTGCGCATTGCCGCGCCCGATCTGTGCGGCCGCTTCTCGGGCCGCGTGATCCGCGGCGTGAACGCGCGCGCAAAGACGCCGCAATGGATGGTCGAGCGCCTCGAGCGCGCGGGCCAGCGCAGCGTGTCCGCGCTCGTCGACATCTCGAACTACGTGATGTTCGAACTCGGCCGCCCGTCGCACGTGTTCGATCTCGACAAGATCCACGGCGGCATCGAAGTGCGTTGGGGCAAGCGCGGCGAATCGCTGAAGCTGCTCAACGGAAACACGGTCGAACTCGACGAAACGGTCGGCGTGATTGCGGACGCGGCCCAGGTCGAAAGCCTGGCCGGCATCATGGGCGGCGACAGCACGGCCGTCACGCTCGATACGACCAACATCTACCTGGAAGCCGCGTTCTGGTGGCCGGACAGCATCCGCGGCCGCGCGCGCAAGTACAACTTCTCGACCGATGCGGCCCATCGCTTCGAGCGCGGCGTCGATTACGCGACGACCGTCGAGCACGTCGAGCGCATCACGCAACTGATCCTCGAGATCTGCGGCGGCAAGGCCGGCCCGGTCGACGATCAGGCGGTGAACCTGCCGCAGCGCGCGCCGGTGAAGATGCGCGTGTCGCGCGCGAACCGCATCATCGGCGTGAAGATCGACGCCGACGAGATCGCGAACATCTTCACGCGTCTCGGCCTGCCGTTCGAGCGTGAAGACGACGCGTTCCTCGTCACGCCGCCGTCGCACCGCTTCGACATCGAGATCGAGGAAGACCTGATCGAGGAAGTGGCGCGCATCTACGGCTTCGAGAAGATCCCGGCGCGGCCGCCGGTCGCGACGAGCGAAATGCGCGCGACCAACGAGACGCGGCGTTCGATCCACGATATCCGTCACGCGCTCGCCGCGCGCGACTACGCGGAAACCGTCAACTTCAGCTTCGTCGATGCGGAGTGGGAGCACGATTTCGCGGGCAACGACAACCCGATCCGGCTGCTGAACCCGATCGCGAGCCAGCTTTCGGTGATGCGCACGACGCTGTTCGGCAGCCTGATCGCCGTGCTGCGTCACAACCTGAACCGCCGCGCCGATCGTGTGCGCGTGTTCGAATCGGGGCGCGTGTTCGTCGCCGATCCGTCGGTGAAGGCCGGCGAGCTGGCGGTCGAAGGTCACGCGCAGCCGAAGCGCGTTGGCGCGCTGGCGTATGGTCCGGCACTCGACGAGCAATGGGGTGCGGCGACCCGCGCGGTCGATTTCTTCGACGTGAAGGGCGATCTCGAAGCGCTGCTCGCGCCGGCGGTTGCACGCTTCGTGAAGGCCGAGCATCCGGCCCTTCATCCGGGCCGCAGCGCACGCATCGAGGTCGATGGCCGCGCGGTCGGCTGGATCGGTGAGCTGCATCCGCGCCTGATGCAGAAGTACGAGCTGCCGCACGCGCCGGTGATGTTCGAGATCGATGCCGACGCGCTGACTACGCGTGCGCTGCCCGCGCCGACCGACGTGTCGAAATTCCCGCCGGTCCGTCGCGATATCGCCGTTGTCGTCGATCAGGCGGTCGAGGTTCAGGCACTTTTCGACGAAATGAAGAAGGCGCTTGCCGAAGAGGCCTGCCGATTCGTTCAGAAGGTTGTACTCTTCGACGAATTTCGTGCAAAATCAAACACTTCCGGTGGTCTTGCCGCGAACGAGAAGAGCCTTGCCTTCCGCGTGACGCTGCAGGACGCGGCTGGCACGCTGCAGGACGAGATCGTCGATCAGGCGATCCAGACGCTGGTCGAGCGGATGGCTCGTGCCGGCGCGCGCCTGCGCGGCTGAGGAGAGGGGCCGGCCCGTTCGCGGGCGGCTTGTTTCCATCGTAAGTTTTGATTCAACGCGCTGTATGGCAGATATGAACGACATGACCTCGAGTGAATTCGAAGCCCTCCTGACGGCGCAACGCAGCGCGATGAACCGCGACGCTTCGGCGCCGGCGTCCACCGAGACGCCGACGCTGACGAAGGCGGAGCTGGCGGAGCTGCTGTTCGACAGCGTCGGGCTGAACAAGCGTGAAGCGAAGGACATGGTCGAGGCGTTTTTCGAAGTGATCCGCGACGCGCTCGAAAACGGCGAAAGCGTCAAGCTGTCGGGGTTCGGCAATTTCCAGTTGCGCGACAAGCCGCAGCGTCCGGGCCGCAATCCGAAGACGGGCGAGGCGATTCCGATCGCGGCCCGCCGGGTGGTAACCTTCCACGCGAGCCAGAAGCTGAAGGCGCTGGTCGAAAACGGCGCGGAGTAATACGCGCGCCCACGCCCCGCGCGGCCGCCGCGCACCCTTTACCGACGGTTAACCGACGATGACCACCACGGTTGAGAAAGTCGTCTTGCCTCCGATTCCCGCGAAGCGCTACTTCACGATCGGCGAAGTCAGCGAACTGTGCGGGGTCAAACCACATGTGCTGCGTTACTGGGAACAGGAGTTCACTCAGTTGCGGCCGGTGAAGCGACGCGGCAATCGTCGGTATTACCAGCATCACGAAGTGCTGCTGATCCGGCGGATTCGCGAGTTGCTGTACGAGCAGGGCTTCACGATCAACGGTGCGCGCAACCGGCTCGATTCGCCGGGCAGCGAGCGGGCCGCGGCGGAGCCGGTCGAACCCGATGCGCGGGCCGTCGATGCGCGCGGGGCGATCAAGCCGGGCGCGACCGTCGACGTCATCGCGTTGCGGCAGGCGTTGCTGGACGTGATCGACGGACTGAAACGCGATTGAGCGCACGGCGCGCAAGATGCATTGGAAAGCCCGGTTGGCGACCTGCCACCGGGCTTTTTTCATGCGTGCCCTGCACGCGGATCAGCGCGACGCGAGCGGATTCTTTAGCCCCATGTCGACGACCAGCGTGCCGTCCGGCAGCATCCGCACCGAGCCTTGCGCGACCTGGCTGCGATACCCGTACAGGTCGAACCGCATCGGGCCGGCCTCGGCCGAATTCCGGATCAGCGCGCGCACGTTCAGTTCGAGCACGTTGAACATCTTCATGTCGCCGCCTTCCATCCACATGTAGCTCGGCGCGTCGATCTGCGGCCGCTTCGGGGCGGGTGCACTTGCGGCGCGCCGGAACGTGAGCCGCAATCCGTCGCGCTCGACCGTTGCCTGGCCGAGCTTGCCGTTCAGCACGGGCGGCGGGAACACCGTGTACTGGTCGAGCACGAGCGTGTCGCCGCGCAGTTCCGCGCCGCGCCGCTGCAACGGCGTCAGCGACGCGAGCTCGATGCCGAGCGAGCGCAGCAGCGTCGCCTGCGGGATACCGAGCACCGACACCTGCGATGGCTTGAATGCGAGGTGGCGGTCGTCGAGCACCGTCAGCGAGCCCTTCATGTCGGTCGGCAGCCAGACGCCCGGCACATGATTCCACAGCTTGATGCCGCCCCGGACGCGCAGGTTCTGGCCGTCCGCGCTCAATTGCAGGTCGTTCAGCGAACGCGGCGAATAGTCGAGCAGATAGTCGTTGAAGAGCGCCGACATCGCCTTCCACGACTCGACGACCGTGCCGCCGAGAATGCGGATGTCGTACTGGTTGGGATCGTCGAGATCGACGGGTTCGCCCGGGCGCTTCGACACGAGCTCCACGTCGAGATCTTCGACATGAAAGCCGATATCGCCGGACAGGTTGAAGTCGACGTTGCGCAGGTGGATCGTCGGGTTGCGGTTCGAGACGTGCCGTTCGTTGAACGGCGTCGTCGACGTGCGCCGCATCGCAACCTTCTGCATGCCGGGCCGCGCCGCGTCCGCCGCCAGCGCGTACGCTTCCCAGTGCTGCCGCACGTCGCGCAGCGTATTCTGCTGCGCGGCGAGGAAGCTGTCGTTCAGGCGCGCCGCGGCGTTGCCGAGCAGCGCGCCGCTCGCCGGGCCCGTATACGACGGCATCCGGATCGCCATCGCGCCGCTTTCGTCGAAGTTGAAGTAGCCGGCCGACACCTGGTCTCGATAGTGATACAGGTCGAACACGAACGTCTGGTCGCGCCTCGACGAGTCGATCGGACCGATCAGGATATCCGCGTTCATCGGCATCGAGCGCATGAATTTCACGTCGCCGCCGCGGATATACATCGCCTGCTGCGGGGCATTCGCGGGCATCGCGAAGCCGGCACGCGTGCCGTCGTCGAGCTTCAGGTCGAGGCCCGCCGGCGTCACGCGCACGGCGGTGATCGTGAGTTTCAGGCGCGGCGGCGGCATCAGCTTGTCGACCGCCATCACGAGATCGTCGCCGGCGAGTTGGGCGATCGGTGTCTGCACCTTCAGCAGGTCGGCCATTTTCACGTTGGCCGCGCGCATCACCGGCTGGGCGTCGATGCCCGACACGCGCACGCCGGTCGGGTGGAACACGAGCTGGCTGCCGTCGCGGATCGCGAGCGTGCCGGTCAGCGAGAACGGTACCCAGCCGTCGCGCTGCATCTCGCCTTGCAGATGGATCACGCCGTCGCCGGCCGACACCGCGAGCTTGCGCAGCGGCGCGTTGCGATAGCCGAAGATGTAGGTGTTGAAGAGGGCGGTCAGCTTCGCGTTGTCGAGCGTGACCGTGCCTTCGTGCACGTCGATCTCGAAGCTCGTCGGGTCGTCGAACACGATCGGCGCGCCGGCCTGCGTCGGTACGAGCGTGGCGGACAACTGATGGATGAAGAAGCCGAGGTTGTTGACGACGCGGAAATCGACGTCGCGCAGGAACGTCATCGCGCCGTTCTGGCCCGAGTCGCGCAGCGTGAACGGGCGCGGTTGCGTGAGGCTGATCGATGCGAGCGACGGCACGGTACGCGCGATCTGCTGCTCGCGCGCGAGCCGCTCGGCCTTGGTGCGCTCGATCTTCGTCGACGCGATGGATGTATTGCTGTCGCGTTGCGCGGCCGATTCCGCGCAGCCGGTGCAAAGCAGCGCGAGCGCCAGCGCGCTGCAGCCGAACACGCGGGATGTCGTGCGCGACCCCGCGGCGGCCGTGCGTCGCAGGCCGGAAACCCAGTCGAAAATTGCCAAAGGCGAGCGATGGCCGTGTCGGACCGCATTCCGCATCGTCTGTCTCCATGTCTTGTCTTGATCGACGGCGACGCGCTATTGCACGGCGCGGGCGTCGATGCCGTGCAGTGTGTCATAGCGTGCTAGAGCGGCGTTACCAAACAACGGGCATACCGGTGCGGCGCGCCGGCGGGCGGCCAGACAATGGATTCGCGGGGGATGGACGGCTGGTTCAAACGGTCGTTTGGTTTGTCCGGCGCGGCGGTCGGCGTCTGTCGAAGCGGCCCTGAAAACCCGCGACCGGCCTTGGCCGGCGCGGGTTTCACCCGATGCCCGAGCGGCGCGGCCCCCGGGCATCGACGGATACGATCGACGCTGGCGGCGAGGTAAGATCGGCATCAATGGCTGGTTCGGCGTCACAACACGGCAGCCATCACGGGGAAGCGCCATGGACCTGAAGGAAGTCGACGTACTGGGTGCGGGGGTGGGCGACCACTGGTACTACGCGTCGAAGGCGAGCGCAATTCGCCGGTTCCTGGGTGCGTCGGGCGCGAACCGCATACTCGACGTCGGTGCGGGTTCCGGCTTTTTCTCGCAGCATCTGCTCGAGCGCACGCAGGCGACGGAAGCATGGTGCGTCGACACGAGCTACGCCGACGACAGCGACGGCGAGGCGGCCGGCAAGCCCATCCACTTTCGGCGGTCTGTCGATCGATTCGATGCCGATCTCGTGTTGCTGATGGACGTGCTCGAACATGTCGACGACGATGTCGGGCTGCTGATGCAGTATGTGAAGGGTGCGCCTCCGGGCAGCCGGTTCCTGATCACGGTGCCGGCGTTCCAGTTCCTGTGGAGCGGCCACGACGATTTCCTCGAGCACAAGCGCAGATATACGCTCGGCGGCCTCGAGGACGTGACCCGGCGTGCGGGGCTCGACGTCGAGCACGGCGCCTATTATTTCGGTCTCACGTTTCCGCTCGCGGCCGCGTTGCGGCTGGGCGAGCGCGCGCGTTCGCATCCGCGCGAGCCTGCGTCGCAATTGCGTCGTCATCATCCGTTCGTCAACGGCTTGCTCAAGACGATCTGCCGCATCGAGTTGCCGATGTTCCGCTTCAATCGCGTCGCCGGCCTGACGGTTATCTGCGTCGCACGCAAGCGGTGACGCAGGTGGGGAACCGGCGCCGCAGATTGCTTGCATCGGCACCATCGCGCCAAAAAATTTCACGAGAACATTCACAAAATGCATGCGACCCGTTCTAAATCGAGGAACTGTCTGTTATAATTTTTTTCTTTCGGGGCGTAGCGCAGCCTGGTAGCGTACCTGCATGGGGTGCAGGTGGTCGGAGGTTCAAATCCTCTCGCCCCGACCAGACAAGAACCCGCGTCAGCTCAGGCTGACGCGGGTTTTTTCTTGGCCGTCGCTTTTTTGCACATCGCGGCGCGGCCCCGGTAAAATGCAAGGTTGATCCACGGAAAGCGCCGTGATTTAGCGGAAGAGGATTCCCCGAACATGACTGATCTTCGTCTTACCATGCGGTTCGCTGCAGTGCTCGCCACCGGCGCGCTCGTCGCCGGTTGCGGTACGTCGTCGCCCACGAAAGTGGACTACAAGAGCGATTCGAAATCGAAGGAAGCGTCGCTCGCAGTGCCGCCCAACATGCTCGACGAGACGGCCGATCAGCGTTCGCTGCCGCCCCAGGGCGGCGCGACTTCCCTGTCCGCGCTCAAGCAGGTCCAGCAGGCTGCGCCCGCGCTGGACACCGTCGCGCCGGCCGTGGCCGGCATGCATATCCAGCGCGACGGCACCGAAAGCTGGCTCGTGATCGACGGCAAGCAGCCGGCCGCGATCTGGCCGCAGGTTCGCCGTTTCTGGCAGGAGCAGGGCTTCCTGCTCGTCGTCGACCAGCGCGACAAGGGCGTGATGGAAACCGACTGGAACGAAACCCATCCGCAGATCAACGACGGCCTGATCCGCAGCGTGATCTCGAAGGCGATGGGCAATTCGTACGTGACGGCCGAGCGCAACAAGTACCGCACGCGTCTCGATTCGGCGCCGAACGGCGGCACTTACGTGTTCATCAGCCAGAAGGGGATGCGCGAGGCGATCACCGGC
This sequence comes from Burkholderia sp. MSMB1072, assembly GCF_001524725.1. NCBI lineage: Bacteria > Pseudomonadati > Pseudomonadota > Betaproteobacteria > Burkholderiales > Burkholderiaceae > Burkholderia > Burkholderia sp. MSMB1072. Next base: position 20,227 of record NZ_LOYC01000010.1, read on the forward strand.
GCGAACAACGATTCGAGCAAATGGGAACCGAAGCCGAACGATCCCGCGCTCGAGACGGAATACCTGAAGCGGCTGATGGCCGTGCTCGCGCAGAACGAGCAACGCGCGAAGAACGGCGAACCGCCGATCGCGAACATCAAGGACAACGCGGTCCCGAACGACAAGAAGGCCGATGCCGATGCGTCGTCGAAGGCTGCCGCGGCGATCGCTGCGCAGAACGTCTCGCGCACGTCGGCGCAAGGCAATGACGCGGCCGAAGCGGCCGTGCCGTCCGAAGTCACGCTCGGCGAGCCGTACGACCGGTCGTGGCTGCATGTCGGTCTCGCGCTCGATCGCGCGAACTTCACGGTCGACGATCGCGATCGCTCGAAGGGCCTGTATTTCGTGCGCTACGTCGATCCGAAGGATTTGAGCTCGGCGGAGCAGGGTTTCTGGAGCCAGCTGTTCCACGGCAAGAAGGAAAAGCAGGCGAAGCAGTATCGCGTCAACGTGAAGGCGCTCACGGCCGATCAGACGCGCGTCGCGGTCGTCGACGATTCGGGCGCGATCGATACGTCGTCGCCGGCTCGGCAGATCATGGGGTTGCTCGTGAATCAGCTCCGCTGATCCCGGCGTTTCCCGCACCCTTGAAAAGCCCGCCTTCCGGCGGGCTTTTTTCATGGTCGCTCGCTGGCGCGTGTGGCGGGAGCGTGGTTCGACCCCGCCTCGTGACGTTACGTAACATCCGGGCGTTACGACGACAAAACAAGTGTCACATTGTCGCCGATCTAAAAAATTGTCCTTATAAATCAACGGAATGTCGGGTGTCCTGCGCCTGGCACGCAACCTGCTTTATAGGTTGGAATCGTTAGAACAGGGAGGATGGCGTCAGAGCCCGGGGAATGCGCCGCGAGCGCCCGAACAACGGTCTCGACGCCTTCACATGCCGACGCGACAAGCGTCGGCACAACAGATGACGATCCGCGCCAGCGTGCGGATCTCGATGGCCCCGTCGCCTATCCTCGTAGGGCGACGGTTTCGCCCGCGCTTCTCTGAAGCGCGGGCTATTTTTTTGGTGCCGTCGTCATGCCGTCTCGGCGTAGCCGATGCGCGGCGCGAGATTCGCGTATTCTCGGACTTTTTCGGAAGAGGGAGGCGGGAATGGCGGAAATTGCAGTCGTGGCGCTGATCGTGGCGAAGCCCGGCGCCGAGGAAAAACTGCGCGCCGCGCTCGAGGGAATCGTCGAGCCGACCCGCAACGAAGCCGGCGCATTGCAGTACGACCTGCACCGGGATCTGAAGGAGCCCGCGCGGTTCGTATTCATCGAGCGTTGGGAGAGCGAGGAGGCGCTGGCCGCGCATGCGCGTTCCGCGCATATTCTCGCTTATCGCGAAGCGGCCGCGGACTGGATCGAACGTTCCGAAATCCGCGTGCTGTCGAAGCTCGTCTGAGTCGAGCCGGGTGGAGCGACCGGACCTGTCCGGTCGCGGCCGCGCGTCAGTGCGACGCGCTGGGTACGTCGAGGATCAGGATGATCGTCCAGTCGGCGTCGCCGTCATGGTGATACTGGCGCTCGGCAACGATGAACGGTTGCTGCTTGCCTTGCGGGCCGAGGAACAGCACGTCGCCCTCCATCGGCAGGCACTCGATCGGCGGCAGCGCGAGAAACGCGTCGTCCGAGCCGCGGGGCATCAGTTGCTTGATCCGGCGAGTGGCGGCTTCGGTCCACTCGATGTCGAGTTGAATGTTACTCATGCTGTCCTCCGCACCGGGGTGCGCACGGGTGGAAAATTTCGGTGCGCGACTTTAGCACAGCGCGCGGGCGCCGCAACCAAAAAAGCCGAACCCGGTTGCCCGGATTCGGCTTGTCGCTGGTACGGTGCCGCCGAACTTACTGGCTGGCAGCGTCTGCAGCCTTCGCCTTCTTGCCGGCCTTCTTCGCTGCCTTGTGATGCGCAGCCTTCTTGCCGTGGTGATGCTCTTCCTGCGCCGCCGGCTGAGCCGCTTCGGCCGCTTGCTGCTGTTGCAGCGCTTGTGCACGCTGCTCGATCTCGGCGATCTTGGCCGGATCGGTGATGGTCTGGATCTGCGTGCTCTCTTGCGCATACGCTGCGCCAGTCAGCGCCGACATCGCTACCAGGATAGCCAGGGACGTCTTCTTCATTGCTTTACCTCCGCTAAGTGGTGATGAACCCGAGTGTGCCGTTTTGTCTGGCGACTGCAATCGAGTGCGTGTCGAGTGTAACAAAAGTGACGGATCAATGTGCATCGGATCGGCGCACGACGCAAGGCCCCGTTGAAGTCGCGCAACACTTCGCGCACTGCGTCACGCATCTGCCATGCGGGGTGGTGCAGCGATTTTCGCGGTATCGTCAGAACCAGCCGAGCCAGCGATACACGTGGAATTGCGAGATTCCGACCAGCTCGTGCAGCGCCTGCTCGGCGTTCGCCACATTGCGCCAGCGCGGCAACCAGCCCGTTTGCGCACGTCGGAGGTTCGCATAAACGGGCTGCGGATCGATGCCGAAACGGCGGAAATCGAGCAGCGCCCGGCGCATCTGATACGACGACGTGACGAGAACGCGCGCGTCGTCATACTGTGAGCGTAGTATAGATGCAGTGAATTTCGCGTTTTCGTAGGTTGTGCGGCTGTCCGGTTCGAGCACGAGGTCGGCCGGCGCCACGCCCTGTGCGACGAGCTGGCGCCCGTAGACGGCCGCCTCGGTGTCGCCGTGATGCTGTGGGTTGCCGCCCGACATCACCACGGTGCAGCGTTCGGCCTGCTGCCGGCACGTGCGATAGAGCGCAGCAACCTTGTGGATGCGCGCGACGCCGTCGGGCGGCGGCTGCAATCCCGAGTCGGTGCGGCGCGTGCCGGCGCCAAGGAGGATCAGCGTGGTTCGCCCGTGCATGTCGGGGTGCTCGACCGGCGTGACGCCCGCCTCGGTCCAGGCGATGAGCGGCGCCGCGAGCCAGCCCGTCGCCAGTAGCCAGAACAGCGCGGCGGCGGCGATGGAAATGGTTCGACGCTGCTTGCGGCAGAGCATGAAACCGATGAAGAGAAGTACAAATGAATCGAACAGAATCAATTTGATTGGGGTATGGTGTCTTTTTATGGACGGCTGACGATACGGCCCTGACGCGACGCCGAACAACGTCGGCCTCCAGAATCGGTGGCGGTTTCGGCGGGCGGAGACCCCGCCCGGCTCGCCGCTTCGCATTGTCGCTGCACTTTAAGAAAGAATCGAGATGGCCACGTATTCCAACGAAGCGGTGCTCGACGCATTGAGACGAGTGCAGTACCGCCAGGTACCGTGGGCACGCCGCCCGGGCGTGTTCGAGTATCTCCGTTCGCTCGGCCTGATGGACACGGTCAGGCAGAAAACCGTTGCCCCCGCACCGGGCTTTCATGCACCGGTCGACATCGCCGTACTGACCGACAGCGGCCGCGCCGAATTCTCGCGCCTCGAGCGCGACGAGAAATTACTTTCCTGGACTGATCGCCGCATGGACGACTACGCATTGAGCGAAGCGAGCGCCGTGGCGATTCTTGAAAGTCGTCTTTAGCGGCTCTCCATCCCGTTCCGTGCATCGCCGCACGGGACGGCGATGCAAAAAAAAGCCCGTATCGCGAGGATACGGGCGTACCGGATACTTTTGCTGCTGCCACGCTGTGCTCATGGCAACGATGTGACTCGTCGCATGCGGCGCAGTTCCCGGATGCGGGCATTTTCTTTGGCGAAATCTCGAAATCGGCAGGGCTAAGGATGGCGCGGCACGCCCGACGGCTGTGAGCCGATTCGCGCCCGCGCATTGCTGGCGATGTCGCCGCGCAAGTCGCCGCGCGGCACGGTTTGCCGGCTGGACGGGTTCGCGGACGGTGGCTGTCGAAAGGTGTTCCTGTGATCCTGCTGGCGATGGGGTGGCTTCGCGCGATCGTCGGCATGGACGGGAGTGCTCAGCGCCACGGAAACGACAATGCCGCATGCAACGAGCAGTGACATTGTTTTCATGGCGGGGCTCCCTTCAAGCCGTCAGTGCGGCCTGTTGATATGTCGCTAAGGTAAGCGTGGGAGTGCAGGCTTGCTGTAAATATTGGTAAATAGTTGTTTCGCAGCACGACAACGGTAATCGACGGCAAGGCATGCGTCGCGAAAGGTCGCGTCGCAGAAAGAAACCGGGCGGCCGAAGCCGCCCGATCGAGCATTCGTTACGCCATCTTGACGGGTGCGCGCCAGGATTCCGGGTTGGTCCAGAAGGCGCCGCGCAGCCGGTCGCGGCTCGGCGGGGCGGGCGGCTTCGCCGCGCTTGCGCCGATGCGTCCGCGCAGCGAGATCTGCCGGCCGCTCGTGCCGAGTCGCTTCACGATTTCGGCGAGCGTACCGTCCGCCTGCCATTCGTCGAAGCGGCGGCGGCAGGTCGGCGGGGACGGATAGCGGCCCGGCAGTTTCGACCAGCCTTCCCCCGTCGACAGCACCCACAGCACGGCGTTGACCACCGAGCGGGCTTCCACGCGGGGACGGCCGCGCCGCTCACTCCGTGCGGGCTCCGAGCAAAACAAACCCTCGACCAGCGCCCATTCGTTATCTCTCAAATCGTCGAACAGCATCATGTCCTCACCTCAGCGAAGCTAACTCCGGTGCGCTGCCCTGCGCCGCGCACTCTTCAAGCACTCGATCGTCGAGTGCCGGGTGGGGGCGTCCGGTTGGCCGGCAGCGGCGTTTCTGCTCTTCCGTCCGACGAAACCTGCACCCTGTGCGCAAGGTAATGCACGAAGCGTGCCATGTCGGAGGTGAATCCCTCGAGAGCCGCTTGGCAGCGAGCTAACGGCTAAGTCAGCTAGGGGCGTATAAGACGCCAAAATAACCCGTGAGCAAATCGGGACAATCACCAATCTTGTGCAATTCGCCCATGTCACGTGCGTTTGCGAATGTATTGCACCGCAGCGAAACATGGGCGGCGGGTGCCGATTCGTTCGCCGAAGCCGGTTTCGCACATTAGAATCCCGCATCGATATCGATGATTGATGAGGTCGGGACATGAACGTTACGCTGCGCCAGCTTCGCGTATTCATCGAAGTCGCGCGGCTCAAGAGCTTCAGCCGGGCGGGTGACGAGATCGGGCTCACCCAGTCCGCCGTCAGCCGTTGCGTGCGAGAGCTCGAGGCCGAACTCGGGCTGAAGCTGATCGACCGCACGACGCGCGACGTGCAACTGACCGACGTCGGTGCGAACCTGATCGCGAGCGTGTCGCGCTTGCTCGACGATCTCGACGACACGCTGCGCGAGATTCGCGAGATCGGCGAGCAGCGCCGCGGGCGCGTGGTCGTCGCGGCAAGCCCGACGATCGCATGCAGGCTGATGCCGCGCGTGGTGGCGTCGTGCGAGCGCCAGTTCCCGTTCGTCACGCTCGGCCTGCGCGACGACGTGCAGAGCGACGTGCTGCGCAAGGTGAAATCGAGCGAAGTCGACTTCGGCGTCGTGATCGGGCCGCTGACGGTCGCCGATCTCGTCTGCGAGCCGCTGATGACCGATTCGTTCTGCCTTGTCGCGCGCGCCGACCATCCGCTCGCGGCACGGGCCGAGGTGCCGTGGACTGCGCTGGACGGCGAGCGCCTCGTATTGCTCGATCACGCATCGGGCAGCCGGCCGCTGATCGATGCGGCGCTGGCCACGCATCGCGTCAACGCGACGGTCATGCAGGAACTCGGGCATTCGGCGACCGTGTTCGGGCTGGTCGAGGCCGGTGTCGGCGTGAGCGTGCAGCCGTGGCTGTCGCTGCCGCTGCCGGCCGGCTCGACGCTCGTCGCGCGGCCGCTCACGCCGCGTACCGAACGCACCGTCGAACTGGTGCGCCGCCGCGACCGGTCGTTGTCGCCCGCCGCGCAGGCGATCTGGGAGCTCGTGCGGCAGATGCCGGCGAGGGCCGAGGATCTCGACTGACGTTGCGCCGGTCCGGCTTGCCGGCCGGTACACTACGCGGACCGTGTTCCTGGGGCGATGGTTCTCGATGACGCATTCCGCAGGTTTTTTCCCGGCGAACGATGAGCCGGCGGCGCGCGCCACGGTGCACGCGCTGCGTCCATCGCTGATCCGCGAGGTCGCAAACGCCGGCTTCGGCGTGCCGGACATGCTGCCGTTCTGGTTCGGCGAATCCGACCGCGTGACACCGGACTTCATCCGCGACGCTGCGGCGGCGGCGCTGCGCGACGGTGCGACCTTCTACACGCACAATCTCGGCACGGCGGCGCTGCGCGACGCGATCGCCGCCTATGTCGGCGCGCGTCACGGTGCGACGGCGGCCGATACGGTGGCCGTGACGAGTTCGGGCGTGAGTGCGCTGATGCTGACTGCCCAGATGCTGGTCGGGCCGGGCGAGCGTGTCGTCGCGGTCACGCCGCTGTGGCCGAATCTCGTCGAGATTCCGAAGGTCCTCGGCGCGCAGGTCGAGTGCGTGCCGCTCGGCTACGGCGATGCGGGATGGCGGCTCGATGTCGGACGGTTGCTCGCGGCGCTGACGCCCGATACGCGGATGCTGCTGATCAATTCGCCGAACAACCCGACCGGCTGGACGATGTCGCGCGACGATCAGCGGGCCGTGCTCGCCCATTGCCGTCGTCACCGCATCTGGCTGGTCGCCGACGAGGTGTACGAGCGGCTTGCATTCGACGAGGGCGGCGCGCCGTCGTTCCTCGATATCGCGTCTCGCGACGAGCGCGTCGTGGTCGTGAATTCATTCTCGAAGGCGTGGGCGATGACGGGCTGGCGGCTCGGATGGCTGGTTGCGCCGGCATCGGTGATGGCCGACCTGTCGAAGCTCGTCGAATACAACACGTCGTGTGCGCCGGGCTTCGTTCAGGCCGCGGCCGAGGTCGCGTTGCGAGACGGCGAGCCGTTCGTGCGGACGTTCGTCGCGGCGCTGCGCGATGCGCGCGATCACCTGATCGCCGCGCTGCGGACGCTGCCGGGCGTCGACGTGCCGCCTCCGCCGGGCGCGATGTACCTGTTCCTGCGACTGCCGGGCGCGGCCGACAGCCTGGCGTTCTGCAAGACGCTGGTGCGCGACGCGGGGCTCGGCCTTGCGCCCGGTCGTGCGTTCGGCCCGGAGGGAGAGGGGTTCGTGCGCTGGTGTTATGCGTGCGATCCGGCGCGGCTCGACGCGGGCGTCGAGCGGCTACGCCGGTTCCTTGCGCACGGCGCGGGCGCCCGCTGAAGCAGGGACGGAGCGGGCGCCGCGCCGTGCGGCGGCCTGTTCCGCTCATCTTTACGCACCGGGCAATTTTGCGTAATATGGCGTTCAGTCACGCGGTTCCGTCGTTGAGCCGTGCTGTTCCGTCCGGTTTGGGCCTGGCCTGAAGTTGGTTCGCCGCCCCCGGTTCGTGCTCCCATCAATATGACCGATCAGAATCGGGCGAGCGCGTCTTCCGTTCCTTTCGTCTGTTTGTTGATCCGGTTCGTTTGACCACAGGGTCTGGCCTAGCTGCATGAATACCCAAGAGGCGAAGATCGTCCTCGAGACTGCTTTGATCTGTGCGCAGGAACCGCTGAAGCTCGGCGATTTGCGCAAGCTCTTTGCCGACGGCGTGTCGGCTGACACGGTCCGCACGTTGCTCGAAGATCTGAAACAGGATTGGTCCGGTCGCGGTGTCGAACTGGTGGCGCTGGCGACCGGATGGCGCTTTCAGAGCAAGCCGGCGATGCGTCATTATCTGGATCGCCTGCATCCCGAGAAGCCGCCGAAATATTCGCGCGCGGTGCTCGAAACGCTCGCGATCATTGCGTACCGGCAGCCCGTCACGCGCGGCGACATCGAGGAGATTCGCGGCGTCACGGTCAACACGCAGGTGGTCAAGCAACTCGAGGATCGCGGCTGGATCGAGGTGATCGGTCATCGCGACGTGCCGGGGCGTCCGGCGCTGTATGCGACGACCAAGCAGTTTCTCGACGATCTCGGCCTGAAGGCGCTCGACGACCTGCCGGCGCTCGAAGAGCCGGCCGCGAACATCGAGGCCGCGCTGCTCGCGCAGCAGGCGATGGATTTCGACGGTGACATGCCGGTGGCCAGCGATGCGGCGGCCGACATGCCGCAGGCGCTCACGGATGAAGCGCCCGACGGCCAGTCGGCCGAGGTGCCGGCCGACGTCGCGTCGACGCACGAAATTCCGAGTCGCGATACGCTCGACGCCGATCGCGGGCAAACGGAACATACGGAGCAGGTCGGCGCCGAAGCAGTGCCGACCGGTGTGCAGCCCGAGCCGCAGCGTGCGGATTGGAGCGAGGAAGATCGCAAGCCGGCCGCCGAAGCGGCTGCCGGAGACGGAGCGGAAGCGGCCGGCGACATGCCCGGCGAGGCCGATCGGGCCGACGCCTCCCGTTCCGGTCCCGCGGACGACGAGACGCTGGACGACACGTCCGACAGTCTCGCGGATGCCGTACGAAGCGCCAGTGCGCCCATCGGCGCCGACGCGCTGCCGGACGACGAAGCAGAACCCAAACAGCGTCGCGCCTGATCGCGGCCAACTTCTTGCCGCGCCCGCGCCGGGCGCGAGACCTGACATTTTGAGGTTGTTTTGACAGATATCCACGATATTGAATCGTCCGCGCCTGCCGTGCAGGCAGCGCGTGCCGACGATGCGCCGGAGCAGGATGCTTCGGCCGCGGGTGGCGACGAGCGTCCCCGCCGCGGTCTGCGGCGCGGCCCGCGCAGCCTGATCGCGCGGCGTCGCGCGGCGGCCAAGTCGAAGGGCGCCGAAGGCGAGCAGCAGGGCGCCGAGGGCGCGGATGCGCAGCCGGCCGACGCTGCCGACGCGCAGCCGGCGCGTGCGCCGCGCAAGGAAGGCGCGGCCAAGGGCGGCCGCAAGCCCGCCGGCAAGCGTGAAGGCGCGGCCAAGGGCGGCCAGGGCGGCCAGGGCCGTCGCGGTGCATCGAAGGCCGAAGGTGGCTCGGCGAAAGCCATGGAAGGCGATGCGTCCGAGGACGAACTGTTCGCGTACGTGACGTCGCCCGCGTTCGACGCGGACAACTCCGCGGGCGGTAGCGGCGTGCGAGCGCCGATGCTGCGCCGTGGCCGCAATCAGCCTGCGAACAAGCGTGTGCTGTCGCCGGACGACGATGCGCCGAAGCTCCACAAGGTGCTGGCGGAAGCCGGCATGGGTTCGCGCCGGGAAATGGAAGAACTGATCGTCGCCGGCCGCGTGTCGGTGAACGGCGAACCGGCGCACATCGGCCAGCGGATCATGCCGACCGACCAGGTGCGGATCAACGGCAAGCCGGTCAAGCGCAAGCTGCCGAACAAGCCGCCGCGCGTGCTGCTGTATCACAAGCCGACGGGCGAAATCGTCAGCCACGCGGATCCGGAAGGCCGTCCGTCGGTGTTCGACCGTCTGCCGCCGATGAAGACGGCGAAATGGCTTGCGGTGGGCCGTCTCGACTTCAATACCGAAGGTCTGCTGATGCTGACGACCTCCGGCGACCTCGCGAACCGCTTCATGCATCCGCGTTACAGCGTCGAGCGCGAGTATGCGGTGCGCGTCGTCGGCGAGCTGTCCGAAGGCATGCGGCAGAAGCTGCTGCACGGCGTCGAGCTCGACGACGGTCCGGCGAATTTCCTGCGCATCCGCGATGGCGGCGGCGAAGGCACGAACCACTGGTATCACGTCGCGCTGGCCGAAGGCCGCAACCGCGAAGTGCGCCGGATGTTCGAGGCGGTCGGCCTGATGGTGAGCCGGCTGATCCGTACGCGTCACGGCCCGATTCCGCTGCCGCGCGGCCTGAAGCGTGGCCGTTGGGAAGAGCTCGACGACGCGCAGGTGCGCAAGCTGATGGCGACCGTCGGCCTGAAGGCGCCGTCCGAGGAGAAGGGCAAGCGCGGCAGCGCCGGTCCGACCGAGCGTCGCCAGCCCGATCCGATGCAGACGTCGATGGGCTTCATCAGCCGCGAGCCGGTGCTGACGACGCACGGGCAACTCGACCAGCCGCGTCGCGGCGGCGGCCGACGCGGCGGGCCGGGCCTGCCGGGCTTGAGCGGCTACGGTAGCCTGCCGGTTGCGCCGTCGGGCTACGGTAGTCGTCCGGGCGGCGGCCGTGATGGCAATCGCGTAGGTGGCGGGCGCGACGGCAATCGCACCGGCGGCGGTCGCGATGTCGACGGCAATCGCATGTCGTATGGCGCCGGCCCCAAGCGCGATGGCGCGGGCGGCAAGCGCGGCGGCAGCAAGGGTGGCGGCAATCGCAATCCGAACGGCAATCGCGCCGACGGCGGCAACGGCGGCGGCCCGCGCGGCGGTCAGCGTCCGCAGCGCAGTCGTACGCGTAGCCGCTAAGCGTCTATTGACTGGATTGGCGTGCGGCGGCGCGAGGCTGCCGGCTCGCCGGTCCGACCGGCGTTCGGCCGGTTTTGTCGACGCGACGCATTGCATTGATGGATTTCGGCTGCATCTATGATGTCGCGTACCGCGACAACGGCGATCACCGGTTCGATAGTTGGTTTCGGTCGATCGGGCAGCCCGATTTCGCATTTTCGGTCCGTAAAGGCGGCCGGCGCGCTGCTTTTACCGGCTGGCTTGGCGTTTGCGCCAAAAATCGCTATAATCGCGGAGTCGCTGGGCGTACGGATTCAATGTGCGGCTCAGGTGCGACCACCAGTAAGAAGATGGGCGTTCCGCCCATTTTTTTTTGCTGAAACGGTTAGGCATCTCGGGTAGCGCTTCCTGCGCCGGCTAAGGCGCGCGCCCGCGGGTGAATCGCGAGCGGCGGGCGCGAACACCTGAGAGGACACTGTGCAACTGACGGAACTGATAGAAACCACGGTCACCGGGCTCGGCTACGAGCTGGTGGATCTCGAGCGCACCGGGCGCGGCATGCTTTGCATCTATATCGATCAGCCTGCCGGCATCTCGCTCGAAGATTGCGAAAAGGTCACGCGTCAGCTCCAGCACGTCTTGACGGTCGAAAACATCGATTACGAACGGCTCGAAGTCTCGTCCCCGGGGCTCGACCGCCCGTTGAAGAAGCTGGCCGACTTCGAGCGCTTCGCCGGCAGCGAAGTTTCCGTGACCTTGAAAAAGCCGCTGGACGGGCGCAAGACGTACCGGGGCATTCTGCACGCGCCGAATGGCGAAACGATCGGTTTGGAATTTGAGGGGAAGAAGGGCGAGGCAGCCATGCTGGATTTCACGCTGGCCGATATCGACAAAGCCCGCCTGATTCCGCAAGTTGACTTTAGGAGCCGCAAATAATGAGTCGCGAAGTGTTGATGCTGGTGGATGCGCTGGCGCGCGAGAAAAACGTCGACAAGGATGTGGTGCTGGGCGCCCTCGAGGCTGCGCTCGCGTCCGCTTCCAAGAAGCTGTTCGACGAAGGCGCCGAAATCCGCGTCCATATCGATCGCGAAAGCGGCGAGCACGAAACCTTCCGTCGCTGGCTCGTCGTGCCCGACGAGGCAGGCTTGCAGGAGCCGGATCGCGAGATCCTGCTGTTCGAGGCTCGTGAGCAGAACCCCGACGTCGAAGTCGGCGAGTATGTCGAGGAACCCGTTCCGTCGATCGAGTTCGGTCGCATCGGCGCGCAGGCCGCGAAGCAGGTGATCCTGCAGAAGGTGCGCGACGCGGAGCGCGAGCAAATCCTGAACGACTACCTCGAGCGTGGCGAAAAGATCATGACGGGTACGGTGAAACGCCTCGACAAGGGTAACTTCATCGTCGAATCGGGCCGTGTCGAGGCACTGCTGCGCCGCGATCAACTGATCCCGAAGGAAAACCTGCGCGTGGGCGACCGCGTGCGCGCCTACATCGCGAAGGTCGACCGCACCGCGCGCGGCCCGCAGATCGAGCTGTCGCGCACGGCGCCCGAATTCCTGATGAAGCTGTTCGAGATGGAAGTGCCGGAAATCGAGCAGGGCCTGCTCGAGATCAAGGCGGCTGCCCGCGACCCGGGCGTGCGCGCGAAGATCGGCGTCATCGCATACGACAAGCGGATCGATCCGATCGGCACCTGCGTCGGCATCCGCGGCTCGCGCGTGCAGGCCGTGCGCAACGAGCTCGGTGGCGAAAACATCGACATCGTGCTATGGTCGGAAGATCCCGCCCAGTTCGTGATCGGCGCGCTCGCGCCGGCTGCCGTCCAGTCGATCGTCGTCGATGAAGAAAAGCATTCGATGGACGTCGTCGTCGACGAAAACGAACTGGCTGTCGCGATCGGCCGCAGCGGTCAGAACGTTCGCCTTGCCGGCGAGCTGACCGGCTGGCAGATCAACATCATGACGCCGGACGAATCCGCCCTGAAGCAGGGCGAAGAGCGCGACCGGCTGCGTGCACTGTTCATGGCGCGTCTCGACGTCGACGAGGAAGTTGCCGACATCCTGATCGACGAAGGCTTCACGAGCCTCGAAGAGATCGCGTACGTGCCGCTCAACGAAATGCTCGAAATCGAAGCGTTCGACGAGGACACCGTGCACGAACTGCGCAACCGCGCACGCGACGCGCTGTTGACGATGGCGATCGCGAACGAAGAAAAGGTCGAGAACGCAGCGCTGGATCTCAAGAGCCTCGACGGCATCACGCCGGAGCTGCTCGCGAAGCTGGCCGAACACGGCGTGCAGACGCGCGACGATCTCGCCGAGCTGGCTGTAGATGAACTGGTCGACATGACCGGGATGGAAGAGGATGCCGCTAAGGCGTTGATCATGAAAGCACGTGAACATTGGTTCCAGTGAGAAATGACCATGGCGCACTGATTTGATGGCGGCCGTATGGCCTGACCCGATGCTAACCGCAAGGAATCGGTCCTTGCACTAAGAGGAATGAATGGCGAGTAACAACGTAGCCCAATTTGCCGCGGAACTGAAAATGCCTGCTGGTGTGCTGCTCGAGCAGCTGCAGGCAGCGGGCGTCCAGAAAGCGAGTGAAGACGATGCGCTGTCCGAAACGGACAAGGCGCGTCTGCTCGATCATTTGCGCAAGTCGCACGGCGCAACCGACGGCGACAAGCGCAAGATCACGCTGACCCGCAAGCATACGTCGGAGATCAAGCAATCTGACGCGACGGGCAAGGCTCGCACCATTCAGGTCGAGGTTCGCAAGAAGCGTACGTTCGTCAAGCGCGACGACGTGAGCGAAGGTGCGGAACAGGGTCAGGCGCAGGTCGCCGAAGCGGACGACGATGCGGAACTGAAGCGTCGCGAGGAAGAAGCGCGCCGCGAGGCCGAGTTGCTCGAGAAGCAGGCGCAGGAGCTGCGCGAGCGTCAGGAGCGCCTCGAGCGCGAGGAAGCCGAACGTCGCGCCCGCGAGGAAGCGGCGGAAGCCGAGCGCCGTCGCGCCGAGGAAGAAGCGGCGGCGAAGCGTGCCGCGGCGGAAGCCGCTGCGGCACGGCAGCAGGCGGCCGCGCAACAGGCTGCCGCAGCCGAGTCGGAAGCACCGAGTGCGCAGTCCGCGCAGGACGAAGCGCGTGCGGCCGCCGAACGCGCGGCGCAGCGCGAAGCGGCGAAGAAGGCCGAGGATGCAGCTCGCGAGGCGGCCGACAAGGCGCGCGCCGAGCAGGAAGAGATCAGCAAGCGTCGCGCGGCGGCGGAAGCCGAAGCACGCGCGATTCGCGAAATGATGAACACGCCGCGCAAGGCCGTGGTCAAGGCACCCGAACCGCCGAAGCCGGTCGAGGCGCCGAAGCCGGCCGAAGCGAAGGGCACGCTGCACAAGCCGGCGAAGCCGGAGGGTGCGCAGGCGCGTCCGGCCGTGAAGAAGCCGGTCGGTGCCGCGGCACCGGCCACGACGCAGGCGCCGGCAGGCGCGGGCGACCGCAACAAGAAGCCGGGCGCAGGCAAGGGCGGCTGGCAGGATGACGCATCGAAGCGTCGCGGCATCAAGACGCGCGGCGACTCGAGCGGCGGTGTCGACCGCGGCTGGCGCGGTGGCCCGAAGGGTCGCGGCCGTCACCAGGACAGCGCATCGTCGTTCCAGGCGCCGACCGAACCGATCGTCCGTGAAGTGCACGTGCCGGAAACCGTGTCGGTTGCGGATCTCGCGCACAAGATGTCGATCAAGGCCTCCGAAGTCATCAAGGTGATGATGAAGATGGGCCAGATGGTCACGATCAACCAGGTGCTGGACCAGGAAACGGCGATGATCATCGTCGAGGAGCTGGGCCACCGCGCGGTTGCCGCGAAGCTGGACGATCCGGAAGCGCTGCTCGTCGAAGGCGAAACCGGTACCGATGCGGAGCAACTGCCGCGTCCGCCGGTCGTCACGGTGATGGGTCACGTCGACCACGGCAAGACCTCGTTGCTCGACCACATCCGCCGCGCGAAGGTTGCCGCGGGCGAAGCGGGCGGCATTACGCAGCACATCGGCGCGTATCACGTCGACACGCCGCGTGGCGTCATCACGTTCCTCGACACGCCGGGTCACGAAGCGTTCACGGCAATGCGTGCGCGCGGCGCGAAGGCGACCGACATCGTCGTGCTGGTGGTGGCGGCCGACGACGGCGTGATGCCGCAGACGAAGGAAGCCATCGCCCACGCGAAGGCGGGTGGCGTGCCGATCGTCGTCGCGATCAACAAGATCGACAAGCCGGAAGCGAACCCCGATCGCGTCAAGCAGGAACTGGTCGCGGAAGGCGTCGTGCCGGAAGAATACGGTGGCGATTCGCCGTTCGTGCCGGTGTCGGCAAAGACGGGCGCAGGTATCGACGATCTGCTCGAGAACGTGCTGCTGCAGGCCGAAGTGCTGGAACTGAAGGCGCCGGTCGAAGCACCGGCCAAGGGCATCGTGATCGAAGCGAAGCTCGACAAGGGTAAAGGCCCGGTCGCGACGATCCTCGTGCAGTCCGGTACGCTGAACCGCGGTGACATCGTGCTGGCGGGTACGGCCTACGGCCGCGTCCGTGCGATGCTCGACGAGAACGGCAAGCCGACGAAGGAAGCCGGCCCGTCGATCCCGGTCGAAATCCAGGGTCTGTCGGAAGTGCCGGGTGCGGGCGAGGAAGTGATCGTGCTGCCGGACGAGCGCAAGGCGCGTGAAATCGCGCTGTTCCGTCAGGGCAAGTTCCGCGACGTGAAGCTCGCGAAGCAGCAGGCCGCGAAGCTCGAAAGCATGCTCGAGCAGATGGGCGAAGGCGAAGTGCAGAACCTGCCGCTCATCATCAAGGCAGACGTGCAGGGTTCGCAGGAAGCGCTCGTGCAGTCGCTGCTCAAGCTGTCGACCGACGAAGTGCGCGTGCAGATCGTGCACAGCGCGGTGGGCGGCATCAGCGAAAACGACGTCAACCTCGCGACGGCATCGAAGGCGGTCATCATCGGCTTCAACACGCGTGCGGATGCTCAGGCACGCAAGCTGGCCGAGGCGAACGGCATCGATATCCGCTACTACAACATCATCTACGACGCAGTGGACGAGGTGAAGGCGGCGATGTCGGGCATGCTGGCGCCGGAGAAGCGCGAAGTCGTCACCGGCATGGTCGAGGTGCGCCAGGTCTTCAAGGTACCGAAGGTCGGCACGGTCGCAGGCTGTATGGTCACGGACGGCATCGTCAAGCGCTCGTCGTCGGTGCGCGTGCTGCGCAACAACGTCGTGATCTTCACGGGCGAACTCGAATCGCTGAAGCGCTTCAAGGACGACGTGAAGGAAGTGAAGCAAGGCTTCGAATGCGGTATGTCGGTGAAGAACTTCAACGACATCATCGAAGGCGACCAGTTCGAAGTCTTCGAAGTGACCGAAGTCGCACGTACGCTGTAATCGTCGCGTATCGGCTCATGGGCGGGGCAGGCTTGGGCTTGCCCCGCCCATTTTCATGGTGGCGTGCCGAAAATGGCCGCCGCTTCATCCTGATAAACGGATCACGGATCGATCATGTCCAGGAAACGTACTTCCCCCAATCGCAACGTTCAGATCGCCGATCAGATTCAGCGCGATCTGTCCGAACTCATCATGCGCGAGGTCAAAGATCCGCGCATCGGCATCGTGACCATCCAGAGCGTGGAACTCACGCCGGACTATGCGCACGCGAAGGTCTACTTCACGGCGCTCACCGGCGATCCGGAGAAGACGCAGGAAGCGCTGAACCATGCGTCGGGTCACCTGCACAACCTGCTGTTCAAGCGCCTGCACATTCATACGGTGCCGACGCTGCATTTCCATTACGACCAGACGATCGAGAAGGCCGTCGAAATGTCGCGCCTGATCAAGGAAGCGAACTCCACGCGCGCGAAGGACGACGACGAGGCCGACGTGCCTGCCAAGGACGACTGAGCTCGACCGGCCTATGACGAATGCTGCACCCCAACGTCCGCGCGTGCCCCGGCGCGTGCTGGACGGCGTTCTTCTGCTCGACAAGCCGGTCGGCCTGTCGAGCAACGATGCGCTGATTCGTGCGAAGCGCCTGCTTCTCGCGAAGAAGGCCGGTCATACCGGCACGCTCGATCCGCTGGCCTCGGGCCTGCTGCCGCTGTGTTTCGGCGAAGCGACCAAGTTCTCGCAGGACTTGCTCGACGCCGACAAGACCTACGAAGCGACGATGCGTCTCGGCCAGCGTACCGCCACCGGCGACGCGGAAGGCGACGTGATCGACACACGCCCCGTCGAATGCGATCGTGCGGCGGTGGAAGCCGCGCTCGTGCGTTTCACCGGCGATATCGTGCAGGTGCCGCCGATGTATTCGGCGCTCAAGCGCGACGGCAAGCCGCTGTACGAATATGCGCGGGCCGGCCAGACCGTCGAGCGGGAAGGCCGCAACGTGACGATCCACGCGCTGGAACTGCTAGCCTGCGAGCTGCCCGACGTGACGTTTCGCGTGACCTGCAGCAAGGGCACGTATGTGCGCACGCTGGCGGAGGATATCGGCGAGGCGCTGGGTTGCGGCGCGCATCTGACGATGCTGCGTCGCACGGGCGTCGGTGCGCTGACGCTCGAGCACGCGGTGACGCTCGATGCACTGTCGGACGCTGCCGAATCGGCGCGCGATGCATGGCTTCAGCCGGTCGACGCGTTGCTGTCGACGTTTCCGGCCATTCGGCTCGACGACGCGTCCGCGAAGCGGTTCCTGCACGGCCAGCGCCTGCCGCTGTCGGCGCTCGAGCCGATCGACGCGGCCGACGGCGAGCGCGTGCGGGTGTACGACGCAACGCGATTGCTCGGCGTGGCACGCAAGGCGAATGGCGTGCTCGCACCGGAACGGCTCGTCGTGACGGCGCAATGACGCAGCGACGCACGCACGTGCACGCAGCGGAATGAAAAAGGCCCGGTCATTTTCGACCGGGCCTTTTGTTTGGCGTGATCGCGCCGTGATGCTGCTGCCGGGTGGCGCTCAGTGTGCCGCCGACGCCGCCGCACCGGCATCGCCGCCGCCCGCGCGTTCGGGCTTGGTGATCCAGATCAATCCGATCAGCAGCACGAAGATCGCGGCGGAAATGTAGAACAGATCGTTCACGCCGAGCTGCGCAGCCTGCTGCGTGGCCATGTTGTTGATCAGGCCGTGTGCCTGTTCCTGCGTGAGCCCGAGATTACCCATCTGAGTGACGGCCTGATTGAACGTCGGGTTGTACGGATTCGTCTGTTCGACCAGTTGCGCGTGGTGGAAGTTGTTCCGATGATCCCACGCGGTCTGGAAGATCGACGTACCGATGCCGCCGCACATGATCCGCACGAAGTTCGACAGGCCGGACGCCGCTGGAATGCGGTGGCCGGGCAGCCCGGACAACGTGATCGACACGAGCGGGATGAAGAAGCCCGCCATCGCGATACCCTGCACGAGCGTCGGCAGCGTCAGCGACCATTCGTCGACGCCGGTCGTGTAGCGCGAACGCATCCAGAAGCACAGCGCGAACGTGAGGAATGACGCCGTCGAGATGAAGCGCGGATCGGTGCGCGGCAGGTACTTCCCGGTGAGCGGCGACAACAGGATGGCGAACAACCCGACCGGCGCCATCACGAGGCCGGCGTCGGTCGCGGTGTAGCCGATTTGCGTCTGCAGCCACAGCGGTAACAGCACGAGATTGCCGAAGTACAGGCCGTAGCCGATCGACAGCGCGACCGTGCCGCCGGTGAAGTTTCGTATGCGGAACAGTGACAGGTCGACGACCGGGTGCTCGGCGGTCAGCTCCCAGATCACGAAGAACGCGAACGCGATGACGGCGGTCAGCGCGAGCACGACGATCGTCGTCGACGCGAACCAGTCCAGATCCTTGCCCTTGTCGAGCATGATCTGCAGCGAGCCGACCCAGACGACCAGCAGCGCGAGGCCCACGCCGTCGATCGGCGCACGGCGCACGGCCGACTCCCGATTCCGGTAGATCACCCACGTCGCGGCGGCGGCGGCGATGCCAACCGGGATGTTGACGTAGAAGATCCACGGCCACGAATAGTTGTCCGAGATCCAGCCGCCGAGAATCGGGCCCGCGACGGGTGCGATCAGCGTCGTCATCGCCCATAGTGCGAGCGCCATCGGCGCTTTCGCGCGTGGATAGCTCGACAGCAGGAGCGCTTGCGACAGCGGAATCATCGGGCCCGCGACGGCACCCTGGAGCACGCGCGACGCGAGCAGGAATGGCAGGCTCGGCGCCAGCCCGCACATCCACGACGAGATGACGAACAGGATGATCGACGCGAGGAACAGGCGGACTTGCCCGAAACGCTCGGTCAGCCAGCCGGTCAGCGGCACCGAGATTGCGTTCGCGACCGCGAACGACGTGATGACCCACGTGCCCTGATCGGACGACACGCCGAGGTCGCCCGAGATGGTCGGGATCGCGACGTTCGCGATGGACGTGTCGAGCACGTTCATGAACACCGCGAGCGATACCGCGATCGTCCCGAGCAGGAGTTGTCCGCCCTGCAGGGGCGGATGGGAGACAGGAGCCTGTGCCATGTCGGTTGTCTTTCCGGAGTCGGAACGGTTACATCATTTTCGCGGCGCTGCTCTGCTTCGCCGCGACCGGCGCCGACGCGTTGCCGCCTGCGTTTTCGGCGATGATGCGCGCGATTTCGGCATCGGCTTCGTCGCCGTATTTCGCGAACACGTTGGTCTCGTAGACGGTGTTCGGTGCGTTGACGAGCTGGTCGCCGCGTTCGTCCTTGATGTCCACGTCGACCTGCATCGACAGGCCGATGCGCAGCGGGTGCTTCTCGAGATCCTTCGGGTCGAGCTCGATCCGCACGGGCAGGCGCTGCACGACCTTGATCCAGTTGCCGGTCGCGTTCTGCGCGGGCAAGAGCGAGAACGCCGAGCCCGTGCCGGCCGAGAAGCCGACGACCTTGCCGTGGTACGTGACCGACGAGCCGTAGATGTCGGCCGTCATCTCGACCGGCTGGCCGATGCGCATGTGCTTCAACTGGACTTCCTTGAAGTTCGCGTCGACCCACACGGCATTGAGCGGCACCACCGACATCAGCGGGTTGCCGGGCGACACGCGCTGGCCGACCTGCACCGAGCGCTTCGCGACGTAGCCGGTGACCGGCGCCGGCAGCACGTTACGCGCGTTCGCGAGGTACGCGTCGCGCACCTTCGCGGCGGCGGCCATCACGTTCGGGTGCGATGCGATCGTCGTGTTCGCGGTCAATGCGCGATTCGATGCGAGCTGCTGTTGTGCGGCGTCGACCGATGCCTGCGCGGCCTTCACCGCGTCGCGGGCGTGCGAGATTTCTTCCTGCGATACGGCGCCCGTCTGCGCGACGGCCAGGCGGCGACGCAGGTCGTCCTGGGCTTTCGACAGGTCCGACTGGCGCAGCGCGACTTGCGCGCGGTACTGGTCGTCGTTGACGAACAGGCCGCGCACCTGGCGCACCGTCTGCGCGAGGTTGGCTTCCGCCTGCTGCAGCGCGACCTGCGAATCGGCCGGGTCGAGCACGACGAGCGGATCGCCGGCCTTGACCGTTTGCGTGTCGTCCGCCTTCACGGCGATCACGGTGCCGGTGACCTGCGGCGTGATCTGCACGACGTTGCCGTTTACGTACGCATCGTCGGTGTCTTCATGGAAGCGGGCGACGAGGAAGTAGTACAGGCCGTATGCGATGGCCGCGATCACGATGACCGCGACGAGCAGCGTCATCATTCGTTTGCGCTTGCCGTTGTTCTGCGGCTGCGCGCTGGCGGCGTTTTGTTGGTCGCTCATGGCGATTTTCTCCGTCCTTTATTTCGAGTGTCTGCGTAGTGGTGGCGCCGGATCAGTTGGCGGCCTGTTTGGTCGGCGTGGCCGCATCGGGCGCGGCGAGCGGCGTGCCGGTCGCGTCGAACCCGCCGCCGAGCGCCTTGATCAGGGCAAGCTGCATGTCGCGCCGGCGCATTTTCAGGTTGGTCACCGTCTGTTCCGATGCGAGGCGGTTGCTGTCCGCCGTCAGCACCTGCAGTTGCGGCGACAGGCCGGCCTTGTAGCGGATGACCGCGAGATCGTACGCACGCGTCGAGGCGTCGAGCGCACGCTGGGCGTCGCCCATCTGGCGATCGATCGCGCGGATCGACGCGACTTGCGTCGCGACGTCGTTCAGCGCACTGATCAGCGTCTGGTTGTAGTTCGCGACCGACAGGTCGAAGTCGGCGTAGCGGCCCTTGAGCTGGGCGCGCAGCGCGCCGGCATCGAAGATCGGCAGGTGGATCGCGGGGCCGAATTGGGCCTGGCGACTCGCGAAGTTCAGGAATTTGCCCCAGCCGAACGCATCGAAGCCGAACCCGGCCGCGAGGTTCACGTCCGGGAAGAACTCGGCCTTCGCTTCCTTCACGTCGTGCATCGCGGCTTCGACCTGCCAGCGCGCGGCGACGATGTCGGGGCGGCGCGACACGAGATCGGCCGGCAGGTTGCCGGGCAGCGTGACGTTGCCGCTCGGGTTCATCACGGGCGCCGCGATCTGCAGCCCGCGATCCGGGCCCTTGCCGAGCAGCGCGGCGAGCTGGTAGCGCACCGTCGTGATCTGGCCGTCGAGGTCCGACAGAGAGGCCTGGGTGGTCGCGATGTTGCCGCGGGCCGTCTGGCGTTCGACGTTGGTATCGAGGCCGGCCGATACGCGGCCGTCGGTGATCTTGCCGACCGTCTCGCGGTTGGTGATCTCGCGTTGCGCGATGTCGCGCAGCGCATAGAGCTGTGCGAGCGAGTTGTAGGTGCGTGCGACCGACGACGCGAGCGTGATGCGCGCCTGTTGCATGTCGGCTTCGGCGGCCTTTTCCTGCGACACGGCCGTGTGCAGGCGCTCGCGGTTCTTGCCCCACAGGTCGAGTTCCCACGAGGCGCTCGCCAGCGCGTTGTTTTCGCTGTACCACTGGCCGCCGTACGGGGGCGGGAACAGGCCGTTCGACGAATACAGTTCACGCGTCCACGAATAGCTGGCTTCGGCCTTCGGCATCAGGTTCGAGCGCGACGATTCGATATACGACGACGCTTTCGCGATGCGCGCCTGCGCCTGCGCGATCGACGGGTTGCCCTGCAGCGCTTCGTCGATCAGCTTCGGCAATTGCGGATCGCCGAACTGGCTGGCCCAGTCGAGTGCCGGCCATTGGCCACCCTGGGCCGGCAGGCTCTGGGCGGATTCGAATTGCGACGCGGGGGCGATCTGCTTGTCGCTCTTGATGCCGATGTAATTCGCGCAGCCCGCCAGCGCCAGCGCGGCGACCGCGGCAGCGATGGCGGCGCGGCACGACCCGGCGCGCACGGACAACGGGGAGGATTTCATCGCGCTAACCCCTGACTCGGAATGAATGATGGACACTGCAAGGATTTCCTTACATTAATCTGTCAAAAGTAATTGTTATGGCAACTATTACGTGATGCTACCGCCGGCCGTCTCGCAATAGTTGCTGAGAATGCGGCGCAGCATGCTCTTCAGGAACCCGACTTCTTCCGGCGTAAACCCGTCCAGCACCTGGTCGAGCACGCTGCGAAAAATGGGCGGGAGCCGTTCGGCCAGCGCCCGGCCTTCGTCGGTGAGCTCGAGGCGCACGACGCGTCGGTCCTCGATGCTGCGCACGCGCGACAGCAGGCCGCGTTTCTCGACCCGGTCGAGCAAGCGCGTGACCGCGCTTGCGTCGATCCCGTATTCGCGCGCGAGTTCGGCGGCCGTCGAGCACTTGCCGACCGCGATCATGAACAGCATGCTCGCCTGTGTGCCCGTGATGCCGAGCTCTTCCTGCGTGCGCTGCGTGACGAGGTTGGTCATCACCGACTTCACGCGCGACATCAGATAACCGACGCTGTCGTTCATCTGATACGAAGACAACTGCGAAACGGGCGGAGGAGTAGGAGAATCCGACATAAAACCCTGAGGCTGCAATAGTTGACTAGGCAGCAGTATAGGCACAATTGCTTGCCGCGGCAAATGTTAATCGAACGGCAAAACCCGCGCTGTGTATCGCGAGAATCCCTTATCTCGATAAGGTTTTTGGGGCCGGCCGGCAAGGGTAAGGAAGCGGGTTCGTCTGTTCGGCAGAGGAAGGCGGAGCCGCCCGTTTTGCTGCATTGCAATGCGCGGGTCGGCTCTCGACACTCGCACGTGCTATAATTTGAGGCTTTCCAAGCTGCAACGCGCGCGCCCGTGAAAAACGAGCGCGCGCGTTTGCGCGTTCAAACGATTTCCAGGTTTCTATGACCCGCGCCCTTCGCAATATCGCCATCATCGCCCACGTCGACCACGGCAAAACCACGCTCGTCGACCAACTGCTCCGCCAGTCCGGCACCTTCCGCGAGAACCAGCAGATTGCGGAGCGGGTGATGGACTCGAACGACATCGAAAAAGAGCGCGGGATCACGATTCTCGCGAAGAACTGCGCGGTCGAATACGAAGGCACGCACATCAACATCGTCGACACGCCGGGGCACGCGGACTTCGGCGGCGAAGTCGAGCGCGTGCTGTCGATGGTCGACTCGGTGCTGCTGCTCGTCGATGCGGTCGAAGGCCCGATGCCGCAAACGCGCTTCGTCACGAAGAAAGCGCTCGCGCTCGGCCTGAAGCCGATCGTCGTCGTCAACAAGATCGATCGTCCGGGCGCGCGGATCGACTGGGTCATCAACCAGACCTTCGACCTGTTCGACAAGCTCGGCGCGACCGAAGAGCAGCTCGACTTCCCGATCGTGTACGCATCGGGCCTGAACGGCTACGCGTCGCTCGACCCGGCTGCTCGCGAAGGCGACATGCGCCCGCTGTTCGAGGCGATCCTCGCGCACGTGCCGGTTCGCCCGGCCGATCCGGAAGCGCCGCTGCAGCTCCAGATCACGTCGCTCGACTATTCGACGTACGTCGGCCGGATCGGCGTCGGTCGCATCACGCGCGGCCGCATCAAGCCGGGCCAGCCGGTCGCGATGCGTTTCGGCCCGGAAGGCGACGTGCTGAACCGCAAGATCAACCAGGTGCTGTCGTTCAAGGGTCTGGAACGCGTGCAGGTCGAGTCGGCCGAGGCGGGCGACATCGTGCTGATCAACGGTATTGAAGATGTCGGCATCGGCGCGACGATCTGCGCGGTCGACACGCCGGAAGCGCTGCCGATGATCACCGTCGACGAGCCGACGCTGACGATGAACTTCCTCGTCAACTCGTCGCCGCTCGCCGGCCGCGAAGGCAAGTTCGTGACGAGCCGCCAGATCCGCGACCGCCTGATGAAGGAACTGAACCACAACGTCGCACTGCGCGTGAAGGATACCGGCGACGAAACGGTGTTCGAAGTGTCGGGTCGCGGCGAACTGCATCTGACGATTCTCGTCGAGAACATGCGCCGCGAAGGCTACGAGCTGGCCGTGTCGCGTCCGCGCGTCGTGATGCAGGAGATCGACGGCGTGCGTCACGAGCCGTACGAGCTGTTGACGGTGGACGTCGAGGACGAACACCAGGGCGGCGTGATGGAAGAGCTGGGCCGCCGCAAGGGCGAGATGCTCGACATGGCGTCGGACGGCCGCGGCCGCACGCGTCTGGAGTACAGGATCTCGGCGCGTGGCCTGATCGGCTTCCAGAGCGAATTCCTGACGCTCACGCGCGGCACGGGCCTGATGAGCCACATCTTCGACTCGTACGCACCGGTCAAGGACGGTTCGGTCTTCGAGCGCCGCAACGGCGTGCTGATCTCGCAGGACGATGGCGCCGCGGTGGCGTACGCACTGTGGAAGCTGCAGGATCGCGGCCGCATGTTCGTGAAGCCGGGCGATGCGCTGTATGAGGGCATGATCATCGGCATCCATAGCCGCGACAACGACCTCGTCGTGAACCCGATCAAGGGCAAGCAGTTGACCAACGTGCG
This sequence comes from Burkholderia sp. MSMB1072, assembly GCF_001524725.1. NCBI lineage: Bacteria > Pseudomonadati > Pseudomonadota > Betaproteobacteria > Burkholderiales > Burkholderiaceae > Burkholderia > Burkholderia sp. MSMB1072. The sequence goes on from NZ_LOYC01000010.1 coordinate 44,401, forward strand.
CGCGTCGGGTACCGACGAAGCCGTGCGTCTCGTGCCGCCGGTCCAGATGTCGCTGGAATACGCGGTCGAATTCATCGACGACGACGAACTCGTCGAAGTGACGCCGCAGTCGATCCGCCTGCGCAAGCGCTTCCTGAAGGAGCACGAGCGTCGCCGCGCGAGCCGCGAAGGCGCGGTCGACTAAGCATCGATCGTTCCCGCATCACGGAAAAGGCCGCCTTCGGGCGGCCTTTTTTGCATTCGCGCGACCGGCAACCGGGCCGGTTGCAAAACACTGTTCCCGCAGGCCGCGGCAATCCGGCAAAACCCCGCCGCGCGGTGCTTTCGCGCGCATTGCGCCGTGAACTCCGGTATCGGTTCTGTGATATGCTGCGCGCACGCAAGTTTTAGGTCCTTCCAAGCAAGACTTGATTCGCAATCCGCTAAACGGTCAGGCCGTGTCGCGGAAGGTTGAGTAACCCGCTATTTCTCGAGAAGCTCGAAGAAAGGTGAGCGTAAAATGTCAGATGTAATGAAGCAGTTTCAGCTGAACTCCTATCTGTTCGGCGGCAATGCTTCGTACGTTGAAGAACTGTACGATGCATACCTCAACAATCCGGCATCGGTGCCGGAGAACTGGCGAGAGTATTTCGACGCGCTGCAGAACGTGCCTGCGACGGACGGCTCGAATGCCAATGACGTCGCTCACTTCCCGATCGTCGAATCGTTCGCCGAGCGTGCGAAGGCCAATGCCTTCATTCCGCGCGAAAGCACCAGCAATCTCGCGACCGCACGCAAGCAGGTGCACGTCCAGTCGCTCATCAGCGCCTATCGCTTCCTCGGCTCGCAATGGGCCAACCTCGATCCGCTGAAGCGTCGCGAGCGTCCGGCCATTCCCGAGCTCGAACCCGCGTTCTACGATTTCTCCGAAGGCGACCTCGACCAGACGTACAGCGCAAGCAACTTGTACTTCGGTTTCGACCAGGCTTCGCTGCGCGACATCGTCAAGGGCCTGCGCGACACGTACTGCGGCACGATCGGCGCCGAGTACATGTACATCAGCGATCCGGAGCAGAAGCGCTGGTGGCAGGAGCGCCTGGAATCGACCCGCGCGACGCCGGCCTTCTCGGCCGACAAGAAGAAACACATTCTGAATCGCCTGACGGCCGCCGAAGGCCTCGAGCGCTACCTGCACACCAAGTACGTCGGCCAGAAGCGCTTCTCGCTCGAAGGCGGCGAAAGCTTCATCGCGGCGATGGACGAAGTCGTCCAGCACGCGGGCAAGCGCGGCGTGCAGGAAATCATCATCGGCATGGCTCACCGCGGCCGCCTGAACGTGCTGGTCAACACGCTGGGCAAGATGCCGGCCGACCTGTTCGCCGAATTCGAAGGCAAGCACGTCGACGACCTGCCGGCCGGCGACGTGAAATACCACAAGGGCTTCTCGTCGGACGTGTCGACGGAAGGCGGCCCGGTCCACCTGTCGCTCGCGTTCAACCCGTCGCACCTCGAAATCGTGAACCCGGTGGTCGAAGGTTCCGCGAAGGCGCGGATGGACCGTCGCGGCGACGAAGACGGCCTGCAAGTGCTGCCGGTGCAGATCCACGGCGACGCGGCGTTCGCCGGCCAGGGCGTCGTGATGGAAACGCTGAACCTCGCGCAGACGCGCGGTTACGGCACGCACGGCACGCTGCACATCGTCATCAACAACCAGATCGGCTTCACGACGTCCGACCCGCGCGACGCGCGCTCGACGCTGTACTGTACCGACGTCGTCAAGATGATCGAAGCGCCGGTGCTGCACGTGAACGGCGACGATCCGGAAGCCGTCGTGCTCGCGATCCAGATCGCGATCGACTACCGGATGCAGTTCCACAAGGATGTCGTGATCGACATCGTCTGCTTCCGCAAGCTGGGTCACAACGAGCAGGACACGCCGGCCGTCACGCAGCCGCTGATGTACAAGAAGATCGCGCAGCACCCGGGCACCCGTGCGCTGTATGCCGAGAAGCTCGTGCAGCAGGGCGTGATCACCGCGGAAGACGCCGACAACTACGTGAAGGCGTACCGCAAGGCGATGGACGACGGCCACCACACCGTCGATCCGGTGCTGTCGAACTACAAGAGCAAGTACGCGGTCGACTGGGTGCCGTTCCTGAACCGCAAGTGGACGGACGCAGCCGACACGGCCGTGCCGCTCGCCGAACTGAAGCGCCTGGGCGAACGCATCACGACGGTCCCGGAAAACTTCAAGGTTCACCCGCTCGTCGAGCGCGTGATCAACGACCGCCGCAACATGGCGCGCGGCGACCAGCCGCTCGACTGGGGCATGGGCGAACACCTCGCATTCGCGTCGCTCGTCGCATCGGGCTACTCGGTGCGCCTGACGGGCCAGGATTCGGGCCGCGGCACGTTCACGCACCGTCACGCGGTGCTGCACGACCAGAACCGCGAGCGCTGGAACGACGGCACGTACGTGCCGCTGCAGAACATCGCCGAAGGTCAGGCGAAGTTCACGGTGATCGACTCGGTGCTGTCGGAAGAAGCGGTGCTGGGCTTCGAATACGGTTACTCGACTGCCGAGCCGAACACGCTCGTGCTGTGGGAAGCGCAGTTCGGCGACTTCGTCAACGGCGCGCAGGTCGTGATCGACCAGTTCATCTCGTCGGGCGAAGTGAAGTGGGGCCGCGTGTCGGGTCTCACGATGCTGCTGCCGCACGGCTACGAAGGCCAGGGTCCGGAACACTCGTCCACGCGTATCGAGCGTTTCCTGCAACTGTGTGCCGACCACAACATGCAGGTCGTCCAGCCGACGACGCCGGCGCAGATCTTCCACCTGCTGCGTCGCCAGATGATCCGCCTGTTCCGCAAGCCGCTGATCGTCGCCACGCCGAAGTCGCTGCTGCGCCACAAGGAAGCGGTGTCGGACCTGTCGGAACTCGCGAAGGGTTCGTTCCAGCCGGTACTGGGCGAAACCGACGGCGGCATCGACGCGAAGAAGGTCAAGCGCGTGCTGGTGTGCTCGGGCCGCGTGTATTACGACCTCGTCGCGCATCGCCGCGAAGCGAAGGCGAACGACGTCGCGATCATCCGTATCGAGCAGCTGTATCCGTTCGCGCACAAGCAGTTCGAAGCCGAAATGAAGAAGTACGAGAACGCGACTGAAGTGGTCTGGGTGCAGGACGAGCCGCAGAACCAGGGCCCCTGGTTCTACGTCGAGCACCACCTGAAGGAAGGCATGAAGGAAGGGCAGAAGCTGGCATACAGCGGCCGTCCGGCTTCGGCCTCGCCGGCGGTTGGCTACTACGCGAAGCACTACGAGCAGCAGAAGGCCCTGATCGAAGGTGCATTCGGCCGCCTGAAGAGCGCATCGATCGCGAAATAATCGACGTCAAGCGAAACGGGAAGGCGCGCGGCGCTTTCCCGTTCCTTTTGGCCTGCCGGGCGCGTCGCGCGCCGCACCGGCCGAAGGAATCGCACGAACCTCGTCATACCCCAGATTAAGCATCCAGGAAAATCACATGGCTATCGTAGAAGTCAAAGTCCCCCAGCTTTCGGAGTCGGTGTCGGAAGCCACCATGCTGCAGTGGAAGAAGAAGCCGGGCGAAGCAGTCGCGCAGGACGAAATCCTGATCGAACTCGAGACCGACAAGGTCGTCCTCGAAGTGCCGGCGCCGGCCGCGGGCGTGCTCGCGCAAGTGCTGCAGAACGACGGTGACACGGTGGTCGCCGATCAGGTGATCGCGACGATCGACACCGAAGCGAAGGCAGGTGCTGCCGAAGCAGCGGCAGGTGCCGCCGAAGTCAAGCCGGCGGCAGCGCCTGCTGCAGCCGCACCGGCCGCACAGCCGGCCGCCGCGACCGCATCGAGCTCGGCCGCCGCATCGCCGGCCGCAGCGAAGCTGCTGGCCGAGAAGGGCCTGTCGACGGGCGACGTCGCAGGTTCGGGCCGCGACGGTCGCGTCACGAAGGGCGACGCGCTGGCCGCAGGCAGCGCACCGAAGGCCGCTCCGGCCGCCACGCCGGCGAAGACCGCCGCTGCGAAGCCGGCGCTGCCGGAAGTGAAGGTGCCGGCGTCGGCGGCGACGTGGCTGAACGATCGTCCGGAGCAGCGCGTGCCGATGTCGCGCCTGCGTGCGCGTATCGCCGAGCGCCTGCTCGAATCGCAGCAGACCAACGCGATCCTGACGACGTTCAACGAAGTGAACATGGCTCCGGTCATGGAACTGCGTAACAAGTACAAGGACAAGTTCGAGAAGGAACACGGCGTGAAGCTCGGCTTCATGTCGTTCTTCGTGAAGGCGGCCGTCCATGCGCTGAAGAAGTTCCCGCTCGTGAACGCGTCGATCGACGGTAACGACATCGTCTACCACGGCTACTTCGACATCGGTATCGCGGTCGGTTCGCCGCGCGGCCTGGTCGTGCCGATCCTGCGCAACGCGGATCAGCTGAGCCTCGCCGAAATCGAGAAGAAGATTGCCGAATTCGGCCAGAAGGCGAAGGACGGCAAGCTGTCGATCGAGGAAATGACGGGCGGTACGTTCTCGATCTCGAACGGCGGCGTGTTCGGTTCGATGCTGTCGACCCCGATCATCAACCCGCCGCAGTCGGCCATTCTCGGCGTGCACGCGACGAAGGAGCGCCCGGTCGTCGAAAACGGCCAGATCGTGATCCGCCCGATCAACTACCTGGCGCTGTCGTACGACCACCGCATCATCGACGGCCGCGAAGCCGTGCTGTCGCTCGTCGCGATGAAGGATGCGCTGGAAGATCCGGCACGCCTGCTGCTCGACCTGTAAGCCGAGCCTCACTGCATCGACCCGTTCGCAGGTTCGCGCGCACGCGTGAACCTGCGGGCGTACAAGTAGAAAGGATTGTCATGTCCAAGGAATTTGACGTCGTCGTGATCGGCGCCGGCCCCGGCGGCTACATTGCCGCGATTCGCGCTGCGCAGCTCGGCAAGACCGTTGCCTGTATCGAGAAGTGGAAGAACCCGGCCGGCGCGCTGAAGCTCGGCGGCACCTGCCTGAACGTCGGCTGCATCCCGTCGAAGGCGCTGCTCGCGTCGTCGGAAGAGTTCGAGAACACGTCGCATCACCTGGCCGACCACGGCATCACGGTCGACGGCGTGAAGATCGACGTCGCGAAGATGCTCGGCCGCAAAGACGCGATCGTCGAGAAGATGACGAGCGGGATCGAGTTCCTGTTCAAGAAGAACAAGATCACCTGGCTGAAGGGCCATGGCAAGTTCACCGGCAAGACCGATGCCGGCGTGCAGATCGAAGTGAGCGGCGAGGGTGAAACCGAAGTCGTCACCGCGAAGAACGTGATCATCGCGACGGGTTCGAAGGCGCGTCACTTGCCGAACATCCCGGTCGACAACAAGATCGTGTCGGACAACGAAGGTGCGCTGACGTTCGACTCGGTGCCGAAGAAGCTCGCCGTGATCGGCGCGGGCGTGATCGGCCTCGAGCTCGGCTCGGTGTGGCGCCGCCTCGGCGCCGAAGTGACGGTGCTCGAAGCGCTGCCGGCATTCCTCGGCGCAGCCGACGAAGCGCTTGCGAAGGAAGCGGCGAAGCTGTTCAAGAAGCAGGGCCTCGACATCCATCTCGGCGTGAAGATCGGCGACGTGAAGACGACCGCGAACGGCGTGTCGATCGCTTACACGGACAAGGACGGCAACGCGCAGACGCTCGACGCCGACCGCCTGATCGTGTCGGTCGGCCGCGTGCCGAACACCGATAACCTCGGCCTCGAGGCCATCGGCCTGAAGGCGAACGAGCGCGGCTTCATCGACGTGGACGACCACTGCCGCACCGCAGTGCCGAACGTGTACGCGATCGGCGACGTGGTGCGCGGCCCGATGCTCGCGCACAAGGCGGAAGACGAAGGCGTGCTGGTTGCGGAAGTGATCGACGGGCAGAAGCCTCACATCGACTACAACTGCATTCCGTGGGTGATCTACACGTACCCGGAAATCGCATGGGTCGGCAAGACGGAGCAGCAACTGAAGGCCGAAGGCCGCGAGATCAAGACGGGCAAGTTCCCGTTCTCGATCAACGGCCGCGCGCTCGGCATGAATGCGCCGGACGGTTTCGTGAAGATGATCGCGGACGCGAAGACCGACGAACTGCTCGGCGTGCACGTGATCGCCGCGAACGCGTCGGACCTGATCGCGGAGGCCGTGGTGGCGATGGAGTTCAAGGCGGCGTCGGAAGACATCGCCCGCATCTGCCATCCGCACCCGTCGATGTCGGAAGTGATGCGCGAAGCGGCGCTCGCGGTCGACAAGCGCTCGCTGAACAGCTGAGCACGGTATAGCGCCTGCCGGCCGTCGGCCGGCGCAGCCGTCTCATGACGAAGGCGGGCGGGGTTTCCCGCTCGCCTTCGTTCTTTCCGGTTTGCCCGATGAACGTCACCGAATACTACACGCGCGAACTGACCACGCGCGGCTATCAGTCCGATCCCGCTCAGCGCGCGGCCGTCGATCGCCTGCAGCGCTGTTTCGACGAATGGGTCGACTACAAGGCGCGCCGCTCGAACGCTTTCAAGAAGCTCATCAATCACCCGGATCTCCCGCGCGGCGTCTACATGTGGGGCGGTGTCGGTCGCGGCAAGAGCTTCCTGATGGACAGCTTCTACGCAGTCGTACCCGTGCAGCGCAAGACGCGCCTGCATTTCCACGAATTCATGCGCGAAGTGCACCGCGAGCTCGAGGAACTGAAAGGGCAGGCCGATCCGCTCGACGAACTCGCGCGACGCATCGCGAAGCGTTACCGGCTGATCTGCTTCGACGAGTTCCACGTGTCGGACATCGCCGACGCGATGATCCTGTATCGCTTGCTTGATCGCCTGTTCAACAACGGCGTGCAGTTCGTGATGACGTCCAATTACGATCCCGACGACCTGTATCCGGACGGCCTGCATCGCGACCGCATGCTGCCGGCGATCGCGCTGATCAAGGAAAAGCTCGACGTGCTCAACGTCGATGCGGGGGTCGACTATCGCCAGCGCACGCTCGCGCAGGTGAAGATGTATCACACGCCGCTCGGCGCGGAAGCCGATCGCGAGCTGCGCCATGCATTCGGCAAGCTGGCGGCCGTGCCCGACGAGAGCCCGATCCTGCATATCGAGAAGCGCGAACTGAAGGCGCTGCGCAAGGCGGACGGCGTCGTGTGGTTCGATTTCGCGACGCTGTGCGGCGGTCCGCGTTCGCAGAACGACTACCTCGAACTGGCGAGCCGTTTTCATGCGATCGTGCTGTCCGAGGTGCCGCAGATGTCGCCGCGGATGGCGTCCGAAGCGCGCCGCTTCACATGGCTCATCGACGTGCTCTACGATCACAAGGTCAAGCTGCTGATGTCCGCGGCGGTGCCGGCCGAAGCGTTGTACGTCGAAGGCCCGATGGCCAACGAATTCGCGCGTACGGTCTCGCGCATCGTCGAGATGCAGTCGAAGGAGTATCTCGAAACGCCGCGCCGCATCGTCGATACGTCGTTGACCTGAGCGGATGGCGGGTACTCGCAATCGGCGTAATTTAAACGTCAATTTCGGTTAGATTCAGGCAATCTTCGGGTATTTTCGGATTTGTCTTATATTCATCGTTGAGGTGAGCCGATATTGTGGTGTCATGGTTATTAAGGCTGGAGATGTCCATGACACCGTATCGCGATTTGACCGACCACGAATGGCGCTGCGTCGCGCCGCTTCTGCCCGAAATGCAGCCGCGCACCGAATTGCGCGGCCGGCCGTTAGCCAATACGCGGGCCGTGCTGAACGGTGTGCTTTGGGTGATCTACAGTGGCGCAACATGGTCGGCCATGCCGCGCCGTTACCCGTCGTATCAGACATGCCATCGCCGCTTCAAGGTGTGGCACGAAACGGGCACGCTGATGAACGTGATGCGTGAGCTCTACGGCGACGCCGGCATGAATCTGTGCAACGAACTGTCCGCGCGGATGCGCAAGCATACGCAATCGAAGGCGGCAGAGGCGCGTAGCAACGCGGCGCCCGCGTATCGTGCACCGGGTAGCTATGCATCGGATACGATGAAGCACGCGGCGTGAAGTCCATTGGTTTTCGTTGCGCACGCCCCAAAGGAAATCGGCCTGACGACGTCGTCGCAGGCCGATTTTTTTATTGAGCCGCGCGTTTCGGCGCGTGCTGCGTTATTGCTGGCGCACCCACGTCTGCGACCGGCCCAGCAGCGACACGCCGATGTACCCGCGCACCACGAGCTTCTGGCCGCCGTCTTCAAGCGTCATCTTGCACTTGTAGACCTTGCCGTTCTCCGGGTCGAGAATGTTGCCGCCGTCCCAGTGGTCGCCGTCCTTCTTCATCGCCTTGATGATCGTCATGCCCTTGATGAGCTGGTCCTTGCGCTCGTCCGTGCACGCGGTGCAGCGGCGATCGGGCGTATCGTTCGCACCGAGGCCCTTGACGACCTTGCCCGTCAGCGAGCCGTCGCCGTCCTCGGCGATCTGCACGAGTGCCTTCGGTTGATGGGTGTTGTCGTCGATCGTTTGCCACATGCCGACGGGGCTGTCGGCTTGCGCGAACGTGGGAGCTGCACACGCGAGCAGGGCGCCGGCAATGGCGATCGCACGCAACGGGCGGGTCAGTTGAATCATTGTCATCCTCCTTGTTTTGCATGTCTGTTCGATTGGCCCGCACGACCGTCTACATGGGGCGGGTCTGTTGCGAGCTTCGCCAGAATACGTGAAACCGTGCGCCACGTTTGATAGAGGGGACTCTAATCGAAACAGCCCGCGTGACGCGGGCTGTGGGGCGGCTTTGGTGACCGATCAGTTGAGCTGATACGAGAACGCGGCGTTGATGCGCGGGCTGCGTGACGCGCTTTCGACCGGTGCGTCGCCCACCGGTTTGGCGACGTTCAGGTCGAGACTGTAGTAGCGGCTGTCCGTGAGCCGCACGCCGATGCCGACCGACGACATGCGGTTCGGCGATGGCGTGCCCGAGTGCAGATACACGCGCGCCATGTCGTACGCGATGTACGGCGTGATCGATTTCAGATACGTCCAGCCCGGTGTGAAACCGCGGTTGACTTCGAGCGACATCCCCCAGCCCGAGTCGCCCGACGTTTCGCCCGGCTGGTAGCCGAGCGCGTAACGGGTCGAGCCGAACGAGATCTGTTCGGATGTCGGCAGCGAGTCGGGACTGTATTGCCCGGTCAGCGAAACCGACGTGCCGATCCGGAACGGCCATTCGTTCGTCTGCGTGAACGTTGCGCCGGTGCGGACGAAGGTCAGCGAGATCGGGCTGTCTATCGAGGCCGTCGCCGTGCCGACGGTGATGTCTTGCGCTTTCGACGCGCCGAGGATGTTGAAGCCCTTTGCAACGTTGACGCTCAGCTTCTGTACCTGTTTCGGCTGGACACTCGTGTAGTCGAGCTGCATTTGCAGCACGCGGACCTGCGAGCGCGTGTCGATACTGTTGCCGTTGAGCTTGCTCTGATAGCGGTCTTCGTTGTGCGACGCATAGCCCGACACGGTACCGAGCAGGCTGCGCTGGTTGTTCAGCAGTATCGGATAGGATGCCGAAAGACCGAGTTTCTCGTTCTTGACGGTGCGCTCGACGGTCGACGGCAACCCCGGGTTATCGGTCGGTTTGCCGCGATACGTGCTGGCATCGAGGCGCGTGATCAGGCCGCTGCTGCCGACGGGCACCGCGCCGCTGAACGCGAAGTAGGTCTGCTTGTCGCGTCCCGGCGGCGCGAGCGCCGAGATGCTCAGTTGCTCGCCGAACCGCGTCAGGCCGTTTTCGGTTGCGGTGATGAGGCCCTGGACGCCCGGGTGGTTGAAGTCGATACCCGTGCTGACGTTGAACGGCTTGCGATCCACCGCAAGTTCGAGCGTCGTCGCGCCGTCGGTGGTTTGCGGCGGCGGGACATTCGCTTTCACCGTAAGGCCGGGCAGCAGGCCGAACGTGTTCACGTAGCGCTCGAACGTTGCGCGGCGCAGCGGTCGGTCGGCCGTGATATGCGCGGCGATCGCGCGAATCTTCGGTTCCATCGCGCCGGGTTTGCCGGTGACCTTGACGTCCGCCACGTAGCCTTCGACCACCGTGATGCGCACGACACCGTTCTCGAACGTCTGAGCGGGAACGAACGCGAACGACAGCGCGTAGCCGCGTTCCTGGTACAGCTTCGTCACGCCGTTGGCGGTTTCGATCAGCTCGCCGATCGTGATGTCCTTGCCGACGAGCGGTGTGAAGCGGCGCGTGATTTCCTCGAACGGCACCGACTTCACGCCTTCGACCTGGAACGTCGTCGGCGTCAGGTGTCGCGACAGCAACTCCTGCAATTGCGGCGCCTGCGGTGCGACCTGAACGGTGACGTTCGGGCCCGTCTTCGGTGCGTTGATCTGGGGAAGGGAGTCGAGCGGATTGCCGCCGACGCGCGTTTGTGCCTGTGCCGTGCCTGCTGCCGCGATGGCGAGCAGCATCATCCATCTGTCGAGTCTGGATTTCATTGTTCTTCCTCGTAGGCCTTGCTTTTCGTCTTCTTGGTAATGCCGGCGCACGACACCAGGGTGTCGCGCGCCGCGTGCCGCAATGCCGGTTGTGTTTGTACGGCCGCGTCATTCGCTCCGGCTGCGATGACGCGACCGTCCTCCTTACTTGCCAACGCTACCCAACGTACCCAGCAACCCCGTGACCGGTGCCAGCAGGCCCGTCGAACCGCTGCCCGACGACGCCGTACCCGACACGCTGCCGACCAGCGACGTGACCGGCGCGAGCGGGCTCGAGCCCCCGGACCCTGCTGCACCGCCAACCGCTCCGGTGACAGTATTCAGCAAACCGGTGACGGGCGCGAGAGGGTTTGCACCGCCTGCGCCACCCGTTGCGCCGCCGAGCGTGCCGGTGACCGTCGAAACAAGATTCGTGACGGGCGCGAGCGGGCCGCTGCCCGAGCCGCCCGTTGCACCGCCGAGCGCACCCGTGAGCGAGCCGAGCGGCGTCGAGCCGAGACCCGACAGCAGGCCGCCGAGCGGGTTCGTCGAACCGGAACCCGACGACGAGCCGTTCTGGACGGTTGCCGTCGAGCCGCCGACGAGGCTCGTGATCAGGCCGGGGATCGGTGCTGCGCCGTTCGGGCCGTTCGGATTGACGAGGCCGCCCGCGTTGGTCACGGTATTGCCGACCGCGGTCACGAGTTGGCCGACGTCGCCGACGAGCGGCTGGCTCGACGTGCCGCCGACCTGTTTGCCGGCCGAGCTGATTGCGCCGCCGATCTGGCCGAGCAGGCCCGAGACGGGTTGGCCGAGGCCGGTCGTCGTGCCGACCTGCTGCGTGACCTGGCCGGCGGTGATCACGAGCGGCGTGATCGCCGAGCTGATCGGTTGCGTGACCTGCTGGACGGCGCCCGACGACAGCGTCGAGCCGATCGTCGTGCCGGCGGCCGTCAGGCCGTTGGCAACCGTATCGAGCACGGTGCCGACCGGCGTCGTGACCGGCGCGAGCGGTGCCAGCGGGCCGGTGCCCAGCGCCTTGACCGTCGAGCTCAGGCCGGACACCGTGTTGCTGGTCGCGCCGACGACGTTGCCGAGACCGGCAACCGTGGTGCCGACCGGGTCCTTCGTCGAGCCGATCTGCCCCAGCCCGTTGCTCACCGCATCGGCGGCCGCGCCGACGATCGTGCCGGTGCTGGACAGCGTGCTGCCGACGCCCTTCGTCACACCGTCGCCGAGGCCCGGCAGGCTGATGTTGCCGACCGTGCTGCCGAGGTCGGTAGCCGTCTGGCCGACCGTGCTGATGACGCCCTTGGTGCCGGTCGGCGAGCCGCTGGTGCCGCTCGTGCCGGGCGTGCCGCTCGTGCTCGGGTTGTTGTTGTCGTTGCTGCTGGTCGGCGGCGAGCTGACGCCGCCACCGCCGCAGGCGGCCAGCAGGCACGCTGCGGCGAAGGCGGTGAGGGGCACGCGCCAGTGGCGCAGGGCGACCGTCGTGATGGAACGTTGCTGGGACATGATGGACTCCTCGCTGTCTTTTCGATGAATGGGTGTCGGATTACTTGCCGTGCGTGCCGCCGAGCAGGCCGCCGATCAGCGACGTGACGGGTGCAAGCAGATTCGACGACGAGCCCGAGTTCGTGACGGCACCCGTGCCGCCGCTCAGTGCCGGTACGCCGACCGTGCTCGTGACCGTGGAGACGGCATTCGTCACCGGGGCGAGCGGGCTGCTGCCGCCTGCGCCACCCGTCGCGCCGCCGAGTGCGCCCGTGACTGCGCCGAGCAGACCGGTGACCGGTGCGAGCGGGCCGCCGCTGGTACCGCCCGTTGCGCCGCCGAGCGCGCCGGTGACCGTCGAGACGAGGCCCGTGACCGGTGCGAGCGGGCCGCCGCTGCCGCCTGCTGCGCCGCCGAGTGCGCCCGTGACGGTCGAGACGAGGCCGGTGACCGGTGCGAGCGGGCCGCTGCCGCCACCCGTTGCACCGCCGAGTGTGCCGGTGACCGTCGAGACGAGACCGGTGAGCGGTGCGAGCGGGTTGGTCACGCCGCCGGTGCCGCCCGTGAGCAGGCCGCCGACGGCCTTCACGGTGTTGCCCGTCGACGAGACGGTGTTGCCGAGGCCGGTGGTGACCGGGTTGCCGCCCGTCGATGCGAGCAGGGCGCCGGCCTGGTTCAGCCCGTTGCCGACCGTGCCGAGCAGCGTGTTGACCGGCGCGCCGAGGCCGGTTGCCGTGCCGATCGTCTGGGTCGTCTGGCCGACCATCGTCGTGATCGGCGTGATGGCTGAGCTGACCGTTTGCGTGACCTGCTGAATCGGACCCGTCGACAGTGCGTTGGTGAGCGTGGTGCCGCCGTTCGACACGGCGCCGCCGAGCGTCGATACAAGGCCGCCGACCGCGCCCGTGACCGGCGCGAGCGGCGACAGCGGGCCGCTGCCGAGGCTCGTGACGAGGTTGCCCGTTTGCGTGACTGCGCCGCCGAGCTGATTGACCACGCCGCCCGTGCTGGCGACCGTGGTGCCGACCGGATCCTTCGTCGCGCCGAGTTGGCCGAGCCCGCTGCCGAGGCCGTTGCCCAGCGCGGTGACCGCGCCGCCTACGCTTTGCACGATGCCGCCCGCGGCTTGCGTGGTGGCCGGATTGACGCCCGGCAGCGTCTGGCTGCCGATGACGGAGCCGAGACCGGAGACGGTGCTGCCGGCATTCGTGATGATGTTGCTGCCGCTTGCGAGGACATTTCCCACCGGGTTCGCCGACACACCGGAGGTGCCGGACGTACCGCTCGTGCCCGAGGTTCCGCTGGTACCGGAGGTGCCGCTCGTGCCCGAGGTTCCGCTGGTGCCGGAGGTGCCGCTCGTGCCCGAGGACCCGCTCGTGCCGGAGGTGCCGCTCGTACCCGAGGTGCCGCTCGAGCCGTTGCCGCCCGACGTGGAGATCGTGTCACCACCGCCCGAGCTGGAGCCGCCGCCGCCGAGACCCTGGCTGATGGAGCCGGAGCCGCCGCACGCGGAGAGGGAAAGCATGGCTGCAACGGTGGCCGCGATCAGAGTCGTCCGGAACACGCCATGAGGGATAACCTTAATGTCCATTTCTTCCTCGCATTAAAAATGTGTTGTGAGCTGCATTGTGTTGAGTGGTGCGAGGACTACTCTGCAACTGTCGTGCCATTTCGATACCCGATGGGGCGGCAGCGGGTTTTAAACGAGGCAATTCCTTGTCGGAGAAGGAAATTAGGGGAGTCGAAAGATTGTTGAATCTGTTTAAGTGCGGGTGAATGAGAACGGTTTCGGCCGTTTCGTAACGTAACGTCACAACATTGGCGTTACGCGTGCGGCGTAACGTGGGGCTCACCCAGGCTTGGTGGACGAGGCAACGGTTTTACTGGTGGATTAGGTGTGCACATCTAACCTATCGTAAATCCTATGTGTAAGTCGTACCGAAACGCCGTACAAATATGTTGCGCTTCGGTCATTTTTTCGATCCAGGTTGGTAAAAAAGGAGTTGGAAGTTAAATCGGATCAGATATAGAATCCGGAGCAGATGTAAGCAAATGTACGGTTCGGTACACTACGTTCGAGGAGGGCCACTATCGCGAATGTTAACTTGCATCAAATCGTGAGCAATGCCCTTCGGGGCGACCTATAAAGAAAGCGCACCCGGTTGTCGTTGCAGCAGATGTGGCGAACGGCTGGGGCAAACGGCCAGATATGCGGGGACGTATACGTATAAAAGGCCAGAAAACGTAAATACAGGCACGAGGAATAAAATGAAAGCAATCATCAAGCGTTTCCTTAAGGAAGAAGACGGGGTTACCGCGATCGAGTACGGGCTGATCGCGGGTCTGATCGCTGTCGCGATCCTGGCGGGTGCTTCTACGATCGGCACTAATCTGGGCAATATGTTCACCAACCTCGGGTCATGCCTCACGACGCCGGGAGGCGCGAACTGCTCGGCTTCCAAGATCTTTTCGTAACCTAACTGACGTTAATTTGTACGGCCTCGAAACATGAGGCCGACTTAGTGTTGTGGCAGGCGAATTGCCTTGGCAGTTCGCTTGTCACGGCACTCGTTGCAGGTTGCGGTGCGATGGCACATTTCATTTTCAGCGGGATATTCCTGGTCTGGGCTGCGCTCGTCGCAACCAGTGACATCCGTTTTCGGCGTGTTTCGAATTCGCTCGTCTTGGCAGGGTTGGTTTGCGGCCTGGGCGGCGCGTATTTGAACGTCAGCCCGTTCGGTATTCTCCCGAAGCAGGCGATGATCGGTTTGCTGGTCGGGTTGGCCGCATTTTTTCCGCTTTTTTTGCTGCGCGCCATGGGCGCGGCGGATGTCAAGATCTTTGCTGTGATCGGCGTGTGGTCTGGCGCACATCCGCTGCTGTGGATCTGGATTGCCGCCAGTCTTGCCGCCGGTATTCATGCATTGACGCTGATGCTACTGTCGCGCACATCGATCGGCGCGTTGTGGCAACGAGGCGGGCCAGCGATGGCGCTTGGCAAATTCCGGGCAACACCTTATGCGGCATGCCTTGCGGCACCGGCAGCCGCATGGGTTGTCTTTCTTGTCGCCACGGGGGGCGTGCGATGAAACGGCAGATGTCGCTACGTGGACGCCGCCGGCAGCGCGGTGCGACGGCGGTCGAGTTTGCGATCGTGTTTCCGTTGTTGTTCGCGATTTTCTACGGCATCGTCAGTTTCGGGATGATCTTCACCATTCAACAGAGCCTGACGTTTGCTGCCAGCGAAGGGGCGCGGGCCGGGTTGGCTTATGCGCCGAGCCTTGCTGCACGCATTACGAACGCCCAAACGACTGCACAGAGCGTCGTGGCGTGGCTGAATGTCGGTACGCCACAAGTCGTGGCGCCGCAGTGCAGTTACGACCAGTCGGTTCCACCTTCGTTGTACTGCCTGTCGGTCACGGTGAATTACACGCCCAAGGACTGGATCACGACCATGCCGTTCCTGGGAAGCATACTGAGTCAACCGCTGACGAGTACGGCGGTCGTGCAAATTCCGCAGTCGATCCTTTGAGGTACGTATCGTGACGCGACGGGCATGCTGACACGCGATTTCGGCAGAAACCTATCGGACTTTCATTTCGGCATCCACACAACAACATGGCCAACAATTTAACGAAGATCATCGCGGGGCTGCTGATTGCAATCGCGGTATTGCTCGGAATCTACGCGTGGATGCTCGGACGCAGTACGCAGAATGCTCCGCCAGTCCAGCGACCCGTCGCAGCAAGCCCGGTTTCGGTCGTGGTCGCGACGCGCGTGTTGCCCGCCGGCCAGCCGATCACGGCCGACGCACTGAAAATCCAACAGACCACACCGGTGCCGACGGGCGCATTTGCCGACCCGTCCGTGCTCGTCGGTCGGGTGCCGGCTGCGGATATTCCGGCTTCGTCGCCGGTTGTCGCGGGGGCGCTGGTGTCAGGGCTTGCAGAGGATGTTCAGCCGGGCGAGCGTGCGGTCGCCGTACGGGTAGACGAAACCAATGCGGTCGGCAACCGGCTGCGGCCCGGTAATTTCGTCGACGTATTTCTGAACCTGAAGCGCGAAGGCGGCGGCACGATGCTTGACGGCGAAGTATCGCAGACGCAAGCGCGACTGCTGTTGTCGAAGGTGCGTGTGCTGTCGTTCGGCGACGCGACACCCGATCGAGACAGCGGTAACACCGCCAACGGCAATAACGGGCAACCGTCTGGTGTCCGCATCGCGGTGCTTGCCGTGCCGACCGCGCAAGTCGATGCGCTGACGCTCGGCGAGGCGAGTGGGCGTCTGACTTTCGCGTTACGCAACCCGCGCGACGACGAGCTTGCGATGCAGACGGTCGCGGTGCGTACGGACAACAAGCTGTCGCCGTCGGCGCTCGCCGCCGCAGGCGTCTCGCTGCAGCAACTGTCCGGCACGCCGAAAACACCGATGGCCAATATGAACGTGCCTCCGCTGCCATCGCGCCTGTCGCCGGCGGTGCGGCCGGGCGGAGGTGGCGGCATCGAAGTGATCCGTGGCGGCCGAGCGGAAACGGTTGCCTATTGAACGACATCGACGGCCATCGATATCAGCGACGACAAGTACAGGGCCGCGTGACGGTCTACCAAACAATGAAAAACACACTGATTGCATTCGGGATTGCTATCTGCACCATGGCTTTCGCATCGTTTGCGAGCGCGAACGGCACGATCGAGCTCGCGGTCGGCGCGCAGCGGCAGCTTTCCACGGGCCGGACACTGCAACGCGTTGCGGTCGGCGATCCGGCAATCGCTGACGTGCTGATCATGAAGGGCAGCCGGTTGGGTTCCGTACTGCTGACGGCGAAAGCGCCTGGCGCGACGAATGTGATGTTGTGGGAGCGCGGTCACGACGAACCGACGGTCTGGAACGTCGAGGTCGTCGACGCGGCTGCGAAGGCGGTGCTCGACGGCTCGACTCCGCGAGTGAATGCATATGGCGGCACCGCCGTGCTGCAAGGCTCGTCGGCATCGCTCGATGCGCATGCGCGTGCGGCCGCAGTCGCCAAGAACATGAGCGGGAAGGGCGCCGTGATTGATCGCTCGACGTTGGGGGGCAAGAGTGTCGTTCAGGTCGACGTGCGGGTCGTCGAATTCAGCCGCTCGGTGCTCAAGCAAGTCGGATTCAATTTCTTCAAGCAGAGCAACGGCTTTTCGTTCGGATCGTTCTCGCCGGGAGGCGTGCAATCGTATAGCGGTGGGTCGCCTGGTACTGCGGGGTACCTTCCCACACTCGGCTCGCCGGTTTCGTCAGCGTTCAATCTAGTCGTGAATGCCGCAGGCCGCGGAATCTTTGCCGACCTCTCGCTGCTCGAGGCCAACAATCTCGCCCGTGTGCTCGCGGAACCGACGCTTGTCGCGTTGTCCGGCCAAAGCGCGAGCTTCCTCGCCGGCGGCGAGATTCCGGTGCCGTCGCCGCAAGGGCTCGGTTCGACCGCGATCCAGTGGAAGCAGTATGGTGTCGGACTATCGCTGACGCCCACAGTGCTGAGCCCGCAGCGGATTGCGTTGAAGGTTGCGCCCGAATCGAGCCAGCTCGATTACGTGAACAGTGTGACGATCAGCGGCGTTGCGGTGCCAGGGATCACGACGCGCCGTGCCGACACGACGGTCGAACTCGGCGACGGCGAAAGCTTCGTGATTGGCGGCCTGATCGATCGCCAGACGATGTCGAACGTGAACAAGGTGCCGCTACTCGGTGATTTGCCGATCATCGGTACGTTCTTCAAGAATCTGAACTATCAGCAAAACGACAAGGAGTTGCTGTTCATCGTGACGCCGCATCTCGTTGCGCCGATAGCGAAGGGTGCGGTGCTGCCTGCTACGCCCGGGGAACTGTCCGAGCAGCGTAATGGGCCGGTCTGGCAGTCGTATCTGGGCGGCGCTGCATCGCCTGACGCCGCACCGGGGTTTTCGAAATGAGTGCGAGGCATCGTGGGTGCTTCGGTACGCCTTGCTCAATCGAGGGTGTTCAACATGAACGCGCGAATTCAATCATTGTGTGAACCCGCCGTGACCGACTATTTCGTTTGCGCATCGCAACAGGAAGCGCATGTTCGATGGTTAGCCGATGCGCTTGTGTCGGCCGGTGCGGTCGATGCCGCATCGCTTGAACCGGGCGTGCTTGCCCAGCGCATCACGGGCCTCAATCCGGCGCTCGTCTTCATCGATTTCTCGGACGGCAAGCCCGCAGCGAGCATTGCCGCCGCCGCGGTTCGTGCCACGCACCCCGGATTGCCGATCGTCGCGCTCGGTTCGCTCGCACAGCCGGAGAGTACGCTCGCCGCATTGCGTGCTGGCGTTCGCGATTTTATCGACGTGTCGGCGCCGCCCGAGGATGCGTTGCGGACGACGCGCGGGCTGCTCGCAAATGTCGGCGAACCAGCGAGCCGACACGGCAAGCTTCTCGCATTGCTGGGCGCACGTGCCGGCATGGGGGTAAGCACGCTCGCGGCGAATCTCGCCGTATGGCTACAGAAGCGCGCGGCGGGCTCGGGAGTGGACGGTGTGCCGAATGGCGGTACGCCGGCTGGTCGCCAGACCGCGCTCGTCGACTTAGGGCTACCGGCAGGCGATGGCGCACTGTTCCTGAATACTCGCTGCGAATTCCATTTCATCGATGCGGTGCACAACCTGCGCCGCATCGATCGGACTTTTGTGAATACCGCGCTGAGTCGACACGAGAGCGGCGTGGCGTTGACGACGCTGCCAGCGGATCTCGGTGCGCTGCGCGATGTCTCGTACGCGTCGTGTGCCGGTTTGCTGAACCGTTTTCGCGCATTCTTCGACCAGCAGATCATCGATCTTGGCGGTTTCTCGAATCGCGAATTTGTGGCGCAGATCACGAACTCGGCTGACGAAGCGTGGCTTGTTTGCGATCAAGGTGTCGCGTCGATTGTATCGGCGGCCGATTTGCTCACCGGCCTGCGCGACGCGGGTGTCAATACCGATCGCGTACGGCTCGTCGTCAACCAGTACGACCCAGCGCTCGACCTGTCACCCGCGCAGATCGCGGAGCGCCTCGGCTTGTCGCTGGTCGGTACCTTGCCGTCGCGCCGTGTTGCGATCGGTCACGCGGCGAACCGGGGGCGACTCATCGTCGATACGGCGGAGCGCGACCCGTACGTGCGCGCGCTCGAGTTACTTGCCGCGCGGCTGCCTGGTGTGTCGGTCAAATCGGCCGGTCCTCGTTCGGCGGCCGGTCTGTCCGCGCTGAAGCGCTTCATCCAACCCTCGTCCAAGCGGTCGTAAGCGATGGCACACGACATTCAATTTGCCGACGGCGCAGCGCCGTTCTCCCAGACGCAGCAATTCCATGACATTAAGAATGCCGCGCATGAACATTTGCTGACGCGCATCGAAGAGCTGGGTGCTGAGTTCGGTCGATGGTCCAGACAGGCGATCAATCAGTTCGTCGACCTCGAGATCGACAGCTTCGTGCGCCTTCGTCGCATTCCGCTCAACGAGAACGAGGTGCGGACGATCGCCGAGGCCCTGACGAAGGAACTTGCGGGCTTCGGGCCGATCGAGGACCTGCTTGCGGATCCGGCCGTCGAAGACATCCTGATCAACGGCTACAACGACGTGTACGTGTCCCGTCACGGGATCCTCGCAAAGCTGCCCGTGCGCTTCACCGACAACGCGCACCTGCTGCGGATCGTGCGCCGAATTCTCGCGCCCATCGGCCGCCGTCTCGACGAGTCGAACCCGATGGTCGACGCGCGATTGCCAGACGGCGGCCGCGTGAACGTGGTGATCGAGCCGCTGTCGATCGATGGCCCAGTCGTATCGATCCGGAAATTCCGAAAGGATCCGCTGAAGCCGTCCGACCTGCTTGGCAACGGGACATTCAACGAAGAGATCAATACGTTGCTTCAGGCGGCAGTCGAGGCGCGTTGCAACATTCTCGTATCGGGCGGTACGAGTTCCGGCAAGACGTCGCTGCTCAACGCGCTCGCATTCCATATCCCGGAGATCGAGCGTGTCGTGACGATCGAGGATACGGCCGAGTTGTCGCTGAACCACCCACACGTCGTGCGACTCGAGAGCCGGCCGGGTGGGTTCGACGGTACCGGTGTCGTGTCGATTCGCGACTTGCTGCGCAATACGTTGCGGATGCGTCCGGACCGGATCATCGTCGGCGAAGTGCGCGGCGGCGAGGTGCTGGAAATGCTGCAGGCCATGAACACGGGGCACGACGGCTCGATGGGTACCGTGCATGCGAGTTCGCCGCGCGAGTGTCTGTACCGTCTCGAGATGCTGGCGGGTTTTGCCGGCTTCCAGGGTACCGAATCGAGCCTGCGCCGGCAGATCGCGAATGCGATCGACTTTATCGTGCAGATCGGGCGCCTGTCGAACGGGCGGCGTCGGATCCTGTCGATCACCGAAGTGACCGGGCTGTCCGACAACATCATCGCGACGCAGGAGCTTTACCGCTACGAAGCGCGCGTGACGCCGGAGGGCGAGGAAGTCGATCACTGGGAGACGCTCGGCATTCATCCGCATTCGCCGAAGCTCGCCCGCTTCCGTCAGACGTTGACGAGCGGCGGGTTCGGCGATGGCGGATTCGGCGGCGGCTTTGGCGGTGGCGGGTTCGGCCGAGGCGGCGGGGGCTTCAATGTATAGCGCGATGGTATGGATGCTGGCGATCGCGATGCTATGCGTCGCGGCTGCGATGGTGCTGTGGCGTCACGCAGAGACACGGCGCGTACGGACCGACGCAAAGCGCTTCATCGACAGTCGGCTCGAGCCGGGTGCACGTGCCGGTGCCGCTGCGCAGGCAGTGCGGCCGACACCGACAAGTGCCGCGCGCGCCATGCCGCAGCCCGCAGTGCGAAATGTATCGTCCGACGCGTTGTGGGCGCACTGGTACGCGACGGCATCCGAATATCTATCGAATCTCGCGAGTCGCGCGGGGATCGCGGATGCGCGTGGCAAGGCGTTCGTCGCGCTCGCCGTAATGGTGGCTGTCGCCGCATTCGCGGGCAGTCGCGGTGGTGCGCTTGCGTGCTTTGCGGCGCTGGCATGCGGCGGCTCGATATTCGGCGTCTGGCTCGCGTCGAGGATTCAGCGGCGCAGGCTGAAGATCGTCCGGCAGATCCCGTCGTTCCTCGACGGGATCGTGCGTCTCGTGACGCTCGGCAACAGCGTGCCGGCGGCATTCCAGTCGGCACTGCTGACGACCGAAGAGCCGCTTCGCGGCTGTCTCGACCACGTGTCGAGGATGCTGCGTGGCGGCGTCGAAATCGATCGCGCAATGGTCCACATCGCGAAAATATACCGGACCGAGGAGTTTGAACTCGTCGGCTCCGTGCTGCGATTGTCGGTCAAGTATGGTGGTCGTGCGGACGTGATGCTCGAACGCATGGCTGTGTTCATGCGCGATCTCGAACAGGCGGAGCGCGAGTTGACGGCGATGTCGGCGGAGACGCGGTTGTCAGCGTTCGTACTCGTGATGTTGCCGATCGGGATCGGCAGCTTTATCGTTTTGAATAATCCGAAGTATCTGTACGGGATGTGGAACGATCCGAGCGGGCGGACGCTTCTCATGCTCGCGTTCCTGTTGCAATTGGCCGGGAGCGTCTGGCTGTATCGAATAGCTCGGCTCAGGTGATGCGATGACAGCAACTCAGATTGGAGCAATTGCCGTGGGGCTCGGCGCGCTCGGCGTGCTGCTGTTCGGCATGATGGCATTGCTGCGCGCGAATGCCGCGACGCGTGCCGAGCGCGCGCTTGTCGATGCGCTCGACCGACGCATGGCGACACTCGAAGCAGCGCGAGCGCGGGCCGAATCGGCCGGCGATGAGGCGCCAGCGAAACCCGACGTACGCCGGGGACAGCCTGTCGAGCGCATTCTCGATCGTCTGTCGGCGGTTGGCGTGCGTTGGCTCGACACCGGGTTCGGTAAATATGCTGTCGCGGAAGAGGATCGGCGCCTGCTCGAGCAATGCGGTTACGTCGATACCCGCACGCGCGGTTTGTTTCTGAGCGCTCGGATCGCGTTTGGAATCGTGCTGCCGCTGTTGTTCGCGATTTTTGCGAGTGGGCGGATGAAGGGCGGTATGTGGATGGTCGGCATGTTTGCGGCTTTCGGGCTCGGCTTCATGTTGCCGAAGCTATACGTGCAACGCCGCGCGGCAAGGCGGCGGCAAAGCGTGATCGATGAACTGCCGTTGCTCGTCGATATGCTGCGTCTGCTGCAGGGAGTCGGATTGTCGCTTGATCAGAGCCTGCAGGTCGTGACGAATGACTTCCGCGGAATGATGCCGGTGCTGTCGTCGGAAATGGGAATTGCACAGCGGCAGTTTGCGGCGGGCCGGACCCGCGAGCAGTCGTTGCAGCGCCTGACCAACGGATTCGACAACGAAGATTTGCGTGCGATCGTGCGCTTGATGGTGCAGGTCGACAAGCATGGCGGCGCGGTGCAGGAACCGCTCAAGCAGTTCGGCGACCGGTTGCGAGAGACGCGTCGTGCGATGTTGCGTGAACGGATCGGCCGATTGACCGTGAAGATGACTGGCGTGATGGTATTGACGTTGCTACCTGCGTTGCTGATCGTGACGGCAGGGCCGGGCTTGCTGGCGGTGACGCATGCACTATCGTCGCGTCATTGAGGGCGGAAGGAAAGACGATGAGACGGATCAGCGAAAGGGTGGTACGAGCGGGTGTGGCGGCGGCAACGCTGTTGCTCGGTGCATGCGCGATCAAGGACAACGGGTACGGTGTCAGCGCGCAGACGGAACGTGCGGCGTTGATGCAGGCGGCCGATCAGAAACAGTCCGTGCCCGATACACCCGGGATGTATCTGGGCCTGATCCAGCGCATGCAGACGCAGGGGCTCTACTTTGCGTCACTTGCACATATCGACTCCTACGACAAGACATATGGCGCAATTCCGGAGTCGATCCTGTTGCGCGCAGATGCACTGCGAATGACCGATCAGCCGGCCGCGAGCTCGGCCGCCTACTCGCAGTTGCTGAAAACCCCGCTTGCCGCGCGCGGCTATCGCGGGCTCGGCTTGATCGCGGGTGCGGCAGGGAATTTCGACCAGGCCGCGCAGGCACTCGCGCAAGCGTCGGACCTAGCGCCGACCGATGCGTCGCTGCTATCCGATCTTGCGTATGCGAAGTTGCGCAGCGGTGACGTCGTCGGGGCACGTGTGCCGCTGATGAAAGCGGCCGAACTGGATCAGCGCAATCCCAAGATCGTCAGCAATCTTGCGCTTTATCTGATTGCGGCGGGGCGTGCACAGGATGCACAACGGTTGATGAACCAACAGCATTTGCCGGCGGATATCCGTAAGGACATCAATGGCGACGCTGCGAAAGTGATGGCTGCGGTACACGCGCAGCAGCGGGCAATCGCGACGCCGCCGGTAGTATCGCGTCGCGCCATCACGACACCGATTACACCGATGGCGAACAATTTCGGCTACGACCAGACCGTACCGCTGTTGCAACGCTTTGCACAATGAACAGATATTCGGGGAGCGACATGAACAACCAACATCACCGAAACATGTATGTCGGACGGATCATGGTGGTGGCCGCGATCGTCTGGATGGCAGCGAGCCCGGTTGTCGCGTCTGCGCAAAATGTTGATGGCCCGCACGCGTCCGACGTCGAACGCTCGGCGAGAGAATGGCTCGCGATGCAGCGCGACAATCGCGCGGCGGCGCCCACGCAACCGGTGCTTGGTGATGTTGCGTCACTCGTCTATCAGCGCTATCTCGACTCGTTCAAGAACAAGATTCCGGACACGATGAATTCGCAGCTCGGTTCTGCCGGCGGCATGTCGGGTGGCGGGCAAGCTGCGCAGTAGGCGAGACGGCGATGCGCACGATTCAACCACACGCGGTCCGCCGGCGCCGTGCCAGCTGCTTGCACAGACGTCGCCAGCGCGGCGGTGCCGGGATCATGGCGACGATATTCCTGGCGATAGCGGTCATTGTGCTGGGTGCGACGGATATCGGACGCTACTATGCCGAACGACGACATATGCAGTCGGCTGCCGATTTGGCCGCGCTTTCTGCTGTTACGCAGGCCGCCAGCGACGCCACTTGCACGGCAGCAACGACCGCGGTCAAGCAGGTTACGAACGTGCCGGCAAGCTTACTGTCGGGAACATCGACGGCTACCGTGACGTGCGGCATCTGGAGCCCGCCGCCGACCAGCGGCGCCAGCGCGCAGTTTACGCGTACCTCGGGAGCCCCGCTGCCCCCCAATAACCAATGTGCTGGCCTGTCGGGCGGTGCCTTTAGCACCGGTCAATCGGTCAACGCCGTTTGCGTCACGGTCTCCGAGCATGTGAGCGGAATCTTTATCAATGACGCGACGATCAGCGCGTCGGCCATCGCCAAGAGCGTGCCGACCGATACGTTTGCGCTGACCACGTCGGTTGGATCGCTGGATGGTGGAGTGGCCAATCAACTGCTCCAGGCGCTGACAGGAGCGAAAAATCCGCTCAATCTCCAGCTTGTCGACTATAAGGGGCTCGCACAAGTCAACTTGAAACTGGGCGGCATTCTCGCCAATCTGCCGGTTGGCACGACCACGGGTGTATTGGACGGTACCGTGACGTTAGGCCAGTTGGCCAACGCCGCGGTGCAGGCGGCGACACAGCAGAACTTGGTCGGCGTGAACTTGAATGTCCTGAACGCGATTGTCGCTGCGCTTTGTTCCGGCAGTGTCTGCAGTGGGCCGCAAATCGCACTCGGCCCGTTGGTTTCCGCTGCAACCGCTAACGGTAGCTCTGCAGTCGATGCCAGCGTTAATGCACTCGGATTACTGTCGACGGCATTGCAGATCGCGAACGGTACGAGTTCGGTCAGCATTCCCACAGTCAAGGTTCAGACGCCTGCGCCGCTCGCACCGTTACTGAATGTGACCGTGTCGGGTTCCGTCAAGCTGGGAGCTACTCCGCCGTCTACCGCGAGCGGTCCTCCTGGGCCGCCGAATTGCGGGACGTCCAATTGCACGACCACCGCATCGACCCAGCAGGGAACCATCTTCCTCAATACGTCGATATCGCTGCTGTCGAGCTGCCCCACCGGCGGGTTAGTTTTTTCGGGCGGCAGTTGCCCGTCGGGTAGTCCGACGCCGCTTGCCGGCGTTCAATTGCCGATCGCCGCGTCTGTGGCGCCAGCGGTGGCTGGCCTGGCATCCGTCACGTGTTCTGCGGACGGTATGAAAAGCGCGATAGTGAATGTGCAGACGGGTGTGGCTGCTGTGTATATTGGCGGTTCACGGAGTACCTTCAACCTCAGCGCGCCGTCCGGATATATGCCCGACAGCAGCGCCGCCCCGATTCCGCTGGTATCCGTCAACCTGCAGAGTCTACTCGACCTGCTGGGCCTTGGTGTCGTGACGAATGCGCTCAAGGTTCTGACTCTGGGACTCATCAACCTGAATCAGATTACGATCAACATCAACATACGGCCGGGGCAGGTGACGATCCCTGTCGCCAATCAAGGGCAAACCACGCTGACATTTCAGTATCCTGGACCTGGGTCGTCCGGTTCACCCAATCCGGGGCCGCCGTACACACTCAGTACGCCGACGACTCAGTTTCTGGCGCCTGCTGTTCAGGGAATAGCCAATAGTGGCCTATCGTTCTCATTGTCGGCGGAGGGTGGCTTGGCGCAGGTCCTGGCAGGTATCTTGAGTCCTGTGCTGAATATCCTGACTGGGCCGCTTCTAAATGCGCTCGGAAGTACGCTCGTTCCACTGCTCCTGCAACCGATCGATTCGCTCTTGACTGCGGTCACAGGCCTGCTTGGATTAAGCCTGGGGAATGCCTCTGTCACGAACGCACCGGATTGGATTAAATGCGGCAATCCCATACTGGTTCAATAAATGCCTGAACATCGTGTTGCCGAAGCGGGCGGTTTCGCTTCCGCTCGCAAATGGCCACCGATCCGCAACGCCAAGCAACCTGTCAATTACTGAAGCCGCATCCGAAACATGAGAACCACGCCCGCAATCGAAGAGCTCGACCTGTACGTCTGGGAAGGCAAGGCGGACATCGTCGACCGCGTCGCCCGATGCATGGCAAGCTTCGACGTCGAAGTGATCCGCGCCGACAACGCGGCGGTCTCGCCCGAGCGCGCCGCGATGCGGCGGTCGCTGGCGATCATCAGCGTGACGATGATCGAAGGCGGCGCGGCATTCCTGCGCGACTGGCAGGCCAACATCGGCATGCCGGTGGTGTGGGTCGGCGCGGCGCGCGACCACGACGCGTCGCAGTACCCGCCCGAGTATTCGCACATCCTGCCGCTCGATTTCACGTGTGCGGAATTGCGCGGCATGATCGGCAAGCTCGTCACGCAACTGCGTGCGCACGCAGCCGAAACGTTGCAGCCATCCGAACTCGTCGCGCACTCCGAATCGATGCAGGCGCTGCTGCACGAAGTCGATACATTCGCCGACTGCGACACCAACGTGCTGCTGCACGGCGAAACCGGCGTCGGCAAGGAGCGCATCGCGCAACTGCTGCACGAAAAGCATTCGCGCTACCGGCACGGTGAATTCGTGCCGGTGAACTGCGGCGCGATTCCGGACGGCCTGTTCGAATCGCTGTTCTTCGGCCATGCGAAAGGATCGTTCACGGGCGCGGTTGTTGCGCATAAAGGCTATTTCGAGCAGGCGGCCGGCGGCACGCTGTTCCTCGACGAAGTCGGCGATCTGCCGCTGTATCAGCAGGTCAAGCTGCTGCGGGTGCTCGAGGACGGCGCGGTGCTGCGGGTCGGCGCGACGGCGCCGGTGAAGGTGGATTTCCGTCTGGTCGCGGCGAGCAACAAGAAGCTGCCGCAGCTCGTGAAGGACGGGCTGTTCCGGGCCGATCTCTACTACCGGCTCGCGGTGATCGAGCTGAACATCCCGTCGCTGGAGGAGCGCGGCGCGGTGGACAAGATCGCGCTGTTCAAGTCGTTCGTCGCCGAGGTGGTCGGCGAGGAGCGGCTCGCCGAGCTCTCCGATCTGCCGTACTGGCTCACGGATTCGGTCGCGGACAGCTATTTCCCCGGCAACGTGCGCGAGCTGCGCAACCTCGCCGAGCGCGTCGGCGTGACGGTGCGGCAGACGGGCGGCTGGGATGCCGCGCGGCTGCAGCGGCTGATCGCGCATGCACGCAGCTCGGCCCAGCCGGTGCCGGCAGAGAGCGCGGCCGAGGTGTTCGTCGATCGCAGCAAGTGGGACATGAACGAGCGCAGCCGCGTGATCGCGGCGCTCGACGCAAACGGTTGGCGTCGTCAGGACACGGCCCAGCAGCTCGGTATCAGCCGCAAGGTATTGTGGGAAAAAATGCGCAAATATCAGATCTTCGACGAAGAGCCCGAGACCCGCGAAAGCGAGTAATTAATGAGATAAAATCGCGGTGAATTACAACGACTCGGGCGGGAATAAAATTTCATGAGCCATATGACGGGGTTGGGGCGGGTGAGCGTGTTGCTCGCCATGATGGGAGGTATGCAAGGCGCGTTCGCGCAGGGGCTGGCAGGCAGCGATTCGTCGACGGTGCAGCAGGCGCCGGCGGTGCAGCAGGCGTCGGCGCCGGTGGCCGCGATTCCGGTGATCGATTCGCAGGCGCAGACGTCGGTGCAGCCGCAGGCCGGCGAGACGACGGGGCCGAGCACGGTCGACGATTTGCAGCGTCAGATCCAGGCGCATTCGCTGACGGAAATGCGCACGAGCTACAACGGCAGCTACGGCGCCAGCCTGCTGTTCAACGTCAAGGACGGTGCGTACTTCATCGCGTTGTTCCAGCAGAAGGCGTTCTGGCGCGTGATCAAGACTTACGACGAAACGCGAGCGGAAGCGATCTATCGCGATTTCTCGCATCAGGCGGAGCGGCTGGCCGTCAACGAACTGCGGGCGGCGAAGCTGGAATCGCAGAAGGCGCAAATGGACAAGCAGATCGAAGTTACGCAGGACCGCGCGCGGCGTTTGCAGGCCGATATCTCGATCGCCCGCCAGCAGCAGGCAGCGGTGGCGGATCGGCAGAAGAGCGTGCGGAGCGAAACGGCGGCGCTGCAGGCGCAACAGGCTCAGCTGCAGTCGCAACTGCGGGCGTTGCAGCAGCAGGTGCGTTCGCTGCAGCGCGAGGCCGACGCGGGCTTGCCGACGACGGCCCGCTGAACCCGGTGACGGCGGCGCGGCGACGCGCCGCATCGGTCGTACCAGTGAAAAGGGCAAGCCGGATGGCTTGCCCTTTTTGTTTTACTGGCCGTCCGGCACGATTCGCCGGCGGCGCGTCACGATGACTGGCCCATTGCCGCCGCGGGAATCCGACGGCGCGGCGTTGCCGGAGGCATCGCCGGTGTCGCGCGGCGCGCCGTAGCTTTCACGCGGCTCGCGCGGTGCGCCGTAGCCTTCGCGCGGCTCACGCGAACCGTAGCCTTCACGCGGCTCGCGGGAGCCGTAGCCGCCGTCGCCGCGCGATTCGCGCGGGCCGCCATGCGAGCCGTACGGGCTGTGACCGCCGCCTTCGCGGCCGCCGGGGCGACCACCGGTGCGCGGGCCGCGGGGGCCGCCGCCGGGGCGCGAGCCGCCGGTGTCGAGCTGGATCGTGGAAATCGCACGCTTGTAGATGCCTTGCAGACCCACGGGGGTGCGCAGCATCACCAGATACTGGTCGAACGACTCGATACACCCCGTCAGACGAATGCCGTTGACGAGATAGATTTCAACACGCTTACGTTCCTTGCGTGCCGAATTGATGAAGTCGTTTTGCGGATGGGATTCTGCGGGATTGGCCATTGAGGTGCGGCAGGAGCCTGCGTCAGAGAATATGTTGTGCGTGTGTGTGGCGTGTTCGTCCACAAGGCGTTTGGCGGAATTCTACCTTGTTCGATAGGGAAGCGCGCAGTCGTGATTGTGTCGAACCGTAACCCACTATAGACGTTCCGGCGCATTTTCGCGATTAGGCCGAACGGCCAAAGTCGTTTCGTTACGTCGCGTTACGACTCTCGCAGCCCCGTATCACCTCGGTGCAGGCGCCGCGCTTACATTAATCGCGCGAGCCGGGCGGGCCGGCTTATCAGGGATCCGGAGCATGAACAAGAGGCAAGTGGCAGGGATGATCGGGAGCATGGCGTTGCTCGTTTCCGGTAGTGCAATGGCGGGACACGTGGATCTGTCGGTCGGCATCGGCGTACCGGTCGCGCCGGTCTATGTCGAGCCGGCGCCGGTCTATGTGGCGCCGCAGCCCGCCGTCGTCGCCTATCCGGGCTACGGATACGGCTATTACGGCGATGACGACGACGATCGCTATCGCAAGTGGCGCAAACACTATTACAAGCACTGGCATCGGCACCACGGCGACGACGATGACGATTGAGCCCGTGCTGGCCCCGCCGGCGCGTATCAGAACGCGTAGTCGGGGTTTTTCGGGTCGAATGCGGTGCCGTCGAGCGGCGTCGGTGCGATTTTCTCGATGACGATCCGCTCGAAGATTCTGCCGTCGTTGTCATAGGATTCGACGGTCCGAAAATAGGGTGCGTGCAGGTCGAGCCCCAGCACCTCCTTTTTCGCATAGAACTGCGGCCGGCCGGTCGGCGTTTCGTAGGTCAGCGCGACGACGCGCACGCCGCCGATCGTTCTGGCTTCCACGTCGGTCGGCCGCTGCACGCCGGCTTCCAGGTATTTCTTCCCTTCGGTCAGGTACAGGTTCGCGATGAACTCGGTGCCGAGATCCTTCACCTGGTGATTCGACTGGGCGCGCGCGAGCGCGCCGTCGATCGCCGTCCATAACGGAATCTTGCCGAGCAGGCCGCCGAGATGGCCGTACATTTCGTCCTTGCGCTGCGTCGTGTCGTAGATCGTCTCCTGTCCGGCATGTGCGCCGCCCGGCAGCCATTTCGCATACACGCGCAGCGGCTCGCGGGTCGTCTTCACGAGCATGCGGTCGGGCGTGTCGGACCATTTCCCGTTGATGCGCTCCTGGCGCACCATCGTGAACTGGTAAGACGGATAACCGTTGGGGCCGTTACGGATATAGAGCGGCACCGCCAGCGGATCGAGCGCCTTGAAGAGCGCCGTGAGCGTCGCATCGTCGAGTTGCGCGAGCGTGCCGCGCTGGGCCGCCGTGCGCAGCCAGCGCGCCTGCTGCGCGAGCGGCTCGTGCGCGACCTTCGCGAGATCCGCGGGGAGCGCGGCGGCCGGTGCCGCGCTCGCGGCGTCGGCCTGTTCCTGTGCATGCAAGCCCGCCTGCGCGAGCGACAGCACGCATGCGACGGCTGCCGCGGCGGCATGTCGCGCGCGGCGCTTCGTTCCTTCTTGCATCGATGGCGTCTCCCGGAGCGAGGGGGCGTTCAGTCTTGCTTCGCCGCCTGGATTTTGGCGAGTTCCTCGTCGCGCAGCGCGCGGCGCAGGATCTTGCCGACGTTCGTCTGCGGCAGTGCGTCGCGGAACTCGACGAATTTCGGCATCTTGTAGCCGGTCAGGTTCTTGCGGCAGTGCGCGAGTACATCCTCGGCCGTCAACGACGGGTCGCGACGCACGACGAACACCTTGATCCGTTCGCCCTGCACCTCGTCCGGAATGCCGATCGCCGCGGCTTCGCTGATGCCGGGATGCATCACGAGCACTTCCTCGATCTCGTTCGGATACACGTTGAAGCCCGACACGAGGATCATGTCCTTCTTGCGATCGATGAGGCGGATGAAGCCGCGCTCGTCCATCACGCCGATGTCGCCGGTGGCGAGCCAGCCGTCGGCGTCGATCACCTTGGCCGTCTCGTCGGGGCGCTGCCAGTAGCCGCGCATCACCTGCGGGCCGCGCACGCACAGCTCGCCGGGCTCGCCGATCGCGGCCCAGGTGCCGTCCTCGCGACGAAAGCGCACGACGGTCGACGGCGCGGGCAGGCCGATCGAACCGCTGAACGCGGCCATGTCGTTCAGGTCCACGGGATTCATCGTGACGATCGGCGAACACTCGGTGAGGCCGTAGCCTTCGACCACCGGGCGGCCCGTCACCTGCTGGAAGCGCTCGGCGACCGCGCGCTGCATCGCCATCCCGCCCGCCATCGCGAGCTTGAGCTTCGAGAAGTCGCGCTTGCGGAATTCGTCGTTGTCGAGGAATGCGTTGTACAGCGTGTTGATGCCGGTGATCCCCGTGAACGTCTCGTGGCGGATGATCTTCATCACCATCTTCATGTCGCGCGGGTTCGCGATCAGGATGTTGCGCCCGCCGAGCCCCATGAAGATGAACGCGTTCACCGTCAGCGAATAGATGTGATAGAGCGGCAGCGGCGTGAGCACGGTTTCGACGTCGCCCGACACCTGATCGGCGATCCAGGCCTTCGCCTGCAGCAGGTTCGCGATCAGGTTGCCGTGCGTGAGCATCGCGCCTTTCGCGACGCCGGTCGTGCCGCCCGTGTACTGCAGGAACGCGAGATCGTCGCGCGTGGTCTGCACCGGTTGCGGCTTGCCGCGCGCGCCGAGCGCGAGGGCGGAGCGCAGCCGGATCGCCTGCGGCAGGTGATAGGCCGGCACGAGCTTCTTCACATGCTTCAGCACGAAATTGATCAGGCGTCCTTTCGCGTTGAAACCGTCGGAGAGCAAATCGCCGAGCGCGGTGACGACGATGTGTTTCACCTGCGTTTCCGGCAGCGCGTCCTGCAGCGTGCGCGCGAAGTTCTCGAACACGACGATCGTCTGCGCGCCGCTGTCCTTCAACTGGTGCGCGAGTTCGCGCACGGTGTAGAGCGGATTCACGTTGACGACGATCGCGCCGGCCTTCAGCGTGCCGAACAGCGCGACCGGATACTGGAACGTGTTCGGCAGCATGATCGCGACGCGGTCGCCGGGCTTCACGCCGAGGCTTTGCAGATACGACGCGAACGCGTCGACTTTGCGCGCGAGCGTGCGGTAGGTCATCGACGCGCCGGCGCTCACGTAGGCGACGCGGTCGGCGAAGCGGGTCGTGCATTCGTCGAAGAACTGCACGAGCGACGCGTATTGCGTGACGTCGATCTCGTGCGGGACGCCGGGCGGGTACGACGCGTACCAGATGGCATCGGTGTTCGGCGGAATGTGGGCCGAGGTGGGTGCTGCGGAAGATGACATGACGTGTCTCCGGTCTTGGCGCTCGGCGAGGGTCGGCGCGCCAGCGCCAGCCCATGCCCCGTGCTTCGCGGCCGGTTGACGCGGGCGCCTCGACGCCGCGCACGACCGCGCGTATCAATCAAATCGTGAACAGGAAGCCAGGCGTGGCCTCGCGCGCTCAGTTCGTGGAATGCAGCGGCGCCGTCTCGGCGGCGGTCGGGCCCGACTGCGGCAGTCCGAATGCTTCGCTTGCGCCGGCGTCGTCGAGCACCGCCGCGAAGATCGACAGTTGCGCGCTGTCGGGCATCGGCGCCTTCAGCGCGGCGACGATCAGCGACGACAGCCGCGCGATCATCTGCACGTCGTTCATCGTGCGGCCTTGCGAGAATTCGTCGATCAGGCTTTCCGTTTCGGCGCCCGCGAGCGCGCCGGACAGCGCGCCGATCGCGAAGTGCAGCCGCCAGCCGAGCTCGGTGCGCGGCAGATGCGGCAGCGCGCGCTGGAAGGCGTCGAAGAAGCGGCCCGCGACGCTCGCGTAGTGCGCGGTCAGGAAGTTACGCACGAACGGCGAAGGATCGGTGTAGGCGCGGCCGATCAGCCGCAGAAACCCCGGCCCGCCGCGTTCGGGATCGCGCGATGCTTTGAGCGCCGGAATGAACATCGCGCCGAGCACGTGCTCGCAGGTAATGTGCATGCCGAGCTGCGCATCGAAGCGGTCGAGGATGCCGAGGCGCTCCTGGTTCAACTGGTCGAGCCGGCGCGACAGCATCGCGTGGATGAGCGCTTCCTTGCTGCCGAAGTGGTAGTTGACCGCGGCGAGATTGACCGCCGCGCGCGAGGTGATCTGCCGCATCGACATCGCTTCGAAGCCATGTTCGATGAACAGATCCTCGGCCGCATCGAGAATGCGCGCCTTCGTCCCGCCGGTCTGCCGCGTGCCGGATGACCGCGCCCCGGACGACCGTCCCGCAGATGGCCGCCCCTCCTGACTTACTGCCATGTTCCGCCTCCCATGCCGGTTGCCCGGCCGCGAACAGGTGATTTGATTATCTGATTCAAACAGTCGTTTTCATTAAGATAAAAAAACGCGGGCGGACCGGGCAAGCGCGGAATCTGGACCAATTCCTCTAGTTCGATGTGCAGGTGCGGAAAGCGCTGCACCCGCTCCCGGCAGGGCGGGGCGCGCGCGATGATGCGATGCCGCAACGTGCGGGTTCACACGGCGGTGGTACGCGTATTGACCGATTGCGTCATGTCGATACCGCGTCGCTCGCGGCTGAACAGGATCAGCACGGCGATCGCGACGGCGACGATGCCGGCCACGAGCGCGAGCGCGAAGCCGTAATCGTTGTGGTTCGACACGGCGAGCGACGCCTGCATCGTCGCGTTGCCCGACGCGAGCAGGTTGCCGAGCTGGTAGACGACGCCGGGGAAGGTCGCGCGGATCTCGTCGGGCGAGATCTCGTTCAGGTGAACCGGTATCACGCCCCACGCGCCCTGTACCGAGATCTGCATCAGGAACGCGCCGGCGGCGAGCGCGATCGCGCCGCTCGAGAACGCCCACAGCGGCAGCACGGGCAGCGCGATCAGCGCGGCGATGAAGATCGCGCGGCGTCGGCCGATCCGCTCCGAGATCGCGCCGAACGACAGGCCGCCGACGATCGCGCCGATGTTCAGCACGATCGTGATCCACGATACGGTATGCGGATCGAAGCGATGCTGCTCGCGCAGGAACGTCGGATAGAGATCCTGCGTGCCGTGCGAGAAGAAGTTGAACGCGGTCATCAGCACGATCGCGTAGATCGTGAGCTTCCAGTTCTGCTTCAGCGTGGCGCCGAGGCTCGGGCGCGGGCGCTTCTCCATCTGTTTCCATGCCGGCGATTCGGGCACGTGCGCCCGCACGTACAGCACGAGCAGCGCGGGCAGCACGCCGACCATGAACATCCCGCGCCAGCCGATGTATTGGTAGAACAGGCCGAACACGACGGATGCGAGCAGATAGCCGCTCGGATAGCCGGCCTGCAGCAGCCCCGACACGAAGCCGCGCGCATGGGTCGGCACGGTTTCCATCGTCAGCGCTGAGCCGACGCCCCATTCGCCGCCCATCGCGATGCCGAACAGCGCGCGCAGCACGAGCAGCGCGGTCAGGCTCGGCGCGAAACCCGACGCCAGTTCGAGCAGCGAATAGCACGCGATGTTGACCATCAGCGTCGGGCGGCGACCGAAGCGGTCGGCAAGTCGGCCGAAGATCAATGCGCCGAGCGGGCGCATCGCGAGCGTTAGCGTGAGCGCGAACGCGACGGCGGGAATCGTCGACGAGAATTCCGCGGCGATGTCCTTCAGCACGAAAACCATCAGGAAGAAATCGAATGCATCGAGCGTCCAGCCCAGGTAGGCGGCGATCGTGACGTTGCGTTGCTCGCGGGTCCAGCTCATGTCCGGGGTCTCCTCGTTGGCTTGCGCGCTCGCGATTTGCATGCGGATGCCGGCCCGGCTCGCGCGCGGCGCGGGGGCACTGATCGAGTGTAGGCTTGCGCGCTGCGCGATGTGGAGCGCGATAACCGCGAATCGGGAATAATCCCTACGAAATGCACTGTTTCGGAAACGGAAACGGAACCGCGCGACGCACGCGGTATCTGTATCCTTTCGGAAGGATTTTTGTATCAGTTCTGTAATGCGCTCGATGCGCAACGCCACCGCATCAGGAGTCCCGATGAATGACCGTTCCGCCGACACGTTGCCCGTGCTCGAAACCGCGAGGCTGTGGCTGCGGCCGCGCGTGCTGGCCGATCTCGATGCATGCATCGAGATGGATCGCGATCCCGAGGTCACGCGCCACATCGCGGGCCCGTGGCATGACCCCGACGAGCATCGGCGCTTCGTCACGCACCGGATCACGCGCGACTATCCGCCGGGCCTCGGCTACTGGTCGATCTTCGAGAAGGCTGCGCCCGAGGCGTTCATCGGCTGGATCCTGCTGATTCCCGACTATCAGGACGAGGCGCGCGACGTCGAAATCGGCTGGCGGCTCGTGCGGGCGACGTGGGGCCGCGGCTTCGCGAGCGAGGCCGCGGCGGCCGTCGT
This sequence comes from Burkholderia sp. MSMB1072, assembly GCF_001524725.1. Taxonomy (NCBI): domain Bacteria; kingdom Pseudomonadati; phylum Pseudomonadota; class Betaproteobacteria; order Burkholderiales; family Burkholderiaceae; genus Burkholderia; species Burkholderia sp. MSMB1072. The sequence continues at coordinate 79,485 of NZ_LOYC01000010.1, forward strand.
GCGGCATGCGTTCGACACCGTGCGCCTGCCGCGCGTGATCGCCGATATCGCGCAGGCCAATCATGGCTCGCTGAACGTGGCGCGCAAGCTCGGCATGCGGCGTGTCAGCGTCGTGCACGACGGCATTCCTTACATTCGTCATCGTCTCGAACGCAACGATTTGCGCGCGTAGTGCGACGTCGTGCGGCGTCGTGCGCGCGGGCAGGTGTCGGAGATCGTCAACCGGACGCACGTCGCGTGCCATGAGGGATTAACGGTTTGCGCGATCAGGAGTATCGTTGCCGGAAATTCGCAACATGGGGTACGACCATGGCATTCGGCAACGACGTTCATCTCATTCCCGTCAGGCTCGACGCGCTGCGTCCGACGCAGATGACGGTCGGCTATCGCGAAGTCAAGGCGAAGCGCAAACACTGGAAGGCGCTGAACAAGCGCGCGCGCAAGGCCGCGATCGAATCGCACTGGTTCCCGGCCGTCCTCGGCCCGGACGGGCTGCACTACATCACCGATCACCACCATCTCGGCCTCGCGCTGATCGAGGAGGGCGAGGCGCGCGTGAACGCGATGCTGCTGAAGGATCTGTCGTGGCTCGACGACACGATCTTCTGGCGGATGATGGAACACAACCAGTGGGTGCATCCGTTCGGCCCGGACGGTTCGCGGCGCGGCTATGCGCATTTGCCGAAGGCACTGACGGGGCTCGAGGACGATCCGTACCGCAGCCTCGCCGGCGAGCTGCGCACGGCGGGCGGCTATGCGAAGGACGCGACGCCGTTCAGCGAATTCCTGTGGGCCGACTATCTGCGCCAGCACGTATCGCTCGACCAGATCCGCAAGAACTTCGCGAAGGCGCTCGATATCGCGCTGCAGCGTGCGCACGACCAGGACGCGCGCTATCTGCCCGGCTGGTCGGGCGTGATCGCCGTCAAACCCTGACCGGCGCCGACCGCCTCATGACGACCGCCCCGATCCGCCCCGACGCCGGCCCGCAGCGTCCGGACCATTTCGCGGCGCTCGACGCGCCGCCCGCACCGCGCACGCGGCGCGTCGGCCTCGATGCGCTGGCCGGCCTGTCGATTGCCGGCCTGCTGATTCCCGAGGCGGTCGCGTATGCTGGGCTCGCCAACCTGCCGCCGCAGGCCGGCCTCATCGCGCTGCTATCGGGGCTCGTCGTCTATGCGCTGACGGGCAGCAGCCGCTTTGCGATCGTGTCGTCGACGTCGTCGTCGGCCGCGGTGCTCGCCGCGACCGTGCTCGCCGAATCGGGAATGGCGCTGGACGCGCAGCTTGCGCTCGCGGCGGCGCTCGTCGCGATGACGGGCGTGCTGTTCGTCCTGGCCGGCGTCGCGCGGCTCGGCGGCATGTCGGATTTCGTCGCGCGGCCCGTGCTGCGCGGCTTCACGTTCGGTCTCGCGCTGACGATCGTCATCAAGCAGCTCCCGAAGATTCTCGCGATTGCCGTGCAGCACGGCGATGCGCCGCACGTCGCGCTCGACCTGCTCGCCGGCGCGCCGCACGCGAATCTCGCGAGCGCGGTGCTCGGCGCGACGGCGCTCGCGTTGCTGTTCGTACTCGGCCGCGGCTCGCGCGTGCCCGCGACGCTCGTCGTGATCGTGCTGTCGATCGCGGCGGGTTACGCGATCGACTGGCAGCGGTACGGAATCGCGGTCGTCGGCCATATCGATTTCCGGCACCTCGAATTCGGCTTGCCGTATCTCGACCGCAACGCATGGATGCAGACGGTCGAGCTCGCATTCGCGCTGATGCTGATCCTGTATGCGGAGTCGTACGGATCGATCCGCAATTTCGCGCTGAAGCACGGCGATACCGTGTCGCCGAACCGCGACCTCGTCGCGCTCGGCTGTGCGAACCTCGTGTCGGGCCTGCTGCACGGGATGCCGGTCGGCGCAGGCTATTCGGCGACCTCGGCGAACGAGGCGGCCGGTGCGCAGTCGCGCATGGCCGGCCTGTGCGCGGCTGCCGTGGTCGCGCTGATCGTCTGGCTGCTGCTGCCGCAGCTCGCGCGTACGCCCGAGCCCGTGCTCGCGGCGATCGTGATCTTCGCGGTCAGCCACTCGCTGCATCCGTCCGTGTTCCGGCCGTACTGGGCCTGGCATCGCGACCGGCTCGTCGTGATCGCGTCGCTGCTCGCGGTGCTCGCGCTCGGCGTGCTGCACGGGCTGCTCGCGGCCATCGGCGTGAGCCTGCTGCTGACGCTGCGCAAGCTGTCCGAACCGAACGTCAGCGTGCTCGGCCGGCTGCGCGATAGCCACGATTTCGTCGACGTCGCGAGCCATGCCGACGCGAAGCCGGTGCCGGGCGTGCTGATCGTGCGGCCCGAGGCGCAGTTGTTCTTCGCGAATGCGGACCGGATGCTCAATCGCGTGCGTGCGCTGATGAAGGCCGCGCCGGACACACGGACCGTGATGTTGAGTCTCGAGGAAACGCCGGATGTCGACGGCACGACGATCGAATCGTTGCGCACGTTCGCGGCCGAATGCGCAGCGCGCGGGCTGCGGCTCGCGCTCGTGCGGCTCAAGGTGCACGCGCTGCATGCGCTGCGCCGCGCGGCGGACGACACGCTGCACGACGTTGCGATGTCGGAACTGAGCGTCGACGAGAGCCTGCAACTGTTGCAGGCCGGCAGTCCGCCGAACGGCAACGACGGCACGCCTGCCGCGTGACGGCGCGGCGCGTCGGCGTCGTCTATCGCGAAAGCGCGGCGCCGGCGGCGGTGCGCTCGATCATGTCGGTCACTTCCGCGGCCGTCGGCGCATAGGCGCCCGCATGCGCACAGGCGACGGCTGCGCACGCGGCCGCGTAGCGCAGATGCTCGGCGGCCGACGCTTCTGGCCGTGCAAGCTGGCTCGCGAGCCAGCCGCCGATGCTCGCGTCGCCGCAGCCGACCGTGTCGGCAACTTCGGTCGGGAACGCGGGCTGGAACAGCACGGTATCGCGATGCAGCAGTTGCATGCCGGCTGCGCCGCGCGTGACGAGCATCGTCGCGTCGGGCGCCCACGCGCGCAGCTGCGCGAGCGCGGCCGCTTCGTCGAGTTCCGGAAACAGCCCGCGCAGATCCTCGTCGGATACCTTGATCCAGTCGGCGAGCGCGGTCAGCCGGCGTAGCGTGTCGCGATACGACGGCGCGGCCATCGGCGCGCGGAAGTTCGGGTCGAACGAGATTCGCTTGCCGGCCGCGCGCGCGGCCTGCGCGAGCGCGATCAGGCGCGACGCGAGCGGCTCGCGCACGACACCGAGCGAGCCGACGTGCACGATGTCGGCCGCGTCGAAGGCGCCGGCGGGCAAGTCGGCCGGATCGAACGCGAGATCGGCGCTGTTTTCGCCGATGAAGAAATAGTGGGGCGGCTGCTTCGATACGACCATCGCGAGCAGCGGTGCGCGGTCGACCTGCCGGATGAAACGCATGTCGAGCCCGGCGTCGGCGCTCTTGCGCATCAGTTCGTCGCCGAAGATGTCGCGGCTCACCGTGCCGGCGAAGGCCGTCGGCGCGCCGAGTCGCGCCGCGACGCGTGCGACGTTCCAGCACGAGCCGCCGGCGATGCTGTGCCAGTGCCGTGCGTCGTCGCGGATGAAATCGGTCAGCGCTTCGCCGAAAACGATCAGGCGGGGAAACGTCGTCGTCATGTTGAAACCTCGTGCCGCGGCGTCGCGTGCGGCCGTACGGCAGTTGATCTGAATCTGAACAGGCGGGCAGTGCCGGCGCGTCGCGCGGCGACGCGGCCCGGCACCGCCCCGCCTCGCGGGCGGGTCGCCGCGATCAGCGCGGGGAACTCCAGCCCTTGTAGGTCTTCACGTTGTCGCGCGTGATGAGCGTCGGCTCGATCAGGATCATCGGGTTGGCCGGTTTCTGGCCGTTCATGATTCCGTAGCCGACGTTGACGGCCTGCTGCGCCATCGCCCACGGATCCTGGCTCGACGACGCCTGCACGAGCGTGTTCGACTTCAGCGCCGCCTCGATGTCGGGCGCGCCGTCGACCGACGTGATCACGATGTTCGGGCGGTTCAGCTGTTTCGCCGCGAGATCGCTGCCGATCGCCTGCGGGTCGTTGATCGTGAACACGCCGTCGAGCTTCGGAAAGCGCGTCAGGTAGCCCTGCATCGCGTTCATCCCGCCTTCGCGCGAGCCCTTGCCGTCCTGGTCGCTCGACAGCAGCTTGATGCCGGGATTCTTCGCGAGCACGGCCTTGCAGCCGTTCACGCGATCGATCACGGCCGACACCTGCGGGCCATTCTCGATGATCACGTTGCCCTTGCCGTTCAGCTTCTTCGCGAGGTAGTCGCACGCGAGTTCGCCGGCCTTCACGTTGTTGGTCTGCACGGTCGCGTTCGCGCCGGCCGCCGCGACGTCCACCGCGACGACCGTGATGCCGGCTGCCTGCGCCTTCTTCACCGCCGGCTCGATCGCCTTCGGATCGGTCGCGTTGAGCAGGATCATGTCGACGTGCGCGGAGATGAAGTTGTCGATCTGCGTGAACTGCTTGTTCAGGTCGTAGTCGGCCGATACGGCCGTGATCTTCGCATTGGGGTTGAGCTGCTTCGCGCGCGCTTCGGCGCCCTTCACGATCGTGACGAAGTACGGGTTGCCGAGCGACCCGACCGTGACGCCGATCGATTTCAGCGGCTTGTCGGCTGCATGGGCGGCGCCGGCGCCGAAGGCGAGTGCGCAGGCGGCGGCGGTCAGGGCGGCGGTGTGCTTGAACATGTCGTTGTGTCTCCGTGAGGTCTGTTGGCGAACGGGCGCAGGAGCACCTGCCTGCGCGCCGATGGTTGAGCGATGAGGAAAGGGTTGTCAGGTCCGGGCCGAGTCGCGCTGGCGATAGCGGTCGAGCGCGACCGCACCGATGATCACCAGCCCCTTGATGATGTACTGCCAGATGTCGGACACGCCGAGCAGCACGAGGCCGTTGGTCAGCACCGCGATGATCAGCGCGCCGATCAGCGTGCCGACGATCGAACCGACGCCGCCGACGAAGCTCGTGCCGCCGAGGATCACCGCGGCGATCGCGTCGAGCTCGTACGACTGGCCGAGCTGCAGGCCGTTGGCCGCATACAGGCGCGCGGCCGACATCACCGCGCCGAGGCCCGCGAGCAGGCCCGATGCCGCATACACGAACATCTGGATCGCCCGCACGTTGATGCCGGACAGGCGCGCGGCTTCCGGGTTGCCGCCGACCGAATAGATCCGCATCCCGAGCACCGTGCGGCGCAGGATGAACCACGAGATCGCGATCACCGCGCATGCGATCACGACGAGCCACGGCACGCCGAGGATCGAGCCGTTGCCGATGAACGCGAACGGCAGTTGCGGATTGAACACCGTCGTGTCGTTGCCGATCAGGCGCGCGACGCCGCGCACGGCCGTCATCGCGCCGAGCGTGACGATGAACGGCGGCAGGCGCAGGAACGAGATCAGCCCGCCGTTGATCGCGCCGAACACGAGGCCGACGGCGAGCGCGAACGGCACGCCGAGCCAGCCCCAGCCGGGAATGGTCGACGCGAGCAGCGCCGCGACGGCCGCGGCGGCGAGCACCGAGCCGACCGACAGATCGATGCCGCCCGTCAGGATCACGAAGGTCATGCCGGCGGCGAGCACGATGTTGATCGACGCCTGCTGCGTGACGATCGACAGGTTCTGCAGCGTGAAGAAGCCGTCGGTCAGGAAGCCGAAGCCGACGCACAGGACCAGCAGCACCGGCAGCATGCCGGCCGTGCGGATCAGCGATTGCATGCGGGCGCGATGATCGGCGCCGCGCATCAGGGGCGTGCGGTTGGCGACCGGATGGGCGGTCGCGGAAGCGAGGTTCCGCTGCTTGGTCGGGTTGATCATTTCGGTACCTTGAAAGAAGAGGGAAATGAAGGGGCCGTGGTCAATGCGCGTCGGCCAGTTCGGCCTGCGAGCCCGTGGCGAGCGCGATGATCGCTTCCTGCGTGATCGGCGTCTGCGTGTGGCCGCCGAGTTCGCCCGCGATCTCGCCTTCGCGCATCACGAGCACGCGGTCGGCGACGCCGATGATTTCCGGCAGCTCGCTCGAAATCACGATCACGCCCACACCGGCACGGGCCAGTTCGTTGATGATCCGGTAGATCTCGGATTTCGCGCCGATGTCGACGCCGCGCGTCGGTTCGTCGAGGATCAGCACGCGCGGCTTCGTTTCGAGCAGGCGCGACAGCAGCACTTTCTGCTGGTTGCCGCCCGACAGCGCGCCGACGTTGACGTTCGCGTGCGGTACGCGGATCGACAGCGATGCGATCGCGTCGCGCGCGCGTTCGGCGCCGCGGGCGAGATCGAGCGCGCCGAGCCGGGCATCGCGGTTGCACACCGAGATGTTGATGTTGTCGCGCACGCTCATGTCGAGGAACAGGCCCTGGCGTTTGCGGTCCTCGGTCAGGTAGACGAGGCCCGCGTCGATCGCGTCGCGCGGCGAGTGCGCGCCGAACGTGCGCTCGCCCAGCTTCACGTCGCCGCGCACGCGCGGCTCGGCGCCGAAGATCAGCCGCGCGAGCTCGGTGCGGCCCGCGCCGACGAGGCCCGCAATGCCGAGCACCTCGCCCGCATGCAGGTCGAGGCTGCAGCCGCGCACGCGCGTGCCGTCGGCGATGTCGCGGACCGACAGCAGCAGGTGGCCGGGGTCGTAGGGCGCATGTTCCTTCTTGTAGAAGCCGGAGATGTCGCGGCCGACCATCATCGCGACGAGCCGCTCGGCCGACAGCGCCGCGCGCTCCAGCGTGCCGACGTACGCGCCGTCGCGCAGCACCGACACGCGGTCGGACAGTTCGTAGATCTCCGCCATCCGGTGGCTGATGTAGATGATCGCGAGGCCTTCCTCGCGCAACTGGCGGATCAGGCGGAACAGGTGTTCGGTTTCGCGCGACGACAACGGCGTGGTCGGCTCGTCCATCACGAGGATGCGGGCGCGGGTGTGCACGGCGCGTGCGATTTCGACGAGCTGCTGTTCGGCGATCGACAGCGTGTCGACGAGCGTGTCGGGCCCGAACGGGGCGCCCAGGCGCGCGAGCACGTCCTGGCAGCCGCGCGCCATCGCCGCGCGGTCGATGGTGCCCCAGCGCCGGTTGCCGCGGCGCAGTTCGCGGCCGACGTAGATGTTTTCCGCGACGGTCAGGTTCGGCGACAGGCACAGCTCCTGGTAGATCACCGCGACGCCGGCATCGCGCGCGGCGAGCGGGCCGTCGATGTCGATGCGTTGGCCGTCGATCAGGATTTCGCCGCCGGCGTCGGCGCGATAGGCGCCCGACAGGATCTTCATCAGCGTCGATTTGCCCGCGCCGTTCTCGCCCATCAGCGAATGGATCTCGCCCGGATAGACGGTCAGGCTGACGTTGTCGAGCGCGCGCACGGCCGGGAACGTCTTGCTGATTCCGCGCATCTCGAGCAACGGACGGGGCGACTCAGATCGCGACATGGTTGACCTCCTGCGAGTCGGTGCGGGCGCCCTTGAGGATGCCGGCCCGCGGGGAGAAGTTGAAAAACATCGGCAGCGTGGCGGCGCCGATCGCGCCGGCGTCGGCGCCGAACGTGCCGCGCACGAGCACGGGTGTACCGCGTGCCTCGGGCGCGGTGGCCACGAGTGCCGCGCGCAGGCGGGTCGTGACTGCGTCGAGCAGGCCCGCGTCGGTGTCGGCGTCGATCACGACCACCGGCGCGTCGATCACGCACAGCACCGCGCGCAACGCCGGCGCGAGCGCGTCGACGCAATCGTCGATCCATTCGTCGACGGCCGGCAGGCCACGGGCGATGCATGCTTCGAGATCGGCGCGGTTCTCGACCGTCTCGCCGCGATGGCGCAGGTGGCGCACGAGCGCATGCAGCGAGGCGCGCGCGAGCAGGATGTCCCATTGGCCGCGCGGCGGCGGCGCGGACGCCAGCCGGCTCGGCGGCACCGGAATCACCGCGATGTCCCCCGCGTTGCCGGTCACGCCGCGCAGGCAGTCGCCGTCGATCGCGATCCCGCCGCCGATCGCCGGCCCGATGAACAGGTAGACGAAGTCGTCGCACTGCCGGCCGTACCCGTAGAACAGTTCGGCGATCGCCGCTGCGTTGCCGTCGTTTTCGCCGAAGACAGGCAGCGACAGCGTGCGACCGAGGTCGGCCGCGAAATCGACGTCTTCCCACGCGCGGAACGTGTCGGGCGCGAGGCCGAGCTCGCGCATCCACGCGCCGAGGTTGTACGGTTGCGCGACGCCGATGCCGGTCAGGCGGGCGCGTTCATGGTCGGGGAGCAGGGCCTGCATCGCATCGATGTCGTGACGCACGATCTCGAGCACGTCGGCGGGCGGGGGAAGCAGCGTGTCGTGCGAGCGGCGGCCGAGCACGTCGCCCGCGAAATTGACGAGCGCCGTCTCGATGCGCATCCGGTCGAGATGGACGCCGATGCCGAACGCGCCGCGCGGATCGAGCCGGATCAGCGAAGCCGGCTGGCCGCGCTGGCCTTCGGTGCGGCCGGCGAATTCGATCAGCTTCGCGTCGGCGAGCGACGCGATGATGCTGCCGACCGCCGTACCCGTCATGCTCGCGAGACGGGCGAGATCGGCCTTCGATGCGCTGCCCGCGCGGCGCAGCGTCTTCAGCAACAGGCGCTCGTTGTAACGGCGCACGTTGGCCGAATTGCTTCCCTGGCCGAAGTGCGGGCTTCTCATGGCGTCTCCTTCCATGTCGCACCGCTCGGCGGTGCATTAAATAAATCACGTTGATTTATTTAACCGCGTGAGCGAGGACCTGTCAGCCTAGGGAAATCCCGGTTCTGTTTCGTGAAGGGCGAGGCGGGCGCGGACACCCGAAATCGGGGAGGGATTGCAGATGGCCTGCGATGATTCCGGGGCCGGAAATGAAAAAAGGCCGGCTAAAAGCCGACCTTTTCAAAAACAGATGGTGCCCAGGAGAGGACTCGAACCTCCACGGTGTTGCCACCGCTAGGACCTGAACCTAGTGCGTCTACCAATTCCGCCACCTGGGCACGTTTCGCTTGCTGCGATGCGAAGACCGCTATTGTAGCGTGTCTTCACGGGCTGTCAACATAATTTTAGGACGCGAACCAAAATAACGGGCACCTTGGTGGAGCACGAAACCCGTGCCGAACATGCGCATCGATTCGGAGGCTCGAAATGAAAAAAGGTCGGCTGAAAGCCGACCTTTTTAAAAAACAGATGGTGCCCAGGAGAGGACTCGAACCTCCACGATGTTGCCACCGCTAGGACCTGAACCTAGTGCGTCTACCAATTCCGCCACCTGGGCACGTTCGCTTGCTGCGATGCGAAGACCGCTATTGTAGCGTGCCGGGAAAGTCTGTCAATACAATTTCATCCGGCCACATAAAAATATTTTGCCGCCCTGGCGGGGCGGCCCGGCCTCTCACACGCCGACCGGCTCCGCGCGATTCGCCGTGAAATTCCAGCGCTGCGCTTCTTTCGTGTCGACTCGGGTCGGCAATACCCCGGCCGCGAAGAACGTGTCGGCGATCTGCTGCTGTTCGCCGAAGTTTTGCACGATCACCGGCCGCACGAGGTAGCTGCGTCGCGCATTCGCACGTGCGATCGTCGCGGCGTCGAGGCCCCAGATCGGCGCAAGCGTGTTCGCGGCTTCCTGCTGGTGATCGCGCAGCCACGTGCCCGTCTGCGACAACCGGTCGAACAGGATCCGCACGGCGTCCGGATGGGCGGCAGCGAAGCCGCTCGATGCGAGGTAGTAGCGCTGATACGATGCGAGTCCGCTGCCGTCGGCGAGAATCCGCACATCGGGATGCTGGTCGACCGACGCGATATAGGGATCCCACGTGATCCAGGCGTCCACGCTGTCGCGCTCGAACGCCGCGCGGCCGTCCGCGGGCGTCAGGTAGTGGATCGCCGTATCGGCGGGCGCGAGCCGCGCGCGTGCGAGCGCGACGAGCAACAGATAGTGGCTGCCGGCGGCCTTGGTGACCGCGATGCGCTTGCCCTTCAGGTCGGCGAGGGTGCGCAATGCGCTGTCCTTCTTCACGATGATCGCCTGTGCCTTCGGCGACGGCGCTTCCTGGGCGACATACACGAAACGCGCATGGGCGGCCTGCGCGAAGACCGGGACCGTGTCGGCGACGTCGGCGCTGAAATCGACGGCGCCGACGTTGAGCGCCTCGGTCAGCGGCAATCCGCTCGCGAATTCATGCCACGACACGCGCAGCCCGAGCGGCGCAAGCGCCTGCTCGAGCGTGCCGTGCGCCTTGAGCAGCGTGATCAGCGTCGACGATTTCTGGTAGCCGATGCGCAGCGCGGCAGGCGTGTTCTCCGCATGCGTGCGGATGCCCGCGGCAGCGAGGCCCGCAGCCAGTATCGTGCGCGCAAACGCGCGGCGGTTCATCGACGTCATCAAGCGTGTTCCTCGGTGGGTGGGTTGCGGTGAGGCGAGCCGGCTAACGTACCAACGCCGAGGGCGGCCGATAACCGATAAATTCTGCTATCGATCCAACCAGCCGGCATAAGCGGAGCGCTCACTGATTCGGATGCGTTCGCTTGGTGTCGGGGAGTCCTGATTTTCGGCGGCGCACGGTGCGATCCGGATTGTGCGGAGCAGTCGCCGCGCGCGGTGCGCGCTTCGAGGTGCACTGGGCACGCCCGTTGCTCGAAAAAGTGCGTACGCCTTTATCAAGGAGAGTGATCATGCCCGAACAGAGAGCGATCCAGCGAGCCCGCGCCGACAAACGCAGCGGCAAGTCGCCAAGCACCCAGGCAGGCGAGTTCGTCAAGGAAGAGATCGACCGCGTACGCAGCGGCAAGCATGGCGTACGCTCAGCCAAGCAGGCAATCGCCATCGGTCTGTCGCAGGCTCGGCGTGCGGGTGTCGATCTCAAGCCGCCCGCGAAGGGCAAGACGAGCGAAGCGACCCGCAAGAAGGCGGCGCAGGACTCCGCTGCGGGACAAGGCAGGAAAAAGGCGAGCCCGAGCACCGAATCGAAAGCGAAACGCTCGCGCACCACGACTGCCGTGTTGAAGCGCGAGAGTAAGGAGGGGGCGTCGTCGACCGCGATGTCGAGGCAGGCGAAGAGCGCTGCCGCGCGCCGTCCGGCCGCGAGCCGTTCCGCGGCGGCCAAGAAGGCGGCGCAGACCAAAGGCGCGGCAGGCCGCTCGGCAGCGGCCAAGAAGGCAGCACAGACGCGGGCGGCCCGTTCGCATCATCACTAACGCGTTGGCCGATCGGCAACGCGCGCTCGGATCGCGGAGCCGGAGAAATGTCGGCAGCACGGGCAGAACCCCGCGCGCTCGCGCGGAAGGGGCCGCTGCGCGGGTGCCCGCTGCCGCAGCCGTTGCGGCGACTATGCCGGGCTCGATACGGTGTGGCCGGCACCGGTCTCTATCGAGGTGGAGACAGCCGCCTGAAGCGCTTCCATAACTTTTTCATTTGAGCGTAATCGGCGGCCACGCGCGAAGCCCAGAACCCTCGAACGAAAGCTGCGCCCGACGCGGTATCGGCGTGGGTGCGGGGAAGCGAATCCAGCAGACGGTCCGCGACCACTGCATCGTTGCGCCAGCCCAGGTCGTCCTGAAGCGTACTCAATGTCGCCACATAATGCTTCACGGCCGACTTCCGAAACAACGAAGCAAAGAATTCCGTCGCATACCGAAGTTTCTTCGCGGCGATCCGCGCCCGATGCCGGCGGCGATCATCGAGCCCGGCCAGCCCGCGGCCGCGCTTGAGCAACTTGTTGTGCCTGCGACGCAATATGTCGGATGCAAGCCGCTTCGCCGGATTTCGTATGGCTTCGGACGCCTTCGTCGACATGCCGTCACGCCAGCGTGCACCGTTTAGCCATAGCGTCAGTTGCAGCATCAGACGCGTGTAACGGACGGACTCCGCGGCAGCGGCTGCGTTGGCGCGCTTTTCCGTTGCCACCCGCTGGCACGCGCGTTCCACTGCCCGGCGTTCCAGCTTCTTCTCCGTCTGCTCGAGTGCCTGGCCGAGTGTCGAGCGAACGAGCACCTCCCAGTCGCGCGCCTCTCCGAGCTCCGATGCGATCCAGCGCAATTCGTCCTGAAGCCCCGGATAGGCGGGAATGACCTTGTCGAACAGATCGAGCGCCGAGCGCAGACGCCGCAGGCCGACGCGCATCTGATGCACGCTCGACGGGTCGTGACCGGACACGACGCCGCGTTCGTTCGCGTGAATGTGCTCGAGGCAATTGTGTGCGATCTGGCGGAATGCGTCTTCGATGCTGTCCCGTTTGTGAAGCCTTACCGGCTTCGCTTTCACGGGCGTCTGATGTTGTTGCAGAAGCATTTCATAGCCGCGATCGGCCTTGCTCAGGCGGTCGAAGCGAAGCGGAACCGTCGCGAGCAGATCGAGCGCAATCTGATAGAGACGGTCGGGCCGGCCGCGCTTCAATTCCATCTCGACTGCGACGATGGGAGTCGAAGCCGTGTCGGTTTCGATGGTGCCTTCATCGATCGCAAACTCGACTTCTTCGTCGGACGGCAGGTGTAATGGCAGCACCGTGCGGCGAATCCTGGTGACGAAGCGCGCTTCGAGATTCGCCGCGGTGCGTTTATCGCGAATCAGCTTTCCTAGACTGCCGTCGGCGGGGATCGAATCGGTGAACAAGCTCAGATCGGGTGCGCGGCCGTCGACCGGCATTTCGAATTCGTCGCGCTCGTACACGCCTGCCTGCGCCGAGCCGTCGAGCTTGATGGTCTGGACCGTCTTGTCGCCGTGATCGCGCACGCGCAGCGACGCATTGCACCGACGAAATGCGAGTTCCGGTGTGTCGTAGTAGGTGCTGACGAGCGTTGTGTCAGACGACACTGTGTTCTTGCTTTCCGCGAACAGCGGCGACTCGCGGATTCTACCCACGTGCTCGCGGTCTACCAGCAGTTTCAGTTCCCTTTCCATTGCACTCCTTTGCTCTCGTCATCGGCCGGTCAGCTCGCGCGCCGTTCGGCGGCGAAGCTTCGCCGTCCGATGCAGGCGAGCATTTTTTGCACCCTCCGGCGGCTGCTTCGAGTGTCACGCTGGTCGCGCCCGACATGCCGACATGCCGACATACCCGACGGGCTCCCATCCATCTGCCTCTTCCCCGTCATGCGCCGCGGCCCGGGCACGGATATTTGCGCGAGCCAGGTAAAACGTACAAAGCGACTGCTCGTAATCGAGAAGGGGCCATACGAATCGAAGTGGTTCAACCGGTTGCGTGCCGGTGCCAGGTACGCGGCTTGCTGCGAACGGGCACCCGAACCGACGCGTGGCGTTTCCGTTGCGCCGCCTGACGCGTCGGAACAGGCGCAGTGCAATGGATCCGAAGGCGTTGCGCAAACGCCGGCGTTCGCGGCAGCCTGCAGACAGCGTCGACCGGGCTGTTCACTACAGCGGCAGTGTGCCGCCCGCGCCGGTGGACGGTTGGGAGAGGGCTCGTCATGGAACCACGCGATCCGAAAGTTCATGACCCGGCCAAGACACGCGGGAGCGACACGTGTGGTCAGCGATAGCATCGTACGACGATTGAAGGAAATCGCCCGCCGCGTGCCCGGTATCGCGTGGCTCAGCACGTACCGGATGGCCTGGCTGGCGGGTGACGCCACCGCGGGCGTGACGCTGAGCGCCGTGCTGGTGCCCGCCGGCATGGCCTACGCGATCGCGTCCGGCCTGTCCGCCGCGTCGGGGCTCTATGCGTCGATTGCCGCGCTGGTCACCTATGCGGCGGTCGGGCCGAGCCGCATCCTCGTGCTCGGGCCCGATTCGGCGCTCATTGCGCTGATCGCGGCAAGCATCGTGCCGCTCGCGCACGGCAACCTCGCGCATGCGGCGGCGCTCGCGGGCGCGCTTGCGTTGCTGTCCGGCGCCCTTTGTCTGGCGGTCGGCCTGTTCCGGCTGGGCTTCATCACCGATCTGCTGTCCACGCCGATCCGCTACGGCTATCTGAACGGCATCATCGTCACGATCATCGTCAGTCAGTTACCGAAGCTGCTCGGTCTGACCGTGCACGAAGCGTCGATTCTGCAACAGTTGCGCGCGCTGGCGAGCGCCATTGCCGCCGGAAAAACGAACCTCGCGGCCTTGTCAATCGGTGTGCTGTCGCTCGCCGTTATCCTGGCGTTCAGACGCTGGGCACCGAAACTGCCGGGGGTGCTGGTGGCCGTGGCCGTCGCCACCGTCGGGACTGCATATTTCGATCTGGCGGCCCGGACGGGCATCAGCGTAGTGGGCACGTTGCCTCGCGGCCTACCGCTGCCGGACTTTCCGGCGCTTGCGCCGAGCGAATGGCTCGCACTATCGGCAAGTGCCGCCGCGATCGCACTGGTGTCGTTTACGGACATCAGCATGCTGTCGCAGATTTACGGGCTGCGCAGCGGGGACGGTGTCGACCGCAATCGCGAATTCGTCGCGCTCGGGATCGCAAATATTGCAGCAGGGCTGTTCCAGGGATTTTCGGTCGCGGCCAGCGGATCGCGCACGCCGGTCGCCGAGGGGGCCGGTGCGAAGAGCCAGGCCTGCGGCCTGATTGCCGCACTCATCGTGGCGGCGTTGCTGGTTTTTGCCCCGCAGGCGCTCCGTGATACGCCGCAAGCCACCCTCGGGGCCGTGGTCGTCGCCGCATCGTTTTCGTTGATCGAAATCGCCGGCCTGCGGCGGCTTTATCGGTTGCGCCGTCCGGAATTCGTGCAGTCCCTCGCATGCTTTGCCGGGGTCGTGCTGTCGGGCGTGGTGGCCGGCGTCGGTATCGCCCTCGGGCTTGCCGTGCTGGCTTTCCTCTGGCGGGCGTGGCGCCCGTATTCGGCCGTGCTCGGCCGGCGCGACGGCGTGAAGGGCTATCACGATATCGCGCGTCATCCGGACGCGCGGCGCATCCCCGGGCTGGTTCTGCTGCGCTGGGATGCGCCGCTGTTCTTCGCCAACGCGGAAATCTTTCACGAGCGCGTGATGACCGCGGCGCGCGATGCACCCACCCGTACCCGTTGGGTCGCCATCGCGGCCGAGCCCGTGACGGATATCGACGTCACAGCCGCCGACATGCTGGCGAGGCTCGACGACGAACTCGACGATGCGGACATGCAGCTATGCTTCGCGGAACTCAAGGGGCCGGTCAAGGACAGCCTGAAGCGATACGGATTGTACGAGCGGATCGGCGAAGACCACTTCATGCCGACGGTCGGCGAAACCGTGTCGGCGTATCTGAAATCCCATTCGGTCGAGTGGCACGATTGGGAAGGCGAAGGATGATGTACCGCGTCTGGGCGACGACGACGTAGTGGAGGCAGCGCGACGCGCGTCGCGAAAGCCGTCCCTCGCGAAGTGCGCGTAGCCAGTACTGTTCGCACGCAGCCCGCGCTGGCGGGGCGGGCTCACCGCGAGGGTGGCAACGAGATCGTCACGGTCGCCGCGGCCCGCAATGCGCAGTACCGACGGCGCGCGGTATCGGTCGGTTCCTGCCTCGCCGCTGAGTCAGGCCGGGCGATCGCCGCTCCAGCCGCCTCGTTGCGGCAGCCGGCAATGGGCGGCATCGAATTCCCCCAACGCGCGAAGCTCGTGCCCGGCGGCGAATCGTCAGCCGTTCCGTGTTCGGGCGGAACGATCGCCGGTACAACGACGAGAGTCAGCGAGTTGTCTTGGGCAACGGCATGCCGAGGGCGGAGGAATGAGTCGCGTCCCCGACCGGCGTGCCCGGCGGCAGGCGCAGCCCTTTGGCCTTCTTGCGTTGGCCCGGCGGCGGCGCGGTCGGTTGCTGCGACTGCATCGCCGCGATCAGTTGCCGGCACGGCAGTGGTTTGTGGTTGCTCGGCGCGATCAACGGAATCAGCGCGGCGAATGGATTGACGATGCCGAGGCCGACCATCGCGCCGCCGCGTAGCGCGAGCGCGGTCGGGTTCACGCCGACGTGCGGATTCTTGAAGGTACCCCTGACGTAGAGCGGCGAGCGCAGCGTGAAAATGCGGAAGCCCTTCGTGTGCGGGTGTACGCCGAGATCCATCGTTTCGTTCTTCATGTTCACCTTGCCGTCGATGTTGATGACGGCGTCGTCCGTGTCGAGTGCGAACGCATGCGAATCGAGCACGCCATCGGTGACCACGAAATCGGCGGCCGCGCAGTTGATGTGCACGGTGCGATCTCCATACAGCTTTTCGTAGACGACATTCGCGACGTTCAGGCCCGCGGCTTCCATGAGCAGTCGGCTCAGCACGCCGTCGGTGACGAGCAGCTTCACCTCGCCGTTGGAGCTGGCTGCGAGCGCCGCCGGCGTGTTGCCGGTCGCGGACAACTGCGCGTCGCCATTGACTTCACCGAGCGCGCTCTGCATCGTCTTCACGGTCGGCAGCAGCTGCTTCAGCTTGAGATGGCGCACGCGCGTCGACGCGCGTGCCTTGAGCGGCCGCTCGCGGCCGTCGAGATGAAGGTCCGACGCGATCGAGCCACCCGCGACGCCGAACTTGAGCGGCTCCAGCGACAGCACGCCATCGGTCATCACGATGTGCGTGTACAGATCCGTAATGGGCAGCGCCGGATCCTTGATGATGCGGCGGCCCGTGAATTTCACGTCGGCATCGATCGCCTTCCAGCGCTCGGTCCGGAAGCCTTCGACAGGCAGGGCCTTGTTCGGCGGCTGACGCGCGCTGTCGCCGCGCCTGGCTTTGCTCGCGTTGCTGTCCGCGCCGACCACCGGTGCCAGATCCTTGAACTGCAGAAGATTCGAGACCACCTCGCCCGTGAGCAGCGGCCGCGGTGCGCGTTGCGTATAGATCAGCGTGCCGTCGAGATCGCTGCCGCCCACGCGGCTTGAAAATTTTTCATAATGGAACACGCTGCCGCCGGGTTTGATGTTGCCCGTCAGATGACCCTCCGTGGCGTAGGGCGGGGTCTTGGGAAGCGTGATGCCCGTCAATTGATACAGGCGATCGAGGCTCGAGCCTTGCAGCCACAGGCGCAAATCGACGGCAGCCAGATGGGCGGGGTCGGTGACGGTACCGACCAGTGAAACATGCAGGTCGCCGGCCTTGACGTCGGCCTGTACCGGGACGGGCCGCGACGCATCCTGCAGCGCGAGCACGCCGCCGAGCTTGCCGTTACCCGACAACGCCGAATGCTTGTAGCTGCCTGTCGCTGTCCAGCCGATGCCGTATTGCGGCTCGCCCGTCTGTTGCGTGACGGCGGCAGCCGTTCCGCTTGCGGGCGGCTGGGCAGCCGAAGCGGGGCTTCCGGGCGTGGTCGGCGCTGCCGATACACCGGATGCTGCCGACGCCGCAGATGCCGCCGCTTGCGCTTGCGTGCTCAGCTTTTGCGCGCCTCGCTTGCCGACCACTTCGGCCGACGCACTGCGCGACTTGTTTTCCTGCTGTTTCAGGGCTTCGCCGATCGGGATCGCATGGCCGAGCGTGTTGACCGTCGCCTGCATCGCCACGTCTTTTTGCTGGTCGAACAGCGCGATGCTGCCCTGGTCGAGCCGGATGTCGTGCAGGTCGAGTTTCCACTCGAGCGGGTGCGCGGAGGACTTGAGCTTGAAGGTCCAGTTGTTTCGTCCGTCGGCGACGCGTTCGAGGTCGATGGAAGGACTCACCAGATGGATGACCGGAATGACGATGTCGTGCGTGATCAGCGGAAGCAGCTTCACCTGGAAGTCGATTTCGTCGAGCGTGGCGAAGTACCGCTGTTTCGTCCAGTCCGGGTTCGCGATCGTGATGTTTCGCGCCGCAAAGGTAGGCCAGAGAACCCACGCACGCCAGCCGGTTTCGCCGCTGGCGCGATGCCAGCTCACGGTCAGGTCGCCGTTGATCGTGAACGTACGACCGATCGCGGCGCTCACCTTGTCGTCGACCATGGGCCGTGCCCGATTCCAGTCGAACGTGAAAATGAACAGCGCGATCGCCGCGATCAGAATGATCAGTACTGCGACGAGCCATGCAACGACTTTGCCTGCCATTCTGGCGATCGTCATTCCGGACGCGTTCGGTAAGGCCATGGCGAAGGTCTTGAGATTTGCGGTCCGGCCCCCTCACGGGCCGGCCTTCGGCAGGAAGGCAGCAATTGCCGTACCGCGGGCGGGCCTGTCCGCTGCGGGATGGTCGAGCAGTACCGGGCAGGTATCGATTTTGCTGTCCAAGGCGGGCAGCAGATTTTCTTACCGGATAAAGGAGCAGATCGATGACGAAATCACCTGCAACCCATGACGCGGTACCTGAATCCAGCGACCCGTTCGTGCTGGACCTCAAGAAAATTCGCGAAGACGCGCGCAAGCACATGTCGGACGGCCCGGTCACGCAAACGTACGGCGCGGACCGCACCAAGGTGCTGAAGCTGCTCAACGACGCGCTGGCGACCGAGATCGTCTGCACGCTGCGTTACAAGCGGCATTACTTCATGGCCAGGGGCATCAATTCCGAAGCCGTGGCGCAGGAATTCGCGCAGCATGCGACCGAAGAGCAGGAGCACGCCGACCGGATCGCCGAGCGCATCGTGCAGCTCGGCGGCGAACCCGATTTCGCGCCGGACGGCCTGAAAACGCGTGCGCATTCGGAGTACCGGGAAGGCACGGACCTGACCAGCATGATCGGCGAGAATCTGGTCGCCGAGCGGATCGCCATCGACACGTATCGGGAGATCATCCGCTACCTCGGCGAGAAGGATGTCACGACGCGCCGGCTGTTCGAGGAGATTCTCGCGGTCGAGGAAGAACATGCCGACGATATGGCCGATCTGCTCCAGGGGCGTGGATAGTCCGTTGAAGGCGTAATGGCGGAGAAGTCGGGCAAGGCGCTTGCGAGGCCGGGCGGTAGCGCGGGAAAGGCGCCCGGCCGGGCCGTGCGTTCCGGGAGAATGTCTTCAGCCCACGGACGCGCCGGGAAGCGCGAGGCCTGCGCACCTTCGTACAAGTATGCGGGCGCGGTGTTTCCCGAGCTTGAAATGAAAAAAAGGTCGGCTGAAAGCCGACCTTTTTAAAAACAGATGGTGCCCAGGAGAGGACTCGAACCTCCACGATGTTGCCACCGCTAGGACCTGAACCTAGTGCGTCTACCAATTCCGCCACCTGGGCACGTTTTGCAGTAGCTGCTTGCTGCAAAGAAGCGAAATTATAGCGCCCCAATTATTCCTGTCAACACCTTTTTGCGGCGCATCGCAAACCGGCCGCCACCGTGCGCGGCCGCGGCATTCCCCGTCATTTGGCGACACGGGCGGGTGATAGAATGACCCGCCGCCGTCAATATAGAACTGTCTCGGACGGACACCTCTATGTTGATGCCGTGCACCATCGGTCAACGCAACGAGAACAATCATCGACAAACCCTTGAGCAAATATCCGTACCCCATTCCGAGCCGTGAAGAGATTCTCGGCGTGCTGCGTACGAGCGACGCGCCGCTGGCCGCCAACGACATCGCCGAAGCCCTGTCGATCAAGCGTCAGGAGCGCGAGGGGTTCTTCCGGCGTGTCGCCGCGATGGAGCGCGACGGCCAGATCCGCCTCGACAAGCGCGGCCACTACCAGTTGACTCATCCGTCGAATTTCGTCGCGGGGCGTGTGCAGGGGCATCGCGACGGCTACGGGTTCGTGATCCGCGACGACGGCCAGGACGATCTGTTTCTGCCGAACGGCGAAATGCAGAAGGTGATGCACAACGACCGTGTGCTCGCGCGGATCGTCGGCTACGATCGCCGCGGCCGGCCGGAAGGTCATGTCGTCGAAGTCACCGAGCGCGCGAACAAGCGCGTCATCGGCCGCCTGCTGAACGAGAACGGCGCACTGATCGTCGCGCCGGAAGACAAGCGTATCGGCCACGACATCCTGATCACGCAGAACGTGAAGAAGGCGAAGGTCGGGCAGGTCGTCGTCGTCGAACTGACCGATTTCCCGAGCCGCCATTCGCAGCCGCTCGGCCGTGTCGTCGAAGTGCTCGGCGATATCGACGATCCGGGCATGGAAATCGAAATCGCGGTGCGCAAGTACGGCGTGCCGCACGAATTCAGCCAGCCGGCGCTCGACGAAGCCGCTGCGCTGCCCGACAAGGTGCGGCCGGCCGACCTGCGCTTCCGCGTCGACCTGCGCGACGTGCCGCTCGTGACGATCGACGGCGAGGACGCCCGCGACTTCGACGACGCCGTCTACTGCGAGCCGGTCAAGGTCGGCCGCGGCGACGGCTTCCGGCTGATCGTCGCGATCGCCGACGTGTCGCACTACGTCCAGCCGGGTAGCGGGCTCGATGCCGACGCGCTCGAGCGCAGCACGTCGGTCTACTTCCCGCGCCGCGTGATCCCGATGCTGCCGGAGAAGCTGTCGAACGGCCTCTGTTCGCTGAATCCGCAGGTCGACCGCTGCGTGCTCGCGTGCGACATGGTGATCACCGCGCGCGGCGAGATCAAGGCATACCAGTTCTATCCGGCCGTGATCCATTCGGCGGCGCGCCTGACGTACACCGAAGTCGCGGCCGTGCTGTCGAACACGAAGGGGCCGGAGGCTGCGCGCCGCGCCGATCTGCTGCCGCACCTGCAGGATCTGTACGGCGTCTACAAGTCGCTGTTCGCCGCGCGGCAAAAGCGCGGTGCGATCGACTTCGACACGACCGAGACCTACATCGTCTGCAACTCGCAGGGCAAGATCGAGCAGATCGTGCCGCGTCAGCGCAACGACGCGCACAAGCTGATCGAGGAATGCATGCTGGCCGCGAACGTCTGCGCGGCCGATTTCCTGAAGCGCAACAAGCATCCGGGCCTGTACCGCGTGCACGCGGGGCCGACGCCGGAAAAGCTCGAGAACCTGCGCGCGTTCCTGCGCGGCATGGGTCTGTCGCTCGGCGGCGGCGACAAGCCGCATGCGAGCGACTACGCGGCGCTGATGGCGCAGATCCGCGACCGGCCGGACGCGCAGATGCTGCAGCCGATGCTGCTGCGCTCGATGCAGCAGGCCGTCTACAGCCCGGACAACATCGGCCACTTCGGTCTCGCGTACGAGGCATACGCGCACTTCACGAGCCCGATCCGCCGCTATCCGGACCTGCTCACGCACCGCGCGATCTACGCGATCCTGTCGGGCAAGAAGTACGTGCCGAAGGCGCCGGAAGGCTTCGAGCTGAACACCGCGCTGTCGCCGCGCGCCCGCGCGATGCAGCAGGCCGACGACGAAGCGCGCGGCCGCTCGCGTTCGAACACGGCGATCTGGGAAGAGCTCGGCCTGCACTGCTCGGCGAACGAACGCCGCGCGGACGAAGCGTCGCGCGACGTCGAAGCGTGGCTCAAGTGCTACTTCATGCGCGACAAGCTCGGCGAGGAGTACGGCGGGATGGTGAACGGCGTGACGTCGTTCGGCATCTTCGTGCAACTCGACACGCTGTTCATCGAAGGGCTCGTGCACGTGACGGAGCTTGGCTCGGACTACTTCCAGTACGACGAGATCAAGAACGAGCTGCGCGGCGAACGCACGGGCATCCGCTATCGCCTGTCGGATCGCGTGCGCGTGCAGGTGAGCCGCGTCGATCTCGATGCGCGCAAGATCGATTTCCGGCTCGTGCGCGATACGCCGGTGAAGGCGCCGCGTCCGTCGCCCGCGCCGGCCGCTGGCGTCGATCGCAACGGCAGCGGCCCGCGCGTGCGCGCGCTGCCGCCGACGGAGGAAACCGTGCCGCGCCGCAAGACGGCCGCGAGCGCGCCGAGCGTCGCGGTGAAGGAAGCGCGCGCCGCGCGTGGCGCCGCGAAGAAGAAGGGCGGTGGCGGCGGTGCGTCGGCGAAGCCGGCCGCGAAGAAGGCCCGCGCCCGCAAGAAGTATTGAGCGTTCGGGGCGGCGCAAGCGCACGCCCTGCAGTATCGAGAGACGCCGCGTCACCGGTCATCGGCCGGCCACGCGGCGCTTTCCTTTTCCATGGATCGCGGCTGCGCATGTCGCGCGGCCGCACGTTTGATCGAAGGTTGTTCCAGTCATGTCACGTCTGAAGGTTCTTTACGGTTTTCATGCGGTGACCGCACGTATGCGGCACGATGCATCGACGGTGGCGGAGGTGCTGTACGACCAGACGCGCCGCGACCGCCGCATGCAGGAGTTCCTGCACGCCGCGAAGGAAGCGGGCGTGCGGCTGATCGCGGCCGACGAAACGCGCCTGTGGGGCCTCGCGCATACCGAGCGCCACCAGGGCGTCGTCGCGCGCGTCGAGGACATGCCGCTCGCGCAGAACCTGTCCGAACTGCTCGACGGCATCAACGGGCCCGCGCTGCTGCTCGTGCTCGACGGCGTCACCGATCCGCACAACCTCGGCGCGTGCCTGCGGGTCGCCGATTCGGCCGGCGCGCACGCGGTGATCGCGCCGCGCGACCGGGCGGTGGGCCTGAACGCGACCGCGGCCAAGGTGGCGAGCGGCGCGGCCGATACGGTGCCGTACATCACGGTGACGAACCTGGCCCGCGCGCTGCGCGAGCTGAAGGAAGCCGGCGTGTGGATCATCGGCACGTCGGACGAGGCGCCGGCGACGCTCTACGAGACGAAGCTCGACGGCCCGGTCGCGCTCGTGATGGGCGCGGAAGGCGAAGGCATGCGCCGGCTCACGCGCGACACCTGCGACGAAGTGATGAGCATCCCGATGGCCGGCAGCGTGGAAAGCCTGAACGTGTCGGTCGCGAGCGGCGTGTGCCTGTACGAAGCCGTGCGCCAGCGACGCGCGAAGGGCTGACCCCGAGGCTGACCCGACCGAGGGCCGGCCCGTCCCGCGCGCGACGCGTGCCCCGATGCAAGCTCTCCGGAATCCGAGACCGATGACCCTGTTCCGTGTCGGCGTTTCCTGCGCCGTGCTCGGCCTGCTGGCGGCCTGTACGTCGCCGACGCTCGTCGATCGCGGCGCCTACTACGCCGACACGAGCTTGCATGCGCGCGGCGCCGATTCGCGGATCCGCTTTCTCGTGATGCATTACACCGAAAGCGACGAGGCGAAATCGCTGCGCACGCTGACCGGCGAGTCGGTCAGCGTGCATTACGTCATCCCGCCGCAGCCGCGCACCGAGCGCGGGATGCCCGTCGTCTACCAGCTCGTTCCGGAAGCACGGCGCGCGTGGCACGCGGGTATCAGCGAATGGCAGGGCACGACCGAGCTGAACGCGGTGTCGATCGGCATCGAGAACGTGAACCGCGGCCCACTCGATCCGCAGCAACGCACCTGGCAGCCGTATCCGCCCGAACAGGTCGGCGCGCTGATCCACCTGTCGAAGGACATCGTCGCGCGCTACGGGATTGCGCCGACGCGCGTGGTCGGGCACAGCGACATCGCGCCGCAACGCAAGATCGATCCCGGGCCGCTGTTCCCGTGGCATGCGCTCGCGCAAGCCGGCGTCGGCGCATGGCCGGACGACGCGACCGTCGCGGCACGGCTCGGCGGCCGCGATCCGCACGCGCCGGTCGACGTGCGGGAACTGCAGCTCAAGCTCGCACGCTACGGCTACGACGTGCCGACCGACGGCGTGCTCGACACGCGCACGCGGCGCGTGTTCGCCGCGTTCCAGATGCATTTCCGGCCGTCCGACTACGCGGGCAACCCGGACGCGGAAAGCGACGCGATCGCGCAGGCGCTGCTCGACAAGTACTTCCCCGGCACGCAAGCGGCGGACCCCGCGCCGGCCGCCGACACGCACTGAATACGCGGCGCATCGGCCGCCGAAAAACGCAGGGCGGTCCGCCGACTCCGGTAAACTGGCGGTTTTCCGCAATCCCGCAGCATTACCACGCCATGACTCAAGACGAACTCAAACGCCTCGTCGGCCAGGCCGCCGCCGATTACGTGATCCAGAACGTACCCGAAGGTGCGGTGATCGGTGTCGGCACCGGCTCGACCGCCAACTGCTTCATCGACGCGCTCGCCGCCGTCAAATCGCGCTATCGCGGCGCCGTGTCGAGCTCGGTTGCCACGACCGAACGCCTGAAATCGCACGGCATCAAGGTGTTCGACCTGAACGAGATCGAGTCGCTTCAGGTGTACGTCGACGGCGCCGACGAGATCGACGCGAGCGGTGCGATGATCAAGGGCGGCGGCGGCGCGCTGACGCGCGAGAAGATCGTCGCGTCGGTGGCCGACACGTTCGTGTGCATCGCGGACGCCAGCAAGCGCGTGCCGGTGCTCGGCGCATTCCCGCTGCCGATCGAGGTTGTGCCGATGGCGCGCACGGCGATCGGCCGGCGCGTGACCGCGCTCGGCGGCGTGCCCGTGCTGCGCGTGACGAAGGACGGCGCGCCCTACATCACGGACAACGGCAACGAGATCATCGACGTGAAGGGCCTGCAGATCGCCGATCCGCGCGGTTTCGAAGCGCAGGTGAACGCATGGCCGGGCGTCGTGACGGTCGGCCTGTTCGCCGAGCGCGGCGCGAATCTGTGCTTGCTCGGCACGGAAAACGGCGTTGAAACGATCGTTTATCCGGCTGGCTGAATCTGAATGAGAAGCAGTCCGTAACGGCGCGCTATCTGCCGTCACGGATTGGATATATAAATCTTGTGGAAACCGGGGTCCGGCAGGCGCGGCGCGCTTCCCGGGCCTTTTTTTTAGCCGTATAAATCACCTCGTTCAAAAGAGGGATAACCCTGTCAGGTGTTTACCAGATAGCGAAATATCGTCGAACTCATCAACTTATAGATCATAAGAACAGTAGTAACCAGGGCCGGCGGAACTGCGGAGCAGGTGTTCGCAAATCGACGCACGGGGAGGTGTCATGGAGCAGGGCAAAGACCGGTCACTGGTCGCCAAAGTGATGGATGGGCTTGTCGCGGGTATCGTCGAAGACAAGTACGGCGGCATCTTGCCGTCACAGGACGTGCTGTCGAAAGAGTTCGACGTGAGCCGCACGGTGATGCGGGAAGCGTTGTCGATGTTGCTTGCGCGCGACATGCTCGACGTGCGTCCGAAAGTCGGTACGCGCGTGCGGCCGATGCGCGACTGGCGGATGATCGACGAAGACGTCGTGAGTTGGCGATTCCGGGCAAAGCCCGATCCGCAGTTCATGCGCGACGTCATCGAATTCCGGATGCTGATCGAACCACGCGCGACCGCGCAGGCGGCGGTGCGTGCGACGGCGGCCGACATCGCGGGCATTCGCGAAGCGTTCGATGCGTTCAAGGTGCTGCAGCCGGGCGACCCCGGCTACGACACGGCGGACGAGCTGCTGCATACGCGGATCGTCCAGGCGAGCGGCAATCAGTTCTTCCAGCAGATGGCGGCGATCGTGCGCGGGGCAGTGCGTCTCGTGAATCCGCGCGTCGTGCAGAAGGAAGGCGCGCACGACATCGCGGTGAAGGCGCATGCGCGCGTCGTCGATGCGATCGAACGGCGCGACCCGCGCGAAGCCGAAGCGGCCTCGCTCGCGCTGATCGATTTCAGCGCGGACGAGATTTCGCGCGATTTCTCGGTCGACGTGCCGGTGCGTGCCTGACGTTGCGCGTATCGCTCATCCGTGTGCCGGGCCGTTTATCATGACGGCCGGCCGGCAGCGTGCCGGCAACCGTCATACGACCGACACGGAAGATCAGGATGAACGACAACGACCATCGCCCGGTGCGCTTCGGCATCGTCGGTGCAGGCAGCATTGCGCGCCGCTTCGCGCAAAGCCTCGCGCACGTGCCGGGCGCCACGCTCGCTGGCGTCTGGGCCCGCCGCGCCGATGCAGCGGCCGCCTTCTGCGAGACTTACGGCGGCGCGCCTGCCGCGCGCCTCGATGCGCTCCTCTCGAGCGATATCGACGCGGTCTACATCGCGACGCTCCATGACAGTCACGCGCAGTACACGCTGGCCGCATTGGCTGCCGGCAAGGCCGTGCTGTGCGAGAAACCCGCGGCGCTGAACGCCGTGCAACTCGACACGGTGCTGCACGCGGCGCGCGATGCCGGGCTGCTCTTCATGGAGGCGATGAAGCCGCCGTTCTTCCCGCTGTACCGTCAGTTGCGCGCGCACCTGCGTGACGATCCGATCGGCGAGATCCGGCTCGTGCGAGCCGGCTGCGCGTCGTCGTCGGTGCCGGGGGACCATTCCGTCTATCGGCTCGATTGCGCGGGCGGCGCGCTGCTCGATATCGGCATCTACGAGGCGTTCCTTGCCGTCGACTGGCTCGGCGCGGCGCGCGACGTGCAGACGCTCGGCCGCGTCGGCGCGACGGGTGTCGACCTGTTCGCGAGCCTGAACAGCGTGCATGCGAACGGCGGGATCGCGCAGCTCTTTTGCGGCCTCGACGTGATGGGGCGCGGCGACGCGCTCATTGCCGCGGCGGGCGGCCACGTGACGATTCACGAGAAGTGGTGGAACCCCGCGCGTGCGACGATCCGCTACGCGGACGGGCGCACCGTCGAACTCGACGCGCCGGTCGACGGCGGTGGGCTGAACTACGAAACCGCGCATTTCTGCGACCTGCTGCGCGCGGGCGAGACCGAAAGCCCGATCATGACGCACGACCATTCGCGGCAGATGATCGCGATGACCGACGCGGCGCGCGCCGTGCTCGGCGTGCGTTATTCGGGCGAGTAAGCGGGAAGAAGGGTGCCGGGCCCGCGAGCGTGGCCCGGCGCAACTGCGCGGCTCAGTGCCGCGACGGCAGCGACAGGCGCTTTTCGTACCAGCGCTGCACCCATTCGAGGATCTGGCACAGGATCCAGTACACGGCCGCGGCGGCGAGATAGAGCGGCAGCGGCTGATAGGTGGCCGCGATCACTTCCTGCGCGCTGCGCAGCAGTTCGGTCACGGTGATCACCGATACGAGCGACGTGTCCTTGATCAGGCTGATCAGGCTGTTCGACAGGCTCGGCACCGCGATGCGCAGCGCCTGCGGGCCGATCACGTAGCGCAGCGTCTGCCCCCACGACAGCCCGAGGCTGTACGCGGCGAGCCACTGGCCGCGCGCGATCCCGTTGATCGCGCCGCGCATGCTTTCCGACATGTAGGCTGCAACGTTCGCGGACAGCGCGATCACGCCGGCCGGCGTCGGATCGAGCGAGATGCCGAGGCTCGGCAGCCCGTAATAGATGACGAAGATCTGCACGAGCAGCGGCGTGCCGCGCATCAGGCTCACGTACGCGCGCGCCAGCCACGCGAGCGCGTTGACCCAGATGCGCTCGAAGCCGTCGAGCGCTTCGCTTTGCCGGATGCCCATCATCGCGAGCACGACGGCGCCAAGCAGGCCGAACACCATCGACAGCACGGCGAACTTGACGGTCAGAACGGCACCCTGGGCGAGCACCGGCAGCGATTGGACGAGCAGGGACGTTGTCGACATGGAATACGAAGCGAATGCGTGCGCGAAAGCGCAATCATAAACCGGACCGATAAAACAAAGGGCGGCATCGTTGCGGATGCCGCCCTTTCCGGCCCGCCGTCGGGCGGGAAATGCAGGCGTGCTTACTTGATCGGTTTCGTCACGTCGATGCCGAACCACTTGTCGGAAATCTTCGTGAACGTGCCGTCGGCCTCGAGTTGCGCCATCGCGTCGTCGATCGCCTTCTGGAACTTCGGGTTGCCCTTCTTGAACGGGATGCCCGACGGGTTCGCCGAGCCGACGTTCGCGCCCGGGCGCAACGGCAGATCGGAATTCTTCGTCAGGTACGCGAGCATCAGGCGGTCGTTGAGCGCCGCGTCGAGGCGGCCGGCCGCGAGATCGCGCAGGTACTCGGGCGCGCCCGGATACGTCTTCACGTCGATGCCCGGCACCGATTTCGCCATGTCCATGTAGTTCGTGCCGAGCGCGACGCCGAGCTTCTTGCCCTTCAGGTCTTCCAGCGACTTGAACTGGCGCGTGTCGTCCTTGCGCTGGATCAGCTGCGCGGACGAGTACGTGTACGCCGGCGAGAAGTCGAGCGTTTCCTTGCGCTTGTCGGTGATGCCGACCTGGTTGGCGATCACGTCGAACTTGCCGGCCTGCAGGCCCGCGATGATGCCGCTCCATTCGGTCGTCACGAATTCGGCCTTCACGCCGAGCTTCGCCGCGACGGCTTTCGCGATGTCGACGTCGAAGCCGACGAGTTCGCCTTGCGGGCTCTTCGAGTTGAACGGCGGGAACGTGCCTTCGAGGCCGACCCGCAGCGTGCCGCGTTGCTTGACCTGATCGAGGAGGTCGGCCGCATGCGCGGTTGCCGCAGCGAACGACGTGCCGATCACGCCGGCCACCAGCAGCTTCTTCAGCAGCGAAAATTTCATCGTGTGTTCCTTGCCCTGTCCGGGTCAATGAGTCGGATAGTGAGACCTATAATAGCAAAAATGCTATCGATATCTAAATATCGTTTGCTTATGACTATATTACGCGCTGCGTTCGCGGGCAATCGCCTTCACGCACTCCGACACGAGTGCCGGGCCGCGATAGATGAAACCGGTATAGAGCTGGACGAGCGCCGCGCCGGCCGCCAGCTTCGCGCGCGCGTCCTCGCCCGAGAAAATGCCGCCGACGCCGATGATCGGCACGTCGTTGCCGACTTCCGCATGCAGCTTGCGGATCACTTCGTTCGACGCATCGAACACGGGGCGGCCCGACAGGCCACCGGCTTCGTCCGCGTGCGGCAGGCCCTGGACGGCCGCGCGCGACAGCGTCGTATTGGTGGCGATGACCGCTTCGATCTTGTGGCGCAGCAGCGTGTCGCCGATTTCCTTGACCTGTTCGTCGTCGAGATCGGGCGCGATCTTCAGCGCGAGCGGCACGAGCTTGCCGTGCAGGTCGGCGAGGCGCTGCTGCTTGTCCTTCAGCGCGGCGAGCAGCGCGTCGAGTTCGCCCGCGCCCTGCAACTGGCGCAGGTTCTTCGTGTTCGGCGACGAGATGTTGATCGTCACGTAGCTCGCGAACGGGTACACGCGCTCGAGGCAGTACAGGTAATCCTCGGCCGCGCGCTCGATCGGCGTGTCGGCGTTCTTGCCAATGTTCAGGCCGAGGATGCCGCGATAGCGGGCGGCCTGGACGTTCTTCACGAACTGGTCGACGCCGTGGTTGTTGAAGCCCATCCGGTTGATCAGCGCCTCGGCCTGCGGCAGCCGGAACATCCGCGGGCGCGGATTGCCGGGCTGCGGGCGCGGCGTGACCGTGCCGACCTCGATGAAGCCGAAACCGAGCGCCGCGAGGCCGTCGATGGCCGCGCCATCCTTGTCGAGGCCGGCCGCGAGGCCGACCGGGTTGCGGAACGTGAGCCCCATCACGGTGCGCGGCGCGTCGGGCACGCGGGCCGACAGCGCGCAGGCGAGGCCTGTGCGGCCGGCCGCGCCGAGCGCGCGCAGCGTAAGGTGGTGAGCGTCTTCCGCATCCATTTTGAACAGGGATGCGCGGGCCAGCGGGTAGAGGGAACTGAACACGGGAATGGGGCGGACAGCCGAATGAATGACAACCCGCTATTTTACCGGGAGTTGCACGGCACGGGCGAGCTTCGCTCCGTAGCCGCCGCGACGCGCGTCAGCCCGTGCCGGAATGCCCGCCCGGCAATGGCGCGCGCGCCAGCGCCGCGTCGACGGGCGGCAGGTCGAACCGTTCCGGGTCGAGCGCCTTCCAGCGGCCGTCGATCAGTCCTTCGAGCGGATGGAAGTTCGCCTTGTAGGCCATCTTCGGGCTCTCGCGGATCCAGTAGCCGAGGTACACGTAGGGCAGCCCGAGGCTCTTCGCCTGTTCGATCTGCCAAAGGATGTTGTAGGTACCGTAGCTCGTGTGCCGGTCGTCGGGCTCGAAGAACGTGTACACCGACGACAGCCCGTCGCCGAGGATGTCGATCATGCTGACCATCCGCAGCTTGCCGGGCTCGCCGCCCGGCGCGTCGAGGTCGCGGAATTCGACGAGGCGCGAATTGATCCGGCTTTGCAGCAGGAACTGTTCGTACTGGTCGCGGCTGTCGCGATCCATGCCGCCGCCCGCGTGGCGCGCGGACTGGTAGCGCATGTAGAGCGCGTAATGCTCTTCGTCGTAGTGCAGCGGCGAGACCGTCGCGACCAGCGCGCGGTGCCGCTTCCACATCCTGCGCTGCGTGCGCGTGGGCACGAACTCGCCGGCCGGCACGCGCACCGGCACGCATGCGCGGCAGCCGTCGCAGTACGGGCGGTACGTGAAGACGCCCGAGCGGCGGAAGCCGGCCTTCACGAGTTCGGTGTAGATGTCGGAATTGATCAGGTGGCTCGGCGTCGCGACTTGCGAGCGCGCGATGCGGCCGTCCAGATAGCTGCACGGATAGGGCGCCGTTGCATAGAATTGCAGCGCCGAAAGCGGTGAAAGCGGCAGCTCAGTCGGGTGAGTCATGGGCAGCTCTCGATGCAGGGAAGGAGTGCCGCGCTAGCGCTCGGTCCCGGAGGGCGCCGCCGTTTCGGCGGAGCTCGTCAGCGCGGCGAGCACGCGCTTGTCGAACTGCCACGGAATCGGCGGTTCGGCTACCGCGCGGCGCACGTGAGCGACAAAGGCCTTGCGTGCGATCTCGCGGCCGCCGAGCGACGCTAGATGCGACGTATTCTGCTGGCAGTCTATCATTTCCAGCCCCTGCTCGCGAAGGTGTGCGACGAGCGCGGCCAGCGCGATTTTCGACGCATCGGTCACGTCCGCATACATCGACTCGCCGAAAAACATCCGGCCGAACGAGACGCCGTAGAGGCCGCCGACGCGGCGCCCGCCGCGCCACGTCTCGATGCTGTGCGCGTTGCCGGTGCGGTAGAGCGACGTATAGGCGTCGATGATCTCGGCGGTGATCCAGGTGCCGCGCTGCCCGCGGCGCGGCGCCTGCGCGCACGCGCGCATCACGCCGGGAAAATCGTGATCGACGCGCACCTCCCATTCCGGCTCGCGCAGCACGCGCTTGAGCGTCTTGCGCAGCGACGGCGCGACCTTGAATTCGGCCGGCACGAGGATCATGCGCGGGTCGGGGCTCCACCACAGCACCGGCTGGCCGTCCGAGTACCACGGGAAGATGCCGCGCAGGTAGGCGTCGATGAGGCGCGACGGCAGCAGGTCGGCGCTCGCGGCGAGTAGCCCGGGGGCGCCGGTCGCGGGACCGAGCGCGCGTTCGATGGACGGAAACGGATCGTCCGGACCGAGCCAGGGAACCATGGGTGCGGGGCTCAGCCGTTGCGCAGCGAGCGGAAGATATCGCCGGTGTGCACGCCGTAGTCGCCGGCGGCGCGATCGGCGAAGAAGAAGCGCAGCGTCTGGCTGACGGTCGGGAACGCGATCTCGTCCCACGGGATGTCGGCCTCGTCGAACAGTTTGACTTCGAGGCTTTCCTCGCCGGCTTCGAAGCCCGGATCGGTGAGCCGCGCAAGGTAGAACAGGTGGACCTGGTGCACGTGCGGCACGTTGAGCAGCGTGAACAGGTTCTGCACCTCGACGCGCGCGCCGGCTTCCTCGAGCGTTTCGCGCGCAGCGGCTTCCGCGGTCGTTTCGCCCATTTCCATGAAGCCCGCCGGCAGCGTCCAGAATCCGTAGCGCGGTTCGATCGCGCGGCGGCACAGCAGGATCTGGTCGCCCCAGACCGGGACCGTACCGACGACGTTGCGCGGATTCTGATAGTGGATCGTGCCGCAGTGATCGCAGACGAAGCGCTCGCGGTTGTCGCCCGGAGGAATGCGCGCGAGGACTTCGTGACCGCAGACGGAGCAGAATTTCATGTCGAGTGGAAGGGACGAGTTGATGCGAGTGTATCACCGGGCCGCGGCATTCTCGAACGCCCGCGCATGCCGCGGCGTGTCGCGCGAAACGGCGGTCGGGTGTGCGACGAGGGGGCGGCGCCCGGACGCGCAAAAGCAAAAAGCCCGGCGTGAAGCCGGGCTTTTTGCGAAATTCTGGACGGTTGGTTGCGGGGGTAGGATTTGAACCTACGACCTTCGGGTTATGAGCCCGACGAGCTGCCAGACTGCTCCACCCCGCGTCCGTCGAAGAAATAGATTATATGGGCTAACCCGAATGCGTGCAAGTGTTTTCTGATGACCGGATCGCGGGCCCCGGTGGGGCCGGTACGGGGAAGCACGTGCGCTAGAATCGAGCGGTTTGTGTCGTCATTCCGGCAGCGGCCCTGCGCGATCGCCTCGGCGCCGTTGCGACTTTCACTACTGCATCGACGGATTCATGGACATCGCTCACGATCTGCAATCGATCGGCGCGCAGGAACAGGCGCTCGTGTTTCCCCATTTCGACCCGGCCCGCGCATGGGCGCTCGGCAACCGCATGCATGCGCTCGCGACGTCGCGCGGTCATGCGATCGCGATCGACATCGTCACGTTCGGCCAGCCGCTGTTTTACGCGGCGCTCGCGGGCGCGACGCCCGACAACGCCGACTGGGTGCGCCGCAAGCGCAACGTCGTCGCGCATTTTCGCCGCAGCTCGTACGCGATCGGCCTGCGCATGCAGCAGGCCGGCGCGACGCTCGCGGACAAGCACGGGTTGCCGGTCGCCGAGTATGCGTCGCACGGCGGTTCGTTTCCGCTGACCGTCGCCGGCGCCGGCGTGATCGGCTCGATCACGGCGTCCGGGCTGCCGCAGCGCGCGGACCACGAGTTCGTCGTCGAGGCGCTGTGCGCCGAGCTCGGTCACGACTATGCGGTACTGGCTCTCGCAAGGAGCTGAGCGATGCAACTGCCCGGTTACGCATGGCTCGCGATCGCGATCGTCGCGGAAGTGATCGGCACGTCCGCGCTGCGCGCGGCGGACGGTTTCACGCGCTTGTGGCCGTCGGTGCTCGTCGTCGCCGGTTACGGCGTCGCGTTCTACTGCCTGTCGCTCACGTTGCGCACGATGCCCGTCGGCATCATCTATGCAGTCTGGTCGGGCGCCGGCATCGTGCTGATCACGCTCGTCGCGATGCTGCTCTATCGCCAGGTGCCGGACCTGCCGGCGGTGATCGGCCTCGGGCTGATCATCTCGGGCGTCGTCGTGCTGAACCTGTTTTCGAAGATGCAGGCGCACTGAGCGTGCGCCTGCCGTTTGCCGGATGACCTTCATGACCGATTCCACTTCCGCCGCCGTTTCCGCCGAATCCGCCCAGCCCGACGTGCGTGCGTATGTCGCGAACCGCATCGGCTTTCTCGAACTGAACCGGCCGAAGGCGTTGAACGCGCTGTCGGTCGGCATGATCCGGCTGGTGCAGCAGGCGCTCGATACGTGGCGCGACGATCCCGACGTCGTCGCGGTCGTCGTGCACAGCCCGCATCCGCGCGCATTCTGCGCGGGCGGCGACGTGCGCTTCTTTCACGACGCGTGGCAGCGCGGCGACCGCGATGCGGTCGACACGTTCTTCATCGAGGAATACACGCTCAACCATGCGATCTTCACGTATCCGAAGCCGTACATCGCGTTGATGCACGGTGTCGTGATGGGCGGCGGCATGGGGATTTCGCAGGCGGCGCGGCATACGGGCGGCCTGCGCGTCGTGACCGACTCGACGAAGATGGCGATGCCCGAAACGCGCATCGGCCTGTTCCCGGACGTCGGAATGAGCTGGTTCCTCGCGCGTACGCCCGGCGCGATCGGCCGTTATCTCGCGGTGACGGGCGCGACGCTCGACGCGGCCGGCGCGCTGTACGCGCAACTCGCCGACGTCTATCTGCCCGATGCCGCGCTGCCGGCGCTGCTCGACACGCTGCGCAGCGTGCGCGTCGACAACGGTGCGCAGGCCGTCGCCTGCGTGACCGAGGCGGCCGCCGCGCACAAGGTCGTGCCGACGCCGGACACGTCGGCGCTCGCCGACGCGCGCGCCGGGATCGACCGGCATTTCGCGCAGCCCGACCTCCACGCGATCCTCGCGTCGCTCGACGCCGAGCAGGATTGCGCGGCGGTCGACGGGTGGGTCGAGAAGGCGACCCACGCGATGCGCGAGCAGCTGTCGCCGCTGTCGATGGCCGTGTCGCTCGAAGTCGTCGAACGCGCGCGCGGCGCGACAATGGCCGATTGCCTGCGGCGCGATCTCGATCTCACACGCTCGACCTTCGCGCGCGGCGACGTGATCGAAGGCGTGCGTGCGCTGATCGTCGACAAGGATCACAAGCCCGTGTGGCGTTTCAAGTCGGCCGCCGACGTCGACCGCGCCGACGTGCTCGCGATGTTCGACAGCCCGTGGGCGCCCGACACGCATCCGCTGCGCAAACTGAAAGACTGACGTCGATCGGGCACGACCCGTGCGTTCGATCGACGCGCGAGGCAGAAACGAAAAGGCCGCGTGCATGTGCACGCGGCCTTTTTCATGGACGTCGGCCGGTCCAGGCCCGAGGGGTGTGTCGTCCGGCCCGGCGTTATTCGTCGCCCGCGTCGTCCGACATGAAGGCGCGCATGAACACGAGCGCGCCGAAGCCCCACACCGCATTCGCCGCGAAGCCGGCCGCGAGCACGGGCATCATGTTGCCCGACGGCCAGATACCGCGCAGCGGATCGATCGCGAACACGCGGGCGGCCGTCAGAACGATACCGCCGAACACGAGCGCGCCGACCCACGATGCTTCGCGTTCCGGCGAGACGCGCAACAACCACGCCATCGGAATCGCACAGCACGCGCTGATCAGCGCATTCGCGACAAATTCAGGAATGCCGAGCGGCGCGAACGGTTGTGTCGAGAAGCCGGTCGCGGCGATCAGGTCGGCCGTGTGAAGGAGGGCGAGGGTGGCCTCGCGGAAGAACAGGGCGGCCAGGAAGCCGGACAGGAAGGGCAGGATGACTTTCTGCATCGATGAGCGCATCGCAGGCGCGCACGGCTGGGGCCGGGCGCGCGGAGTTATTCGGATAGGTGCGTCATTATAGGGCCCCGCCGCGGCGATATTCGCTCCAGCGTCGTGCTAATCACGAAAGCGGAAAACCTAAGCTCAAAAAAATCGTTCCAAAGCCCTGTACCGATCCCTAGACTGATTTCCCGGAAACAGCCGTGCGATCGCGTCCTCGTCCGCTGCACGGCCTGACCGGCGAGCCATCCCGATTCGAATGCACACCATGCATGCGTCGCTCATCCACGACGCGAGCAGGGCGATGTTTTTTCAAATTTCGGCAGTGACAGTCAAGCAGGAGCAGCAGATGAATGTGTTCTGGTTTATCCCCACGCACGGCGACAGCCGCTATCTCGGCACGGCCGAAGGCGCACGTGCCGCGGACTACGATTACTTCAAGCAGGTCGCCGTGGCGGCGGACACGCTCGGCTACGACGGCGTGCTGCTGCCGACCGGTCGTTCCTGCGAGGATGCGTGGGTCGTCGCGTCGAGCCTCATTCCGGCAACGCAGCGCCTGAAGTTCCTGGTCGCCGTGCGCCCCGGCATCGCTTCGCCGGGGCTGGCCGCGCGGATGGCCGCGACGTTCGACCGCCTGTCGGGCGGCCGCCTGCTGATCAACGTCGTCACGGGCGGCGATGCGGCCGAGCTCGAAGGCGACGGTCTCTTCGCCGATCACGACACGCGCTACGAGATCACCGACGATTTCCTGAACATCTGGCGCGGGCTGTTGACCGCGTCGCACGACAACGGCGGGTTCGACTATATCGGCAAGCACCTGCAGTCGAAAGGCGGCAAGGCGCTTTATCCGCCCGTGCAGCACCCGCATCCGCCGCTGTGGTTCGGCGGCTCGTCGCCGGCCGCTCACGCGATCGCCGCCGATCACATCGATACCTACCTGACCTGGGGCGAGCCGCCCGAGGCCGTCGCGAAGAAGATCGCCGACATCCGCGCCCGTGCCGACGCGCGCGGCCGCAAGATCAAGTTCGGCATCCGCCTGCACGTGATCGTGCGCGAGACCGAGGACGAAGCGTGGCGCGACGCCGAGCGGCTGATCAGCCGGCTCGACGACGACACGATCGCGCGTGCGCAGAAGGCGTTCGCGAACATGGATTCGGAAGGCCAGCGCCGGATGGCCGCGCTGCACGGCGGCAAGCGCGGCGGCCGCGACGCGCTCGAGGTCTATCCGAACCTGTGGGCCGGCGTGGGGCTCGTGCGCGGCGGCGCCGGCACGGCGCTCGTCGGCAATCCCGAGCAGGTCGCCGAACGCATGCGCGAATACGCGGATCTCGGCATCGAGACGTTCATCCTGTCCGGCTATCCGCACCTCGAGGAGTCGTATCGCTTCGCGGAGCTCGTGTTCCCGCTGATCAAGGGCAAGGGCGTCGAGAAGGCGGCCGGCCCGCTGTCGGGGCCGTTCGGCGAGATCGTCGGCAACAACTATCTGCCGAAGACGAGCCAAAGCTGAGCGAGGAGGCTTGCGATGACAACGAAAACGTCGGCGACGGGTATCGCCGTGGCCGCCCGCGCATGGCGCGGCGTCGCGCCGTGGCTCGTGCCGCTCGCGTTGCTGGTGGCGTGGGAAGTCGGTGCGCGCACCGGCTGGCTGTCGACCCGCGTGCTGCCCGAGCCGGTGGCGGTCGTGCGCGCGGCGTGGTCGCTCGTGACGTCGGGCGAAATGTGGGCGAACGTGAAAGTGAGCACGTGGCGCGCGCTGTTCGGCTTCGCGATCGGCGGCGGCGTCGGCCTCGCGCTGGGGCTTGCGACCGGGCTGTCGAAAGCCGCCGAGGTCGCGCTCGATTCGACGATCCAGATGATCCGCAACATCCCGGCGCTCGCGATGATCCCGCTCGTGATCCTGTGGTTCGGCATCGACGAGAAGGCGAAGCTGTTCCTCGTCGCGCTCGGCGTGTTCTTCCCCGTCTACATCAATACCTATCACGGGATCCGTTCGGTCGACGCGAACCTGATCGAGATGGCGAAGAGCTACGGCGTGCGCGGCTTCGCGCTGTACCGCGACGTGATCCTGCCCGGCGCGTTGCCGTCGATCCTCGTCGGCGTGCGCTTCGCGCTCGGGCTGATGTGGGTGATGCTGATCGTCGCGGAGACGATCTCCGCTCAGTCGGGCATCGGCTACATGACGATGAACGCACGCGAATTCCTGCAAACCGACGTGGTGGTGGTCGGCATCCTGCTGTACGCGGTGCTCGGCAAGCTGGCCGACGTGCTGGCGAAATGGCTCGAACGCGTGACGCTGCGCTGGCACCCCGCTTATCAATCAGGAGCAAAGGCATGAATGCGACGACCTCGGCGGCCGCCTACGGCCCGCTCGCCGGCGCAGACCTCGAGGCCGAGCTGGCGCAGGCCCGCGTTGCGGACGGCGATGCGCGCGATGCGGCGATCCTCGAACGTGACGGCAGCGCATCGGTCGTGCCGCTCGCGCGGCGGCGCGCGGGCGCCCCGGCTTCCGACGATGCGGTCACCTTGTCGGGCGTCAGCAAGCGCTTCGGCGCCCGCACGGTGCTCGACAACGTCGAGCTCGGCATCGCGCGCGGCAGCTTCGTCGCGATCGTCGGCCGCAGCGGCTGCGGGAAATCGACGCTGCTGCGTCTCGTCGCGGGGCTCGAGCAGCCGAGCAGCGGCGCGCTCGTGACGCGCGGCGAGGGCGGCGGCGTGCTCGATACGCGGATCATGTACCAGGATGCGCGCCTGTTGCCATGGAAGACCGTGCTGCAGAACGTGATGCTGGGCCTCGGCCGCGGCGCGCGCGACCAGGCCCGCGCGGTGCTCGACGAAGTCGGGCTGCTGGAACGCGCGAACGACTGGCCCGCTCAACTGTCGGGCGGTCAGCGGCAGCGTGTCGCACTGGCCCGCGCGCTCGTGCACCGGCCGCAACTGCTGCTGCTCGACGAGCCGCTAGGCGCACTCGATGCGCTTACCCGCATCGAAATGCATGCGCTGATCGAGCGCCTGTGGCGCGAGCACCGGTTCACCGCGCTGCTCGTCACGCACGACGTGCAGGAGGCCGTTGCGCTCGGCGACCGCATCCTGCTGATCGAGCAGGGGCGCGTGGCGCTCGACCAGTCGGTGCCGCTCGACCGGCCGCGTGCCCGTGCGTCGGCTGCATTCGCGGCGCTGGAGGATCGCGTGCTGAAACGCGTGCTCGCCGGCGGCGCCGGTACGGCCGATCAACACGCGGAACAAGCAGCAGACGAGGTTCGACCGGTCGGGCAGATCCGCTGGGCCGTTTAATTCCGGGCGGCTCCGGCCGCCCGTTCTGAGATTTTTTTCTTCGGAGCGATCATCCCGATGAGCATCACTGCAATCAACGTACGGAACCAGTTCAAGGGCAAGGTCAAGGAGATCATTCGCGGGTCCGTGGTTTCCGAAGTCGACGTCGAGACGCCGTTCGGCATCGTCACGTCGGTGATCACCACCCGTTCGGTGGACGAACTCGAACTGAAGGTCGGCGCCGAAGTCGTCGCGCTCGTGAAGTCGACGGAAGTGTCGATCGCGCGCCTCTGAGCGCGTGTGTCGCGCATCGGTGCGGCGCCGCCGGGTAGGCACGTGCCCGGTGGCGCCGCACGTGCATCCGCGCAGCGCGTTTGCCTCGGTATTCGACTCCCGGACGAAGTGCTAGGATGGAACGACACCGATGCCGGAGGCGAACGCATGACCCCCATCCTTTCCCCCGAAGCCATCGAGGCGCTGAAATGGATCGACCAGTTCGGCGACAGCCGGCCGGTTCCCGCCGCATTCGACGGCGTCGTCCATGCGTTGCTGAACGACGGGCTGATCTATCTGGCGACGGCCGACCGGGTCGATCTGACGGCCGATGGCCGGTCTTTCTTGTCCGACGAATACGATTGAGCGCGCGGCGCCGGCCGCTCAGGCGGCCTCGCGCGGCGTCGTCACGGAGCGTGCGATGGAACCGAGAGGCAGCGACCTCGGCGATTTCAGCGAGCCGTACCGCGGTTTCGAGATCGAGGTGAAGACCGAGCAGGTCTGGGACGGCGAGCATGCGCACTATCGCGTGCTGCAAGGCGAGGCCGTGCGGATCGACTGGCGGCCGGTCAAGGTCGACGGGATGCTGTTGACCGAGCGGCGCGTGATCG
The DNA here is from genome assembly GCF_001524725.1 of Burkholderia sp. MSMB1072. NCBI lineage: Bacteria > Pseudomonadati > Pseudomonadota > Betaproteobacteria > Burkholderiales > Burkholderiaceae > Burkholderia > Burkholderia sp. MSMB1072. Next base: position 118,217 of record NZ_LOYC01000010.1, read on the forward strand.
AATGCGTGCTCGACGAGGCACGCCGGGCGGTCGATGCGGAACTGGGCGACGGCTAGCGCACGCGTCGGGCGGGGGCGGCCAGTATTGCGGTAAAATATCCGGTTGTTTCCGCGCCGTCTGGCCTGTACCCGATTCCATGTCCGTTCCGTCCTCGCTTCCTCCCCGCCGTGTATCCGTCGCGCCGATGCTCGACTGGACCGACCGTCATTGCCGGTCGTTTCACCGCACGCTGACGCGCAACACGTGGCTGTATACGGAGATGATCACGACGGGCGCGTTGCTGTTCGGCGACGCCCAGCGGCATCTTGCGTTCACGCCGAGCGAATCGCCGATCGCGCTGCAACTGGGCGGCAGCGAGCGGGACGATCTCGCGCGCGCGGCGAAGCTCGGCGAGCAGTGGGGCTACGACGAAATCAACCTGAATTGCGGGTGTCCGTCCGAGCGCGTGCAGCGCGGCGCGTTCGGCGCATGCCTGATGAACGAGCCGCAACTCGTCGCCGACTGCGTGAAGGCGATGCGCGATGCGGTGTCGGTGCCGGTGACGGTCAAGCACCGGATCGGTGTCGATGCGGTCGAGGACTACGCATTCGTGCGCGACTTCGTCGGTACGGTGGCCGAGGCCGGTTGCGAGACGTTCGTCGTGCACGCCCGCAACGCGATCCTGAAGGGGTTGTCGCCGAAGGAGAATCGCGAGATCCCGCCGCTCAAGTATGACTATGCGTATCGGTTGAAGCGCGATTTTCCGTCGCTGGAGATCGTGATCAACGGCGGCATCACGACGCTCGATGAAGTCGAGCAGCATCTCGAGCACGTCGATGGCGTGATGCTCGGCCGCGAGGCATATCACAACCCGTACGTGCTGGCGGAGGTCGATGCGCGCTTCTACGGATCGAGCGCAGCGGTGCCGACGCGCGAAGAGGCCGAGGCGCAACTGATCGCGTATTGCGCGGCCGAGCTGAAGCGCGGCACCTACCTCGGCGCGATCGTGCGGCACGCACTCGGGCTGTATCGTGGCATGCCGGGCGCGCGTGGCTGGCGTCGCGTGCTATCCGACAACAAGAAGCTCGCGCGCGGCGATCTGGCCGTGTTCGACGAGGCACGCGCGCATCTGAACGAAGCCGAAGAAATTTTTGAAAAAAAGGCTTTGCAAGATTCAAAAGTGTTCGTATAATCTTGTTCTTCGCTGCTGAAACAAAACAGCGAAACGAAGCAAGCAGTATCAGTGGTGGCTGTAGCTCAGTTGGTAGAGTCCAGGATTGTGATTCCTGTCGTCGTGGGTTCGAGTCCCATCAGCCACCCCAACGAATGCATTAACAAAACAGGCGCTTAGGCGCCTGTTTTGCTTTGCGGGGGACAACTCGGGGACAATAACGTCGATTCGAGCCTCGCCATCTCTAGAGCGTTCTGCTCGCCATCCATCCATTTCGCGTACGTTGTCAGGAACATCTCGATGCTGTGCCCGAGCTGTTTCGCGCAAAAGGCTGGGGTCATTCCGGCCATCAGCATTGCCGTCGCGTAGCTATGCCGCATGTTGTACGGCCGCCGGTAGCGAATTCCGAGTCGTTTCAGAATCGGTGTCCAGAAGCTTCGTCGGAATGCACGCTCGTCCTCCCACCGGGTGCTGTACCGCGGATCATGAAAGATCGCGGCGCCAGCTATTTGGGTGAATGAGCGCTGACGTGTCAATGCGGCTAGTGCCCGGCTGTTCAGGCGAACCGTGCGCGCGACTGCTGTTTTGGTTCGATCCTTGTGCTCGCCGCGGACTAGCGCTTCGGCGACCAGGATGGTCGCGTTCTGCAAATCCACATTTAGCCACTGCAGGCCAAATATCTCCGATGTCCGAAGGCCGGTCCAGAACCAGAACTCGATGAGGTTGTGGACCTGTCCGGCATGGGCGCGCTCGGCCTCATCGATGATTTTTTCAGACTCGTCGCGGGAAAACGGATCCGGAGAGGGCTTTTGGTGTTTCGCGCGAGGCACATTTGCCGCGGGATTGTCGGTCAACACGTTGTCGGAGACGGCCAAGTCAAGCGCCTTTCTCATCACCGACACGTAATTGTTGACCGTTTTGCCGCTCAGGTCAGGCCGGCCCGCAATGGCAGTCAATATGTGGCTCAACTTCAATCTGCGGAGGGGAGTCGGTCCGAGCGGATTCTGATTCTTATCGCACGCTGCGGCCTTCCAGAATCGGATGGCACTCTCGTATCCGTCTTTCGTCGACGATTCGATTCGCTGGGCGGCGAGCCAGGTGTCGAGCCAGCCGCCGACAGTCAGTGTGCTGGGTGCTCCAGAGGTCGGAAAATATTCGACCAAACTGAAGGTTCCAAGCCTGATCCGATCGACGATCTCGGCAATCAGGCGGTGGGCGTATTTGACGTTTGCTGGAGTGGGCGGCATCGGTTTGCCGTTCAGCATCAGCGTTTGCCGCTCTCTTTTGCCGTCGAGTGTGAAGTTCAGGCGGATGGATGACGTGCGAATTTCTACGCCGCCGCTTGCTCTACCCATAGTTGATACCCTTTGATGGAAATGAAAATGCCGCCGTCAGGCGAGCGCCGGTACTCTCGACCTTCGAGCCACTTTCCGTCCTCGATTTTTCGGCGGATAGCCTTCTCGGTCAGGCCGGTGATCACGGCGGCGAGCGCCACGGTGACGTAGGCGGCCGGTGCAATCAGAGTAGGTGAGTCGACCATGCTACGATCCCTCTGTCTCAAAAAAAGCGTTGAACCAATGCTGAAGATATTTGTGATGCGCGGGTACGAGATGAACTGTGAGCCGCGCGTGACTGAGGACGGCAGGTTTGCCGCTCAGGTCGAGGTGACGAAGTTGGGGTTCAGCCGGGAGGCCGCGTTTCGCTCGCTCGGCGAGTTCGACACGGAGGCCGAGGCCGTCGCGTATACGAAGAATTTCTCGCAGGAGCGGCTGAGCCGCTACGGTTGAATGCGGGCATCTCAGATGGACTGAGGCCTTCGAAGTGGTCAACTTGTTTTTGGTGAAGTGGAATGAAAGTTAAAGAACCGAAATCGGCGGACGAGCTGCATCAGATTGTGTTGGGTCTGCTGAATCGATATTCGATCACTCGCGCTCAGCGTCAGGTAAAGATCGTTGCGCATCCACGGGACGAATTCGATCGCAATTGGAACGCTATTCCGGGCGAGGTGCGAGAAGGGCCAGACGCTGTGGCGTTTACTCTGATTTTCGGCCAAGCGGTAACAAACGTAATTGATTACGCGAGAGATTGTTACGAACTGGCGTCTAGTTGAATTCAGTTCAGTCAGTCGGGGCAGTGGCGTTCAGCTCAGGAGGTGCGGCGAGAAGGACGCTGGCGCGCGGCATGAATCGGTACGCGCAGAACACCCACCTGCAGCGCACCTGTGCAGGTCATTTTCGAACTCGTCTCACTGCGGAGGTCGACACGTGTGTTGACAATGCCTTCGCGGGTAGCGTGAGCACCACTATCCGCTGCCTCGCTCGCAAGTTCGGGGGCCGGGCTCTTTTCGTTTTGGGTGGTCGTCATGCTGGTCCTTATGCGTTCGTGGCATACACTGCGTACGGCCCGTCTTCGCTGTCGCCGATCTCGATCAGCCACCAACCCGTGTCTGGTTCGGGGTTCCACAGCGACACACCTTCACTGCGCTCGAAGTACGCGACGTAGGCCAAATGGTCTTCGTTCTCACTTTCGAGGTGGTGGTACGACGTCTTGATGCCGGCCTGGACTTCGAGCTCGGCTCATTGTTCTTTCGTGCACTGCTCGGCGCCGTCCATCGTGACTTGCCAGAAATGGCGCAGGTCCGGGTGCATGAAATAGCCGTCCTTGTCGTGAATGACGGGAATCGGTCGGAGAATTTTTCCGGTGGTCATAGTGTGGTCCTCAGATGGTCAGGCTGGAATTTCGGTGAAGTCGAACAGTTGCAACTGTCCTGCGCTGAATGCTTCGCAACTTTCCGAGCAACCACCATCTGAATCGGTGTCTTCGGGAAGTACGCGGAAGCCTTCGGCAGCCAGGCGGGCGGCAAAGAGTTGATCGGTTGACCGTCCAAGGCGAAAGAACACTTTTCGTTCGCCGGTCGATCCGGCTCCAGCGAACGGATATTGCTGTTCCATCCGGCGAGGGAAATCGTAAACTTCGGGGCAGTCGTCGATGTTTGCAAAGTGCTTCCGATCAGATTTTTTCCAACACCACTTGCAGTTGCCTAGGCGCTCGATTAAGTCGAGGTTGAACGCCTGATCGGCCCACCATTCGTTGATGTCCTGTTTGTCGACGGGCTGCCAGTGAATGAGTGGGTAGACGATTTGGTCTTTCTCAGCGCGCGGACTGACGCGCCTCTGTTCGTCTGCACGAATCCCAATGGCCACGTCATACGTGCCACGCTTCCATCCAATCGATTCCGCATAAGCGTAGATGGGACGCAGCTTCAGTTCGCGCGTGCAATGTGGGAAGTTCCGATTCGGGATTCCGTACTTCCGGATCATCTGCTCGAACGGTTCGCCGGAACGTGACGCGCCTTCGAACGACACTACGCGGAAACTCGTCGCTTTGCGCTGGCCATGAATCACGTCCACCTCGACCCATACGATGTTGAGGCCGAATTCCTTGTCACATTGATCAACGAAACGGAGCGTGTTTTCGTGTTCCTCGCCCGTGTTCGCAAAGATGAACAGGAGCTCGTATTGATCGGCGTATGCTTGCTTCAACAGGCGGGACATGTATGCAGACGTCCGGCCACCGCTGAAGCTCACAAGGAGTCTTGGCTTGGTGTTCATCACGCTCTTTATGTGAAATGAAGCGGGCGCCTAACGAACTGCTCATGGTGAGAGCGCTACATCCGACGCAATGGATTCAAAGTGGTTTGGGAATGCGCCGGCACTGAATTGCCGGGCGGGATTGTTCTGTGCTCGTCGTTGAGCGCGGAAGCCGCTGTATCATCAGCAAATCAACAACAACGGGGAACGACGTGAGGAAACAAGTGGGTTCAACGATCTATCTGGAGCGGGCGCTGTTCGTGATTGCGCCCAGGAATCACGGAAAGAGTACGACGCTCCGCTCTCTATTCCTCGATCACAGACTTGGTCGACAGGGGAAGATCCCCGATGAGCTGAAACTAAACGACGATTACTACCTCGGCAACGAGCGACGCCTCTATCTACGACTGACTTCTCCGCACGAAGCAGATGAGAATCTCGATCACTTTTTGGGCAAGTGCAATGAGAAGATGGGAGGTCCGGGACGGTGGAACTTTGCTGGGCCGCTGCATCCCGCTGCGTATAAGAGAATGCCTGATGCCGTCACTGCGATTGATGCGTTCGTCAATTTTTTCCAGCCGGAGCGCGTCCGAGTCGCTCTGCTTTCCCCGAATCATCAAGGAACCAATGAGCTAGAGTGGGATGGAAATAGAGACCTGTCTTCCGATCTGCTCGGCATCGATGGAGTTGAGGTGATTCGGATCGACGTGCGGAAACGTAACAAGAACGGTTTGCTGCTAGCGGACTTCTTCGACTTCACTTGACGAAATATTACTGCCGCGCCATGTTTCCCGGCGGTTTTCAGGTAGTTCGAGCCTTACGAAAGACGATCCATGACCATAAGGCGCCGCCGGCCACTTTCGCGACGAATTGCAGTGTTGCAATCATTGGGAAAATCGCCCCAAATGCAATAAGTGGAAAGATGATGGAATCGACTGCTGCACCGGCGACGTTTGCACCATTCGCCCGTGTAAGGATCGGAACGTGACGCGCAATCTGAAACACAATTGCGCTTGCTACTGCCGCGGCACTGAACGCGGCAAGCGAGGCAAATGCGATCTCCTTGGACGAGGGGTTGAGCACATAGCTGACCAGGCCGGCTACCGCTATCAAGGCAAACATCCGCGTCCATAGGGCGCGGCCGCGCCAGTCTAGGTGCAGGCGATCTCGAATCGCGAGATCAAGTCCGATGAGCAGAAACGCAATGATTGGCGTAGCCGCAGGCCCAAAATGGGCGACGGCTAGGTTCGCAACTGCAACCGCCGTGATATAGATCAAGACGTGCATAATTCCTCGGCGGTAAAGAGAGCGCGCTGTATCGGTTCGGAGCAGCAGTTTATCCTGTCAGTCCAGGCTTTGGCTTCGCGCCAGTCATTTGCATTGCGGCCCTGCTTGCGGGCGGCGAAGCTCCAAGCCAATGAATCAGCAGTGTGCAGCAACTCGCGTACGATCCACGACGACAGAGCCGTCGATTTCAACCCAAAGCCGTGCAGTTGAAGGTCGGGCCGCGCCGTCTTGATTGCATTAGCACGCGTTCGATCGCGCGTGGATCGCCGTTGCGCTTGCACACGGAACCGACGCCTACCCATGCGCCGTGTCTGAGGCGCTCGCCGTACGTCGTGACGTGTTGCACGTAGTCCTGGGGAGAGTAGCCCTGGAGTACCGGCTGGATGTAGACGCCGCCGACATCGCAATGCATCAACATGTCGTATCGATCGATCGTGAGCTGCTGGTGCTGCTCGATCGTCATGCCGGTGATCTGAGCATGTGCGCCTCGCACATGTAGTCCTGCGCTACGGCGGCCAAAAGATTTCCGTTTGTCGACCAGCGCTTAATGTGTTCCGCGTACTTGCTGACGTGTTCCGGGTAACCGCCGTGGGTCAGGATCGTGGAGAACGCCCCACTGTCCATGATCCAGTCGCCAACCGCAAACGCCGACTTGCGCGTGCGCAGGCGGTTCACGCTGATGAACGCGGCATCGAAATGCCGCGCATCAGAGGGCTGGTGCAACCCTGTAAAGAATCGCATGGCATGTATGCAAGCCGCCGTTCACGCGCACCACGATGAACGTCCGCGACGACAACCTTGGGAAGTCGCCGCTGTACGGGCCCGCTTGGCGCGCCGGCCGGCGTTGCCTGATTCCAGCCCGAACCGTCTCGAGCCGTCCTATCCAGACGCGCGCCAGGAAGCGAATGGAGACTGGGTGCTCGGGCCGTGCGTGTGGCAGCAAATCGGCGTGGTCGATCGCCCGACAATGTGCGTCGCCGGTATTTGGCGCACGCTGACGAATCCGGACGGCGCAGAGCGACACGTGATGTCGATGATTACCGTCAACGCCGACGGGCACCTGCTAATGTCGCGCATGCACAAGCCGGGGGAAGAAAAGCGATCAGTCGTGATTCTCCGGCCGGACGACTGGGAAGAGTGGCTGACGACCACGAACGTCGAAGCCGCGCGCGCGATGCTGCAACTCTACCCGGCGGACGAAATGTACGCGGAGGCCAAGTGATTCGGCGTTACGCCAAATTCGCCGACGAGGCTTGCTGTATAAGGCTGGGATGGGGTGTCACTGGTCCCCCCGACAGGGACCAGACTAACGAATCTTGCTGTCAGTCGCCATAACGATCAGGTTGCGCCGTGAGCTGCGAGGCGAGCGGCAACTACCATTGAGTACTCTTTCGACGCAGCAGCCTCTTCGGCGAGTGAGGCAAGAGCGGCGATGCGAAGTTGATCGTTAGACGTGCTGTCTGCTGCACGAATAACCTGCATTATTCGATCAAGCAACGTCTTGCGCTGCTCTAATAACTCAGGGCGATTTAACCCGATATCCTCGATCGTCAAATGGCCGCGTTCATTTTGCCGGCGTGCAAATATCCAATTGTATTCGGCTACTAGGAAATCTGCTGGATTCTCTTCATATGGGTTGATGTACGGAGTGCCAATGTCGTAATTGTCGCTCTTTTTATTGTTGCACCTGCTACACGCGATTCCGAGATTTTCCCAAGCAAATTCGAGTTCCGGGAACTTTTCCTCAGCCTTCGGTTTGATGTGCTCTACATCGCCAAAATCAATTGCAAGAATCTTGCTTTCGCAATACATACACTTTGAGTGCGTGCCGGCCAATAAAGCCTCTTTGTTTCTCGCATGCTTGTAGTTCTTGTCTTCTAGTGCCTTTGGGTACGGGCACTCAGGCCGAGTAAGCTTAATCATTTTTTTGCAGTACCCCTTGAATTGCCTCGGGGGCCAATGCTTCCAAGCCGCGAGCGCGCAGATCATCTCGCAAGTTGTCGAAAATGTTTGCCGTCGCTGGCTGGTTGGCATACTTCGACACCAATTCTTTCAATTCATCTTCTGCCCATACGGGAAGAGTAACCGATACGCCCAGCACCTCATCAAGGATTTGCGCGGCAGTTCTCGCCTTTTCCTTGAAGTCCAATCGGACCGAATGGATAGTTCCAGTATCGTCCGGTCGTAACGCGTAGACGTATGCATCAGGAACTGATGACACAACAAGGGGGCTATGTGTGCTAACAATGAAGCGTGCTCGCGGAAATGCGTCAATCAAGCACGGCAAGATTGTTCGTTGTACGCTTGGGTGGAGGTGATTTTCTAGCTCATCAATTATGGCGGTATACTCTTCGCCTTTCGCCACGTTCAAGTCAAGCAGGTAGAGCATCCAGATTGTCTCAATTAGAGACGAAAATCCACCTGAGGCCCCTTCGACGATAAATCTTTCAATCCCGTCTTTGCAGGCGAATACTACTTCCCCATTCTGAGCAATTTCGATATTCGCGAACTTGAATTGCTCTGGAAGTGCTTTCTTTAACGCTGCCTCGAAACCCTCGAAGTAAACTCTGTACTGTTCAAGTGGGCGTAGCAAAAAACGATCTCCGGATTTGATGCCATATGCGCCTACCATCCATCGGAACAAAGTTTTTTTCATAGCGCCAGCCATCGAGGCCGGGCTTCCATTGAGATCGCGTTGCTGCGACGCACGGGCATCCTCCAACGCGACTGCAGGGGTCAGGTCTGGTTGGGGGCTGATCGTGGTGGCGTCTACTGGCTGGTACGCAAAGGACGATCTAGTCGAGGAAACAAAGATACTGGGAACGGGTTTTGATGCTTGCAGTGCCAGATGCCCTCTAATATAGCCTGGCGAGCTGGAGAGAATGGACGTCGAGTCTTTTTGCCCGTGTTCGTTGGAGTACTCCAGCGTGCCAACACGGAGATAGTCCGTATCTGCAAGAAGCTTGGCCGCTGCCGACTCGCCCGGGGCGGGGTCAGGAATCTTGTAGTCGACGGCAACCCATTTCGCGTGCATCGCCAGGATTCGTAGCAGGGAAGTCTTCCCGCTGCCATTCGCACCAGTGATAATGGTCGTGCGGTTGGAGAGGTCGAGATCGACATTCCCCATTGCGTGCCAGTCGTGTACTGCCAGTCTTGCAAAATTCATACGTATGTCCGCGCGCCGAAATTGTCGGCCTTGTTGGAGATTCCGTTCAACTGCGGTCTCACTTGAGTGCCGTATCATGGGAATCAGTGAAGTATAAGCCGATACAACCGCGTCCTACAGCGGTGCTTGGGTTTTGGGGTGTGCAGCAAGGCGTAAGTTTTGGCGTAGCTTTCTGGCTAGGGTAGCGCTGGGTGTGGATTGGCATTATTTCGAAGGTAGCCGGTGAATGCCGCCCGCTTGAACTCGTGGGCAACCATCTGACGATTGCTGCACACGCTGAGCGTTATGCGAATCAGCCTTCAAATCCGGTGCACCGCGGGCAATCGGTGGCGAATGTCGAGGCAGCACGCGCGATGGTGCAGCCTTATCCGGCTGACGAAATGATCGTGGGGCGGCCGTTCATGCGCTCACATTGATGTCGGCAGCTTCGGCGTCTTGTGTAGTTCGACCCAGTAGCCGTTGATGCGGTCTGGCTCGACGTCGAGCCGACGTAGCCAAGCTTCGGTCGCAACTTGAGAATTCAACAGCGGCGCTGTGTTCGTCGCGGTTCCAGTCTGCAGGGTACCGATCTCGTCGGCAATGATCGGTCGCATTGCATTATTCAGCAGCACGTACGCGGCCGGAGGCTCGGGAGGGTGACCCGGCTCGCCGGCAATTCCCGTCTGCGGCGCGACGCCTGCCTGAATGATCAAGCCTCCGTTGTTGTAGGGCTGCTTGCGGAACCAGTCCGGCGGTAGGCCTAGTTTGTCCGCTCCCCCCAGTTTCTTTAGCAGGTCGGCGTTGACGGCCGTCAACCAATCCACCGTCTTGATGTGATCGGTGAGCCGACGGAGGTTCCGGCGCATCGGATCGCCGACATCCAGCCCGGGTCCGAACTTGCGCGCCCAGAAATATTCCGATGCCTCGTTCGGGCCCCGCTGCAGCAGAGACAGGTTCGCGGCATATCCGGCGTGACCGTTGACCGCATCGAGCTCGCCGACGGCTTGCGCGAAGAGCGCCTCAAACACGCCTGGGCAGAGCGTTAGGAAGGCCTGCGGCACGGAGAACGTCACAACGTCCATGCCTCGGTTTAACGATGCTTGCCAGTCTTCGAGGCAGAACGTCGCGAATTCCATCGTGCCGGCCTCGTCCTTGTCTGCCGCATTGGAGACGGCCAGCGTGAACGGCGCATTTGCCGGGATGCCCGTGGACAACGAGATGAGCGACGGCCCCTTTGATAGCTCCACCGGTTGCTTACCGTCCTGGTACAGCCATCGGAGCGGCGAGTCTTTCGACGGTTCACGGCCGGCCGACTGTTCTGCGGCGTGCTGGTAGACCTGCAGCGCATCGCTGTATCGCTCGTAGCAGGCGACAAGCGCCTTGCGTTTGGCCGGCGTATACCCGCCCGTGAAGTAGATCACGGCGCGCACGGCGAGGGCCGCACCTACGATCGCGCGTTGGTGCTTCGGCTCGAACGCGCCAAATGGCAACGTCCCGACTCGGTTCGGGTCATTGGCCCACGCGATCAATTCGTCCTTCGTCATTGGCATGGTGCGTATCAGGGAAAAGCCGGGAATGGGGGGAGTGACGGGGGTATGAGCGGCGGGAACAGGCTTCCCGAGCGCGCATTGGAGCCGCCGCCGAGGATGCTCTCAAGGTCCGTTTGCGACTGCTTCGCCGATGAGCGCTGCTCTTCTTCGTCAGCGTCACCACAGCCGCAATCATCCGGGCTTATGCCGGCATACTTCGATTCGTCGCCTGCGATGTCCATGTACGCGGCTTCCTGTGTCTTCGAAAATGAGTCGGGTGGGAACTTCATTTCTACCACCTTTTTGATATTCGACTGTACAGGAGGAAGTGACACGTCATTCACGATGACGACGTCCGGTCGTCGAATCCAAGGCTTGCTCTCTTCCTTATACGCATCCATGCCACCTGGCCAGTACTTCTGAATCCAAGCTGGAATCCACGGGTGCGGGGTCGACGGGTCGGACGCGCGCATGATTGGGGTTGGCGGCTCGTTCCGCATGTCATACGAGACTTCCGGAATGTAAGACGTCGTTTTGCCGGTCGCCACCTTCGACGCGAGGTTCTTTGCTCGTAGCCGCTGCGCGACGCACGATTGGCGGAGGAGCTTCGCGTCGCGGCTGAAAACGCCGATCGCCTTGCATCGACACAGCGCATCGCAGAGCACCGCGAGGTCTTCCGGGGACAGGTTGCCCTTGGTTATCCCGACCTGGGTGGTCATGCCGCTGCCGGCCGCCATGCTGCCCGATGCCGCGTTTGTCATACGTCGTTCGCCTGGCCGTTTTCGAAGTGGAGCGACGCCGCCTGATGGCTGCTTAGCCAGTCGGTATGGCCATCCGCATCGGTTGTGCCCTTGACAGTTTGGCCGTCGGCAGACGTGACGGTGTAGGGATGGTTCGCGAGGGGCGCGCGCGTCTTGTCGTCGACGAGCTGGAAGCGACCACGATAGGCACCATCGACTTGCGCGGTGGTCTGGGCGTGCACGCTTTTTCCCGCGCCGACAGAACCGCCCGCGCCGGACGTCGGCTCAACCGTTGCATTGCCCTGTGACGCGATCAGTCGTGCGCCGCAGGCCGTTCTGTCACCATCGGTCGCCACGGCGCGGCCGCCGAACGTCATGCTTCGAACCCGGACGCCCACGATGGGATAGACGCCGCCGCACTTCGGGCACGACACCATGTCACCTTCGAGGGCGAGGGGCTTACCGAAAACGATATTAGTCGACGTGCAGGCAATCACTCGGCCGCCGTGTGACGTCGTGTCGCCTTCTCGAATGAATGCTGAACCCATGCGTAATCCTCACAGGAAAAACTGAGCGGAATGTAGCATGCGCTGCACACGTCATTAGCCTGACAGGATTGCGGGGTGGGGATCGGTGCGATGTCAGGATCTGGCGCACTCGGGTATATAAATACCGCACCGAGCGTCACACGATGGCGATGATCACGGAATGGTGACGAGCACCAAGTCATGAAGCGTATGCACCTGCCTGAAGACGAGAAGCGGGCGGTTGTGATTCTGCGTTCGGACGATTGAGAGGAATGGCTGACGACGTCGAACGTCGAGGCCGCGCGGGCAATGCTGCAGCCGTACCCGGCGGAGGACATGTGGATCGACGCTGTTTCGAATTCATAGCTACCGATTGGCGTGACGACTGTACATATATACAGTATCATGGAGTTGAAAGATCTCCAGTGTTCGCTGTCGTCATGTCTGATGTTGGTCGCAATGAGCTACAATCCGCCGCTGAAATACCAGAGCAACTGACGCTCGATGAGTGCGCGGAAAGCCGGAGAGCACGCGCGGAAAATAAAGACCAACGCCGGGGTGACAGTTCAGTGATACCTGCATTTAATGCGTCTATGGTGTTGCCACCATTCATTGGTGACACACCAACGATACCTGCCGCGTGCTCGCCTTATGTTGCGGCGTTCTCCGAATATGTTCAGCGCTTTGGCCACTCGGAAGAGCGCCGTGAAATTCTTCGCGGCCTTAGAACATATCGGGCAGAGCTGCGAGCGAACGGATTCGTTGCTGGCTACCAGTGGCTTGATGGGAGCTTTTCCGAGGGCGTCGAGATGACGCGGGGCCGTCCGCCAGGCGACATAGATGTGGTGACCTATGCATACCGCCCGCCACATCTGTTGGACACACACGCGTTCGGTCAGTGGTGTATGCAAAATCAGGGACTTATCAGTCCGCGGGCCCTGAAGGCCAGGCTCCATTGCGAAGCTTTTTTCATCGATCTTCATAAACCGCCGCACTTGTTGGTGGACGATGTGCGATATTGGGCAGGGCTGTTTTCCCACCAGCGAGAGACCTTTCTCTGGAAAGGAATGGTTAACGTGCCACTCGACTCTGACGACAACGATGCCGTGGTCGCCGGAATATTGGGTTAGGAGGGGGAGGCATGCTTAAGAAGCTGAAACGCGACGCGTTAGTCGCCGATCTGACCTCGGTGCAGGGGCTGCTTGGGTCGCGCACTTTAGAAGACGATCCGACCGGATTCTTGCAGTACGAGTCGCGGCGCCAAGACATCGAGGATGAACTCGCCCGTCTCGCTGACGTGCCTGATACACACGCGTCACTCGCTGTGTTTTTTGGCGGTGGCCCGGTGCATGGTTCGTATGGCATCGATGCCGATTTTGCCGGAGGCGCTCTTGAAGAGGTTCAAGAATTAATCAAGAAGTGCCTTGCTACTCGTGAACTCGGCCAGCTACGGGATCGCGGCCGTATTCCTCTGCGTGGAAACGCGCAAATGCTGGTTACTGACGTAGCTCGCGGGTCATTTGGCTTTGTTCTCGAGGAGGCGGGTGGCGAAACTCCACTTATCGACACTGTACTCAAGGACGTGGTGGACGAGGTTGCAGAATTGCTGGGGCAAATTGGATCGGTAGATGAGCGTGACTTTGAGGCGGCTAGCGAAGCGTTGGACAGTCGAGTTCTTGTTTCGCTTCGAAAGTTTTTCCGTCGATTAGACGAGGGAGATGCGACCGTTCGTATTGTCGAGTCCGATCGCGACTTTCTATTGGATCGGGCCTCGATTAGTCGAGCGCGCTCACGTACGGATGCGATGGAAATCGAAGAGTCCGGGCAACAGTTCGAGGGAGATTTGTTCTTGCTCCCCGATTCCAGACGGTTTGATATGCACACGTCGATAGACGGGCATGCTGTTGCAGTTAGCGGTCCGGTATCCAGAGACGTTATGCGCCAACTGGAAGGGCAGCCGGAGTTGGGCACGTCGCCGATTGATCCTCGCGACATCCCGCGTCAGCCGTGGCGAGTACTTCTTAAGGTTCGGACGATTCGCGAGCGTGGCCGCGCGCCGAGAACGGCGTATTCGCTTGCTCGATTGATCGAAGCGATTGAACCAAAGCCAGGGGGCGACCAATCGCCTTCGAGGTCGGCGTAAGGTTTGGCATAGGCATTTTGTTTCGCCCTGGACTGACAAGCCACCACATTGCTTCGAAGATTGGAGCCGATGTGGTCGGCTCTGTTTCTTTTCGATGAGGAGTCCGCGGAGTCAGGCAGGGCGGCGAACGTCGAGGCGGAGCGCGCGATGCTCGAGCTGTATCCGGCCGACGACATGGCAGCAGAGCCGGCAGATAACAAGCTAATTGTCACAGCCGAAAATCAATAGTTGGGAATGACTGCGATGTCACTCGCACCTACACTGACCACCGTTGAGGATCTGTATCGGAAGCTGGAGCGCGAGTCTCGCCGTACATTTGGTTCGACGGACCCCGTTGATAAGGCTGATCACTTTTTCAATTTCTGCGTTACCGCAAGTGCGATGCGCGACTATGCGCTAGAGCACCTTGGCAAGATTCAACGAGAAGACAAACAACCTTTTTTTGATGAGTGGAACGCGAGTCCCTCTCTCGTTGCTGCGCATGAGATAGCGAACATATCGAAGCATTTCGTGCTTCGCGATCCGAGGAACAAATCAGTCAAATCGGCCAAGACACGTGATGTCCTGCATCACAACGCAACATTCGTCGATGTCTATGAGGACAATGACGGTCGCCATCATTGGGCCGAAGCCGAGTACCCCACGATAAGCGTTGTGCTTTCGGATGGAAAAACTATGCAGTTGCACGACTTCACCCGTGCCGTTATTGAGTACTGGAGGACGTTTCTCGTGAAGCATGCAGTCCGCATCTGATACCGAAACGGGTGTGTGTTTTTCTGCCTTCGCATGCAGCGTCACTGTACGCGTCCATAGCATTGACGAATGCTCAAACCCGCATCGCGCCGAGGGTCTGAGCTCTGTCAACTGTTCCTACGCACAGCGGAATCGGCCTTCGAATCCGGTGGGTCTCGGCCTCGCGCTTCAAAAGACCGATAGCGCTAAAGCGCACTGCGCGACAAAGCATCAAGCGCATGGAAACGGACACCCTATACGCAAGACAATCGAATGCCATAGCGATGAATTCGACGGTTACGAAATCATCGTCGCGTTCGTGCGGCCGGCACCCGGCGGCACGTGGATGGCGAACGTTCGGGTTCGCACAGACGGAATCGAGTGGCCTTGGCAATATGACTTCGATGCCGAATATCAGACCGTCGGACGAAGCGAGGCGGGCAGGAATCGAAATCGGGCGTGCGATCGATCGTGCGTGATATCGACCGATAGATAACACCACTTGTCCGGCACCTCCGATGTGGAGACGGGCGTGGCGACGAGCCCCCGAGCGTGCTTCGTATCGCGCGTCCGTGTCGTTGCGCAGGCAACGGCCGCATCAATTTGTCCGCGATGCTTCCTTTTCGCCTAAGGTTCCCGCTCGCCGTGCCGTTATCTTGCCTGGACAGCCCTCGTGCCTCGAATGCTGATCCGTTTTCTTGCCTGCTCGCGCAAAACGCGAGCAGGCTTTTTTCGTTTACGACCGCGCGCAACAGGCCGATTGGCGGAATCGAACAGGGGCTTGGCGCAAACCGACAAAGCGCGACAGTCTTACATTCATGTAATGTGTGACCTTCCTCGTGCCCTCATGCTTTGCAGGGCCGTTCGATCCCGACGACCGCAGGCGGTGTCGGGATTTTTTTGCCCGCGTGCCGACCTTCCGACGACGAGCCCGTGCGAAGTGCATCCCGCAAGCACGGTATATTTTGCGAAGACACATGCCGATCAAGAGAACGAGCACAAGGAGTTGCTACCGATGCCGGACACCCGGACCACACTGCGCGCCGCGACGGTGCACGACGCGAACGACATTGCTCGCCTGCACACGCTGAGCTGGCAAACCGCTTATAGCCATATTCTTCCAGCCGCCTATCTGTCCGACGAGGCGCCGACCGAGCATGCGATCCGGTGGCGCAAGTATTTCGATCGCAACGAGCGCGACTGGGGCTTCGTGCTGATCGCCGAGTCGAATGGCGAGCCGGTCGGCTTCGTCAGCGCCGAGCGCCCCGTCGATCCGGCGCTGGGTGTGTTGCTTGACTGCCTGCACGTTCATCCGTCGCATCACGGCAGCGGCACGGGCAAGCGCATGATCGAAGCGGTTCGCGCATGGGCCCGGTCGATCGGCGTGGACAAGGTCCATCTGCAGGTGCTGGAGGGCAACGTGCGTGCGATTGGGTTCTACGAACACAACGGCTGGCAATTGGCCGGAGTCGAAACGAGCCGCATCGGCCGGACGGAAGTCACCGACCGGATTTACGCGATCCAGGCTTGAACGCTTTGCCGGCGTCGGCATGCCGCGCACGCGCGTGCAGCCGCGGCCGGCCTGCTACGGCATCGCGGCCGGTGAAATCCGAACGGACTTCGCCATCATTCGCCGCAATACCGGACCAGCAAATCGGCTTCGGTCTCGTGGATTTCGACAGGCAAGATCGTCGCGCCGGCATAGGCGAGATAGCGTGCGCGATGCTGGCCGTTACGGAACGACGCGACGCCGATTTTCGACAGGCCGGGAATGCCGAGCAGCGTTCGCGTTCTCGTCTCGCGAAACGTGATGAACGGCATGTCCGGAATCCGGTCCCGGTCCGGATCGAGGAATTCGCGAATGCCCGCGGCCTTGCCGGGTGCCCAATACTGAACCGACGGCAGCACATAGTCGGTGGTGTCGCGGTCGGCGCAGGTCAGCAGTTTCTTCAAGTCGACCGTCACGACCCGATGTCGAGAGTCGTCGGACGAAAATACCCGCTTGAGGTGCGTGTAGGCATAGGGAGCGTGCCCGGGAAGCTGGACGATCCAGACATCTACGTCGCCTCGTCGTGCGTGAGCGAGCGTCATTGATTTCCTCTGGTGGCGCAAGCGGCCCTCGTGATTCGAGTTTAGCAGCGCGGACGGCTGTGCAGCGGTTCGATACCAAAAACAGGAAAATGGAGCGACTTACGGCTCAACCGACAAAAAGAATGGGAACGATCATGTGTTGACGGTCCAGATCGACAGGTTGCGAGAATATCGCGATACTGCCAGCGAGAATGAAACCCTGCGCGAAATTTACGCAAGATTCACACGGTGTCGCGAAGCACGCCGGCCATCGTGAAAAATGAGAGGGCGCATTGAGCGGAGAAGCCATGTCGTCGAAACTCGAGATCGAATATCTGGATTACTGCTTCACGGCGACGCTCGAAATCGCCGAGTCCGGCCGTACCGTCGTCGTCGACAGGCAGCTCGAGTCCGAGGTGCGAAGCAAGACGCTCGCGTGGATCGTATTCGATCGTTTTCTGGAGCGAAACGATTTCGCCGACGAGGCGGACGCGCGCGCCAATATCGTCGACTGGCTGGAGCGGCTTGCCGATCCGAGGCCCGTCGCATCGACCGAGATAGCGAAGGTGAGCGCGGGGGCAACCGGCGCGGTGGCGGCAGATTCGTCGACAGCCGAAATCGTCGGCGGCGCTGCTATTGAAATCGTCAGCAATCTCGACTGGATCGATATGGCTGCCGACTGGTTTTCCAGTGGCTCGTTGTAGCGACGAACTTGTATTTTCATGACGCAGATCATTGCGCGCAAGAAATTACGTACGGAAAAACGAGACGGGAATCGCATCGCACGAAAAAAATAGAATAATCCTGCTTTGACAATACTTGCGATTTACCGGAAGCTGCGCCTTTGGGCCTGAAAAAGCGGCTTGATTAAAAAATAAAACGCCGGGATGAAAAGACGAACGCCGTCTCCCGGCTTTTCGTCAACGAGGCCGGCAAGCAATGCGTCGTGCTTGAATCGTGACGGTATTCGCCGGCACGCGAGCATGCCGGTTGCCGTCACGTTGTCACTAAAGGGTGAGTTGCCGCACAGACCGCCGCGCGACTCGAGATCACAATTTGACCGGTTGACCGTTCTTCCCCGGCCCGGTCAACCATTTCCCCGCTCGCTCGCGCAGGAGCGGGGGCTTTTTGCCCCCCGACGCCGGAAAATTGCGTCGGCGGAACCGGACAGGCGTTCGGCGGACTGCGCGACGGCACGCGTTCGCACTCCGACATCCGTTCGCCCGATCCGTTCGAATTGCTTTCCTCGTGCCTGAGCGAACCCTCAGGCCCATCGCCGGTTTTTGCCGGCGATGCCTTGATCCCGGCAGCGCGCAACAACGCTGCCGGGATGTTTTTTGCGTCGCATGCGTGACGTCGCATCACGCGCCGCGGGCATCGCGCGCCGCTCAGCCGGCCTGTTCGACGCTGGTCTCCCATCCATCGTAATTGCCGCCGAGTGCGCGCACCTCGCGATTGAGCACGATCGTATGGCGCGTGATATCGGCGAGGGCCATCGTGTCTTCGTGCGAAAACCGCACCGCCGACTTGCCGTCTTCGGTCGGCGCGACCGATTCGACCGGATAGCCTTTCGCTTCGGCCCAGTCCGCGAACTGGTGTGCGTCGCTCGGGTCGGGGAAGTACGCCCAGTGCATCACGCGCCGGCTCACGTCGGCGACGTCGCCTTGCTGCCGCAGCGCCTCCAGCGTGCGCATGTCGCGCATGATCTGCCAGTCGTCCTCGGTCGGGTAGAGCGTCTGCCAGTATGTCGTCTTGTCCGGGTCGTCCTGATGGGCGTACTGAAGCGCATAGGTCGTCCGGTCGGCCAGCGAGTCGACGATCTCGGCGGCCGCCTCTTCGTCGAACGGCACGTAGAAAAGAAAGTCCCGGTTACCGTCGACGGTGATGCGGCCGACTTGCACGCCGTCTTTCGCGGTGATCGCGGCGTCGAGCAGATCCTCGATCTTGGCGAGATCGGCGAATTCGTCGCCGGTCGGCAGACCGTCGGGCGACGGATGCGCGAAGGGAACGCGCACGCTGAGCACCGACGTGCGCGGATCGCCATCCGCGATTTCCGCAAAGCCGTGGTTGAAGCTGATGAAAGCCTGATGGTCGCCCATTCTGGCAGGGAAGGTTCCCCAGGCGTCGCTCATGTGTTTCTCCCGTACACGATCGTCTGTTGACGGTTGCAAAGCGTCCCAATGTATCATCGAAAATCGCGTTGGCCGGAGCCGCGCACGTGATCGCGGGCCGTGCGCGCCGCGCGGGCAAGGTCCGGGCCGTTCGCAGCCCGCAGCGTGCATGCGGCGGGCTGCAAAAATTCAAAGGAGATGCCGATGTCGACGTTTGCGGTGAATGGTGTCCGAATCGATCCGCTCAGCGCGCGCGTGACGCACGTGCGCTGGGCGGCCGTGAATCCGGTCGATCGCTCGTGGGCGGCGGCGCCCAGCGAGGCCCCGGTGGCGGACGTGGCGCGCGCACTCGCGTCCGGCAACGATGTCCGCGCGATCTTCTCGGCATCGGACACCACTGCGATCGGACCCAGGCTGAAGCGCGTGCTGTATCGCGATGCGTCCGAAGGCATCGAGCTCGACATCGATGCAACCAGCGAGTCGCGCACGTTGCGCGATCTGCCGCAAATCTGACGGCGAGCCGGTCCCCCAAAACGAATCGCGCGAACGCGCCCATGATCATGCCCAGATCCGCCATCGCTTCGCTGGCATTCGCGCTTTGTTCGGCGCTTGCCGCCTGTCAGACCGCGTCCGGGCCGTCGCCCGTGCAACCGTCACCCGAGACCGCATCGGCGACCGTCCCCGCGTCTTCACCGCCGGCCGCGCCGATCCGCGGCATGGGCCTCGCGCCTCATCTGGCGGGGCAGAGCCACTGGGCCATCGGTCAATGCACGACGAACGGCACGGTCAAGGTATGTAATTGACCGACGTCGGCGCAATGGCGCGTAATTCGCGCGAGCGGGATCGGAATCCCGACATGCCCCGAGCCGATGGACCGACGGCCGTCGATACGAGCCAGCGTGCAGTGAAGGAACGCGAAACGACGGATTCCGGCTGGCACGTCGATCCCGTCGCGGAAACGGTCACCGGCCCGTTGCCGGTCGCGCTGGCAGTCGGCGGCCGAAGGCTGAAAGATCGTGTGCGCGGGGCTGGCTTCGGCGAGCCGGTGCGGTTATGCGGCCGCCCCGACGCTCTGGCCGGTGGGGGTGCTGGCCGCGCTGCTGGGGCTGTCCAGCGCCGCGTTGTTCGTGTCGTCGCGGCGCCAGATGGCGCTGCAGGTCGACGAGACGGGCTTCCGGCTGATCGGTTCCGCCCGCGAAAAACTTATCACGCGTTGGTGTGACGTCACGGAATTCCGGATCGTCCGCGTCGCCGGTAATCGTTACATCGTCTACCCGTTTTCCGTACATTCGTCGCGCACGAAGGTGCCGGATGGCGTGATGTTGCCGATCGGCCGGTTTGTCGATCTTCCGCTCGACGCGGTGGCCGAGTTGCTGCAGGCCTGCCGCCGTCAATTCGGCCAACCGACGAGCAGGCCGCCCGAACCCGCTGACGAGGCCCTGGGCGTCCTGTGCACCCGGTGGCTCGGCCAAACAAAAAAATCCCGCATGTCGTGTCGATTTCCGCGGGAGTCGTCCGTCGTAGCATCGGAGGCGTGCGCATCGCGCGTCCGTCCCGATTTTCGATACGACAACCGACTGAAGGAGCGACACCATGTCCACGTCCGTCAAGCCGATCCCGGAAGGGATGCGCACGCTGACCCCGCATCTGATCTGTGCGGGCGCGACCGCAGCCATCGACTTCTACAAGCGCGCATTCGATGCGACCGAACAGTTTCGCCTCGCGATGCCCGACGGCCGGCTCGCGCATGCGTGTCTTGCGATTGGCGATTCGACGCTGATGCTGGTGGATGAAATGCCCGAGCACGGTGCGCTCGGCCCGAAGGCGCTGAAAGGCACGCCCGTCTGTCTGCATCTGTACGTGCCGGACACGGATGCCGCGATCGCGAAGGCGGTCGAGGCCGGCGCGACGATCACGATTCCCGCCGCCGACATGTTCTGGGGCGATCGTTACGGGCAGGTCGAGGATCCGTTCGGGCATCGCTGGTCGCTGGCGACGCATCAGCGCGACCTGACGCCCGAGCAGATCGCGGACGCAATGGCTAGTGCGCCGCCTTGCGGAAGCTGAACCGACGTCCCTGCACGACCGCGGCCGAGCGGCAGCGCGGCGGCGTGGGTTGCGCGCTGTCGCGCCGGCGCGGCTCGTCCGCGGTCATGCGCCGGCCGTCTTGCCGCGCTGCTTGTGTTCGTACATCCAGCGATCGGCCGATGCGAGCAGGTCGGCGACGGTGCGATGGCGTGCGGGATCGTACGCAACGTGCGCGACGCTGAAACGGATCGCGTAGCCGCGTGCGTCGGCTGCATTGCGCTGCGCGAGCGTCTGCGTCGCGCGTTCGACGGGCTCGGCGACGTCGGCGGATCGGTGGCGCTCAACAGCACGACGAACTCGTCGCCGCCGAGCCGCGCGACGACGTCGCTGTCGCGCAGCGCGTCCGCCAACGTTTCCGAACACGTATCCCGCATTCCTCGATGCATCGCCACGCTGCACGTCTCGCGGCTGCGGTGATCGGCTCCGTGAGGGTCGGCGAAGATGCTGTGAGAAGCGGGTGTCATCGGCTCGTGTTTCGTTCCGATGCGGCGTCGCACGGGCGATACCTCAAGGTGCGCGTCGCGATGCCGTAAACAGGACAAGTCCAATCGTTCATCGCATCCCATCGCACCATGGTTCGAATTCTGTACGCGGGCTATCTCGCGTTTGCGCTGTATCTCCTTTACCCACTGGTGCAGAACACGCTGATGTTCAGCACCGATTGCGTGCGCAGCGTGCTGCCGATGGGCGATCGCGGCTTGTCGGCGAATCCGGCAAGCGATGCGGACGGGCACGCAAACCGCTGCGTGTCGGGCGCGCATGCCGGCGCAGTGATCGGGCGGGTGCCCGAAATCCATTGAACGTGGCGGCGTCGCCCGTGATGGGCGCTTCGCGAGCCGGCATGCTGGCCATTTGGCCGAATTGAGCATCGCGCCATGCTCGCCGATCATCTGTCACGCGGCGGCAAAAATGCGAGCGGTCGAGCGTCGCGCGAAAGCGCGTGTCGCGCGTCAGTAGCTGGAGCGGTACGGCGTGCCCTGGTCGAAGCGGCTTTGCCAGTGCGTGAGGTAGCGCGACGCGAGTTGCGGATTGTTCCAGACCACGACGACGTTCTCGGAATTGCGGCTGGCGGCCGACGCACTGTAGTTGAACGAACCCGTTTCGACGTGCTCCGCGTCGATCACGAGGTACTTGTCGTGATGGATCGCATAGGCGTCGATCGTGCGCGTCGGGATGCCCGCGTTGACGAGCAGGTTCAGTGCCTGCTTGCTGCTCTTCGCGCGATTGCCCTTGTCGTCGACGACCACCGCGACATTCACGCCGCGGCGCTTGGCGGCAAGCAGCGCGCGCGCGACGGGCGGCGACGTGAACGAGTAGGCGGCGACCCGGATCGAGCTGCGCGCCGCCCCGATCGCTTTCAGCACGAGCGCTTCGGCGCCGCCATCGGGCGAGAACGCCGATTCGACGACCTGCGTCGCGGGTGCTTCGTGAGTGGGGGCCGGCAACCATCGCGACACGAGATCGATCGCTTGCTGGAGCAGCGATTCGCTTTGCGTCTTGCCGAAGGCGGCGAAGGGTGTGGCGAGCAGGGAAGCGGCGAGACAGGCGGCAGCGAGGCGATTGCGCGACAACATCTTGGACAGCGAATAATTTCGAGACAGCGGGCCGTGAGTGTAACGCACGCGTGGCGGCCCGGTCACGTGCGGATGCGAAGCGAGGGGCCGCACGATGATCGGCAGCGGCGATGAGGGTGACGCAAAGTTGCGTTGTGCAACTCGTGTATGCGCGCGGGGCGGTCAACGGACAGCGGACAGCGCCGGCGATGGCATGCGATTGCATTCGCCGTTGCAGGACCCGCGTGTGCGAGCAATGCGTGCTTCCGGTCGGACTGACTCGGCCCCCATGCGGCCTGTCGCCGAAGCGTGCGTGCAACGGGCGCGTCTGACGGACATCCGCGCGTAGCGCATCGTCAATCCGTGGTTACAGACGCGCCGGCCTCATCGGGCGCGATCCATCCGGGCCCTGGCTCGGGCTGCACGTCGCGCGCGTCGAGCAGCTCGCCACAGGCCGAGCATACGGTCACCGCGTGCATCAGCTGGCCGCAGGCCCGGTGGCGCAATTGCAGCGGCGGCCCCTGGCCGTCGTCCTTCCAGCGATCGCCCCACGCCATCAGCGCGAGCAGCGCCGGGTAGAGGTCGCGGCCTTTTTCCGTCAGCCGGTATTCGAAGCGCGGCGGGCGTTCGTGATATGCGCGCTTGGCGAGCACGCCTTCGTCGACGAGCCGCGCCAGCCGTTCGGCCAGCACGTGGCGCGTCAGGCCGAGCTGGGCCTGGAATGCATCGAAGCGGCGGCAGCCGAGGAAGGCGTTGCGCAGGATCAGCATGGTCCAGCGGTCGCCGAGCACGGCGAGCGTGCGCGCGACCGAACAGTTCAGCGTGCCGATGTCATCCCATTTCATCGTCGAGTCTCTTGCCTCTTGCGGCGGTCTTGCGGCGGTTCAGCGAAATAGCGGGTTCGATTATAGAACCCGCCTTCGGTTGCAACGGGCGCAGCCGCGTTGACAACGGCCGGCATCGTTGACAATAATGGGTTCCAATTTAGAACTTACTCGCGCGGCGACGCGCTTTCAACCCGGAGACAACCCGATGAATCCGCTTTCCCTGTCTGGCCTCGATTTGCTGCGTGCCGCCGTGTCGGGCGACGTGCCACTTGCGTCGATTTCGGAGACGATCCCGATGCGTCCGCTCGACGTCGAGCTCGGTTACGTGAAGTTTTCGGCGCGGGCGGACGGCCGCCACCTGAATCCGCTGGGCGGCGTGCACGGCGGGTTCGCCGCGACGGTGCTCGATTCCGTCACCGGGTGCGCGGTGCATTCGATGCTCGACGCGGGCGTCGGTTACGGCACCGTCGATCTGCACGTGAAGATGCTGCGGCCCGTGCCGCGCGACGTCGACCTGATCGCGGAAGGGCGCGTGATTCACCTGTCGCGTTCGCTGGGCGTCGCGGAGGGCACGCTGAAGACGCCGGACGACAAGATCGTCGCGCATGCGTCGGCGACCTGCTTCATCCAGCGGCCGCAGTGACGGAGGGCGGCAGCAGCGTCGTCCGGGCAGCGGGCGCGTGAGCGCGCCGGGCAGCCCAAAAGCCGCTTGTAAGCGTGCGCGGCGCCAGCCTGAAGCAACCGCTTCGATGTGATAGCGTTCCTGCTTTCCACCGACGCGACAGGAACAGCATGGAATACCGCACACTCGGCGATTCGGGCATCGAGGTCAGCCTGATCGGTCTCGGCACGATGACGTGGGGCGAGCAGAATTCGGAGCGCGACGCGCACGAGCAGATCGACTATGCGCTCGGGCAGGGCGTGACGCTGATCGACGCCGCGGAGATGTATCCGGTGCCGCCGAAGCCGGACACGCAGGGCCGCACCGAGCAATACATCGGCACCTGGATCGCGCAGCATCGCGCGCAGCGCGACCGCATCGTGCTCGCGACGAAGATCGCGGGGCCGGCGCGGCAGCCGCACAATCCGCGCCATATCCGCGGCGAGGGCAACCAGTTCGACCGCAAGAACCTGACCGAAGCACTCGACGGCAGCCTCAAGCGCCTGCAGACCGACTACGTCGATCTCTACCAACTGCATTGGCCCGATCGCAGCACGACCACGTTCGGCCGTCCCGCGTATCCGTGGGTCGACGACGCGTACACGGTGCCGATCGAGGAAACGCTCGGCGTGCTCGCGGAATTCGTGAAGGCCGGCAAGGTGCGCGCGATCGGCGTGTCGAACGAAACGCCGTGGGGTGTCGCGCAGTTCCTGCACGCGGCCGAGCGGCTCGGGCTGCCGCGCATCGCGAGCATCCAGAATCCGTACAGCCTGCTGAACCGCACGTTCGAAAACGGGCTGTCGGAATTCACGCATCGCGACGGCGTCGGCCTGCTCGCGTATTCGCCGCTCGCGTTCGGCTGGCTGTCCGGCAAGTACGAGAACGGCGCGCGTCCGGCCGGCGCGCGCATCACGCTGTTCGAGCGCTTCCAGCGCTACAGCAAGCCGCAGGCCATCGAGGCGACGTCGCGTTACGTCGCGCTCGCGCGGCGTCACGGGCTGTCGCCCGCGCAACTGGCGCTCGCGTTCGTCAACAGCCGCCCGTTCGTGCGCAGCAATCTGGTCGGCGCGACGTCGCTCGAGCAGTTGAAGGAGAACATCGGCAGCATCGACGTGACGCTGTCCGACGAGATCCTCGCCGAGATCGACGCATTGCACGAACGGCAGCCGAATCCGGCGCCGTAAACGGCGCGCGGCCCGCGCGGCAGCGATGCCACGACGGGCCGTGTCGGCGGCGCATGGCTGCGCCGTCGTGTCCCGCGTCAGCGCATCTTCAGCCGCGTGCGTGCGACGAACAGCGCGGCGAGGCTCAGCAGCGCGCACCCGATCAGATAGAGCGCCGGCGACAGCCGGTTGCCGGTCGCGCTGATCAGCCAGGTGATGACGAACGGCGCGAAGCCGCCGAACAGCGTGACACCGGTGTTGTAGCTGACCGCGAGCCCGGTGGCGCGTGTCTGCGACGGGAACAGTTCGGCCATCAGCGCCGGCAGCGCGCCGCAATACATCGCCTTCAGCGCGCCGATCCAGACCAGTGCGGCGAGCATCGTCGCGAACGACGCGTGGCGTGTGAGCCATGCGAACGTCGGCCACACGGTCACGAGCATCAGCACGGCGGCGACCGCCATCATGCGGATCCGCCCGGTGCGGTCGGACAGATGGCCGACGACCGGCGTGACGAGCGTCAGCACGAAGCCGGTCGCGAGCGTCGCCGCAAATCCCGTCGAGGCCGGCAGCCCGAGCTGCTTGATCGCGTAGGTCGGCATGTACAGGATCATGTAGTTGATCGCGGTCGAGATCACGAGCGCGCCGATCGACAGCAGCAGCCGCAACTTCTGGGCCGCGAACAGCTCACGCACCGGGGCGTCGGAGCGCGCCTGCGTCTTGAATTCGACGCCTTCGTCGACGTAGCGGCGAATGTACAGCCCGACCGGACCGATCGCGAGCCCGAACAGGAACGGCACGCGCCAGCCCCAGCTTTCGAGTTGCGCGGAAGTCAGCGTGGCCGTCAGCAGCGCGCCGAAGCCCGACGCGAGCAACGTCGCGAGGCCCTGGCTCGCGAACTGCCAGCTCGACATGAAACCGCGCCGCTGCGGCGCATGCTCGACGAGAAACGCGGTCGAACTCGCGAATTCGCCGCCCGCTGAAAAGCCCTGCATCAGCCGCGACAGCATGATCCCGAGCGGCGCGAGAATGCCGATCGACGCGTAGGTCGGCATCAGCGCGATCAGCAGCGTGCCAGCCATCATCATCGCGATCGACAGCAGCAGCGACGCCTTGCGGCCCGCGCGGTCCGCGTACGCGCCGAGCACGAAGCCGCCGATCGGCCGGATCAGGTAGGACAGCCCGAACGTGCCGAGCGTCAGCATCAGCGACGTCGCTTCGCTCGTGGCGGGGAAGAACAGCTTGGCGATCGTGACCGCGAAGAAGCCGTAGACGATCAGGTCGAACCATTCGAGCGCGTTGCCGATCGACGCCGCGAAGATGATGCGGCGGATCTTCGCGGCGCTGGGGTGCGCGGCGTCCTGCGAGGTCAGGGTGGTCGTATTCATCGTGTGTGCAGTCCCGTGAAAGGGGCGAAGCGCGTTACAGGGCGGCGCCGGCCGCGGCGGCTGCCGCGCGGCGAACGGGCGGCGCGTCGTCGCCGAGATCCCAGAAGAGGCCGGCCATCATCTGCAGCCCCTCGCTGACGACGCTCGCGAGCAGATGCTCGTCGGGCGCGTGCTGCGAGCACGCCGGGTACGAGTGCGGCACCCACAGCGTCGGCAGCCCGAGCGTGTCGGCAAACACCTCGTTCGGCAGCGTGCCGCCGAGATTCGGCAGGATCGCGGGCTTCTTGCCGGTGGTGCGCGCGAGCGACGCGACGGCCCAGCGGACCCACGGATCGTCCGGCGGCACGCGCGTCGCCGGTGCGCCGCGTTCGACGTCGATCTCGATGTCGGCGAAGCCGTGCGCATCGAGATGCGCGCGCAGATGCGCATGCAGCGCTTCCCAGTCGGTGCCGACGACGAAGCGCAACTGGCAGTGCGCATACGCGGCAGGCGGAATCGCGTTGACGGGATGCTCCGGGTTGCCGGCCTTGAACGCGAGAATCTCGAACGTGTTCCAGCCGAATACGCGCTCGGCGGCGGACAGGCCGGGCTCGCCCCAGTCGGCGTCGAGCGCCGGGTCGCCGGGGCCGCCGCCGACGGAGAGATCGGCAAGCGCGTCGCGCACGGCAGCCGGGATCGGCGGCGGGCGCAGCCCCGCGACGCGAATCGCGCCGCGCGCGTCGACGAGGCTCGCGAGCGCATGCGCGAGCACGATCGCCGGATTGCGCAGCAGTCCGCCCCAGTTGCCGGAGTGATGTGCGCCGTCGCGGGCGTACAGGCTCAGCTTGAAGTTGACCGCGCCGCGCGAGCCGAGAAATACCGTCGGGCGCGCGGCGGCGATGCGCGGGCCGTCGGACGCGATCAGCACGTCGGCCGCGAGCGCGTCGCGTTCCCGGCGGCACAGCGCGTCGAGGCCCGGCGACCCGGTTTCCTCGCCCATCTCGATTAGCAGCTTCGCGTTGAAGCCGAGCCGGCCGCCGCGTGCAGCGAGCACGCTCGCCAGCGCGGCCAGGTTGATCGAGTGCTGGCCCTTGTTGTCGGCGCTGCCGCGGCCGTACCAGCGGTCGCCGTCGGCCGTCAGCGTCCACGGCGACAGCGGCGCGCGCCACTGCGCGTCGTAGCCGCGCACGACGTCGCCGTGGCCGTAGATCAACACGGTCGGCAGCGCGTCGTCTTCGTGGCGCGACGCGAGCAGGAACGGGCCGCCGTCGACGGGGTTGTCGACGATCCGCGACGTGAAGCCGAGGCGGGCGGCCTCGGGCGCGATCTCGTCGGTCAGGTAGGCGCGCAGCGCGGCGCCGCTGCCGCTTTCCTGGCTTTCGGTGCGCAGGCCGACGCGGCGGCTCAGGGTCGTGAAGAATGCACCGGACTCGAACTGGTTCAGTGCGTGCTGGATAGCGGCGGTACGGCTCAAATCGTGTCTCCTCCGAGGGTTCGCTGCGCGCGGGCCGCGTACGCAACGTGAAGTGCGATCGATTCTAGAAAGCCGGTTTTTTTGTCACAATGATCGAATTTCGAACCTTTCTTTGCCGAAAAGGCAAAGCAGCGCGACCGGATGCGGCGCGGAGACAGAACGATGGCGGCTTTCCTGCATGGTCTGGCGTTGCGATATTTCGTCGAGGTGGCGCGTACCGGCTCGATCAGCGACGCGTCCGCGCGGCTGCACGTGGCCGTGTCGGCGATCAGCCGCCAGATCGCGAAACTGGAGAGCGAGCTCGGCGCGCCGCTGTTCGAGCGGCGGCCGCGCGGGATGGCGCTGTCGGAGGCCGGCGAGCGGCTGCTGGCGTTCGCGCAGCGCAGCCTGCTGGAGGCCGAACACGTGATGAAGGACATCGGCGGGCTCGACGCGCTGCACGGCAGCCTGCTGAAGATCGCGTGCTCGGAGGGGTTCGCGATCGATTTCCTGCCCGGCGTGCTCGCGAGCTTCAAGGCGCGCCACCCGGGCGTCGATTTCACCGTGTGGGTCGTGTCGCCGGCGGACGCGACCCGGCGCGTGCGCGACGGCGATGCGGACATCGCATTGACCTTCAGCCTCGCGCCGGAGAAGGGCGTGCGCGTCGACCACACCGAGCGCGCGCCGGTCTTTGCGCTGGTCCGGCACGATCATCCGCTCGCGGCGCGCGACGCGGTGTCGCTCGCCGACGTTGCGCGGCACGCGCACGTGCTGCCCGAGGCCGGCACGACGGTGCGTCAGTTGATCGACATCGCGTGCGCGCTCGACGGGCTGCTGCTCGAGCCCGAACTGACGAGCAACAACACCGCCGCGATGTACGGCTACGCGCGGCGCACGGGCGCGGTGATGTTCACCGGGCTGTTGTCGGTGCGCGATCGCTCCGATGCGGACGGCTTCGTCGTCGTGCCAGTGACGAACCCGCAATTGCGCGAACGCAGCATCCAGGTGCAGACGATGGCGGGGCGCGATCTGCCCGCGTCGGTGCGCGCGTTCCGCGACCACCTGATCGACGCGATGCAGGCCGCCTCGCCGCCGCCGACCGCCGCGCGACGCCCGGGACGCCGGCCCGTGAGATAATCGTCAATCCGCCTTCCGTGCCCATGCGGCTCCCCGAGCCGTATCGCCCCTGTTCGACGCCAAATTGAAGAACCTGATTGTCACCCTCGATCGCGCCGGCGAGTTCGACGAGATCATCGACGTGCGCACGCCGCTCGAGTTCGCCGAGGATCATATTCCCGGCGCGCTGAACGCGCCCGTGCTCAGCAACGAAGAGCGTGTGCTCGTCGGCACGATGTACCGCCAGGTATCGCCGTACGAGGCGACGCGCGTGGGCGCGGCGATCGTCGCGCGCAACATCGCGCGCCATCTCGATACGACGTTCGCCGACCGGCCGCGCAACTGGCGGCCGCTGATCTATTGCTGGCGCGGCGGCAAGCGCTCGGGCTCGATGACGACCTGGTTCAACCTGATCGGCTGGAAGGCGCGCCAGCTCGACGGCGGCTACAAGGCGTACCGCCAATCGGTGTGTGCGACGCTCGACTCGCTGCCGACGCGCTTTCGCTACATCGCGCTCGTCGGCCATACGGGCTGCGGCAAGACGCGCCTGCTGAACGCGCTGCGCGACGTGGGCGCGCAGACGCTCGATCTCGAAGCGCTCGCATGCCATCGCGGCTCGCTGCTCGGCGCGCTGCCGGGCAAACCACAGCCGGCGCAAAAGGGGTTCGATTCGGGGCTCGTCGAGACGCTCGGGCGTTTCGACCCCGAATGGCCGGTGTTCGTCGAGTCGGAAAGCCGCAGGATCGGCCTCGTGCAGTTACCGATCGCGCTGATCGACGCGTTTCACGCGGGGCCGTGGGTGCAGGTCGAGGCGGCCCACGACGAGCGGATCGCGTTCCTGCTCGACGATTACGCGCATCTGTTCGACGAACCCGATGCGTTCAAGGCGCAGCTTCATCGGCTGATCGGCCTGCACAGCCGCGAAGAAGTGACGCGCTGGAAGGGGCTGATCGATGCCGGCGCGCGGGCCGATTTGTTCGCCGAACTGATCGACAAGCATTACGATCCCGCCTATGCGCGCACTTACCGCGCGACGTACAACAAGCCGAACCGGGCGCTGACGTTCACGTTTCGGCCCAACGCAGCCGACGTGCGCGATCAGGCGCGCAGGCTGCTGGCCGAACTCGCGCGAGCCGGACTGCCCGCATCGGCCGCGCTTGCCGCCGGCGCGACATCCGAAACCGACAAAGACCAATCGACGACCACCGCACGATGACGACCACACGCACCCAACCCACTCCGGCGTTCGGCTGGATGACCTTCCTGCTGATCGCGGTCGCGGGCCTGTTCTATGTGAAATGGTTCCCGTACTACAACAAGGCGTTCGTTGCCGCCGAGCACCATTCGATCGGCCAGTCGATCCTGATGGGCACGTCCGCGGCCGCGCCCGAACCGTCGCTGAAGGCGGCGCTCGACTATGCGTGGGCGTACGGCAAGGCGATCTGGCAGGCGATGGTGCTCGGCCTGCTGCTCGGCTCGGCCGTACAGGCGCTGTTGCCCGCGCACTGGGTGGCGCGCGTGCTCGGCCGCACGGGATTCGGCAGCGTCGCCGCGGGCGGGCTGCTGTCGCTGCCCGGGATGATGTGCACGTGCTGCGCGGCGCCGGTCGTGGCGGGCTTGCGTGCGCGCCACGCGTCGCCGGGCGGCGCGGTCGCGTTCTGGCTCGGCAATACGGTGCTGAACCCGGCGGCGCTGGTGTTCATGGGCTTCGTGCTCGGCTGGCACTGGAGCGCGCTGCGCATCTTGCTCGGCATCGCGATGGTGTTCGGGATCGGCTATCTGCTGAACCGCATCGCGCGCCCCGAAGACCGCAGCATCGACGATGCGCAGCTCGCGGCGCTGGCGGCCGAGCAGGCCGCAGCCGGCAATCCGTTCGTCCGCTGGATGAAACTGCTCGCGCGCATGGCCGTGCGGCTCGTGCCCGAATACATCGTGCTCGTGCTGCTGCTCGGCGCCGCGCGCGCATGGCTGTTCCCGCATATCGGCCCGGACATCGGCAATCATCTCGGCTGGATCGTCGCGTTCGCGGTTGCGGGCATGCTGTTCGTGATCCCGACGGCCGGCGAGGTGCCGATCATCCAGGCGATGCTGTCGCTCGGCATGGGCGTCGGCCCCGCCGCCGCGCTGCTGATGACGCTGCCGCCGATCAGCGTGCCGTCGCTGGCGATGCTCGCGCGTTCGTTCAAGCCCTACATGCTGGCGATCGTCGCGGCGCTCGTCGTCGTGTTCGGGATCGCGAGCGGCTTGCTCGCGATCGCGTTCGGGTTCTGATGCATGCAAACGGCGCGCCCGTCGCGCGCCATCGTCGTATTCATCCGGCGCCGCCGCTTCACGTGTGCGGCGCCTTTTACAAGAAGCAAACAGGAAAACGCATGACCCAACCGAAGATCCATCCTCGACTCGAAAAGGCGCTGACGCGCGGCGATCTCGCGATCCGCCAGGCCAATTCCGCGCGGGCGACTGCCGTGCTGCAGGCACTCGGCACGATGATCATCGAGGCCTCCGCAACGATCGGTGTCGAGGCCAGCATCGACATTCCGCAAGGCGATCGGATTTACGATCCCGTCAACGGCCTGTGGCCGCAGAAGATGCTGGTGTCGTTCGACGGCCCGGTGGACGAAGCCGACAAGGAAGAGTTGCGCACGGTCTATCTGCTGGCCGACGATCCGGGCACGCAGTTTCGCGTCGAATGGCATCGCGCGGACGGCAAGCTCGGCCGGCAGGAAGGCGGCCCGCTCGCGACCGTCGCGTTCCTGACCGACGTCGAAATTCCGTGGAGCGACGACGACGAGTAATGTCGTCGCATGAAGCCGGCGGCCGGTGCGCCGGCCGTCAGCGCATCATCCGCCGCCGGAACAGCCATGCGGACAGCAGGAACCCACCGACCGCGTAGCCGGCGAGCACCGCGACGTGCAACGCGATGTCGGTCGCCGGCCGGCCGAGCATCGCAGGGCGGATCAGCTCGACCGCGTTCGCGAGCGGCAGCGCCTGCGCCGCGTGCTGCGCGAGCGGCGGCAACTGCGCGATCGGGAAGAACACGCCCGACAGCAGCAGCATCGGCGTCAGCACAAGCGTCTGATAGAACATGAAGAAATCGTACGACGGGGCGAGCGCCGTGACGATCATCGCGATGCTGGCAAACGCGAGGCCGGCCAGCGCGATCACGGGCAGCACCGCGAGCATCGACGGAAACTGCGCGTAGCCGAGCCCGCCCGCGACGAGCATGATCGCGCCGCCCGACAACATCGCCTTGCTGGCCGCCCAGACGATCTCGCCGAGCACGATGTCGCCGAGTGCGAGCGGCGTATGCATGATCGCTTCCCACGTGCGTTGCACGTGCATCCGCGAGAAACCCGAATACATCGATTCGAAGCTCGCGGACATCATCACGCTCGAGCCGACCGTGCCGGCCGCGAGAAACGCGATGTACGACACGCCGTCGACGTGGCCGAGCATCAGGCCGAGCCCGAAACCCAGCCCGAACAGATAGATCATCGGATCGGCGAGATTGCCGAACATCGACGCGAGCGCGAGCTTGCGCCAC
The DNA here is from genome assembly GCF_001524725.1 of Burkholderia sp. MSMB1072. Lineage (NCBI taxonomy): Bacteria > Pseudomonadati > Pseudomonadota > Betaproteobacteria > Burkholderiales > Burkholderiaceae > Burkholderia > Burkholderia sp. MSMB1072. Next base: position 151,010 of record NZ_LOYC01000010.1, read on the forward strand.
ACGAGATAGTTGCGCCGCCAGACGGCGATCCAGTTGCTGGCGTTCGCCGGCATCGCTATCGCGAAGCGCGATTCGCGCGGCGGGGCCGATGGCGTGGTGGCGGAATAGTGACGGACGTCCATGGTCGATCAATCCTGCATCTCGCGGCCCGTGAGCCGCAGGAACACATCCTCCAGATTGGCCGGGCGATGCAGATAGCGCAGCCCCGTACGGCCCTTGAGTCGTGCGCTGACCGGCTCGGGATCGGTCACATAGCAGAATAGCGTCTCGCCGCTGATCTCGGTGTGCTTCGCGAATGCCGACAACTCGTCGCGCAGCGCGGCCGGATCGGGCCCGTAGATCTCGATCACGTCGCAACCGATCTCCGATTCGATCAGCGCGTGCGGCGCGCCTTCGGCGATCTTGCGGCCTTCCTCGATCACGCACAGCCGATCGCACAGGCGCTCGGCTTCCTCCATGAAATGCGTGGTGATCAGGATCGTCTTGCCGCGTGCGAGCAGCGAGCGCAGCCGCTCCCACATCAGGTGCCGGGCCTGAGGGTCGAGGCCCGTCGTCGGCTCGTCGAGCACCAGCACATCGGGATCGTTGACGAGCGCGCGGGCGAGCGTAAGGCGGCGCTTCATGCCGCCCGACAGCTCGCCGACTTTCGCATCGGCCTTGTTCTCGAGCTTCGCGAATTCGAGCAGCGGCGGCACGAGTGCGCGTGCAGCCTGCGCCGACATCCCGAAATAGCGGCTGAACACGAGCAGGTTTTCCCGGACCGTGAAGTCGGGGTCGAGGTTGTCGAACTGCGGGACGACGCCGACCCGCCGGCGTGCGTGTCGCGCACGCGATGGAACCGGTTCGCCGCACAGCGAAATGGCGCCTGCATCGGGATGCGCGAGGCCGAGCAGCATCTTCAGCGTCGTGGTCTTGCCGGCGCCATTCGGCCCGAGCAGGCCATAGCATTCGCCGGCCTTCACGTTGAAGGACAGACCGTCGACGACGAGCTTGTCGCCATAGTGCTTTTCGACGTTACGGAAATCGATCGGTGCGACGGGCATGGGCGGGCTGTCGTTGTAAGCGGGCGCGTTCCGCTACCGGTGCGTGGCGGGCTGGCGAACGGATCGCGCGAATGCGTGTCACACGGGCATGGTCGAAGCACACGATGCCGGCGCGACGCGGCCCGCTCGAGATGGAACGGGCCATTCTAGTGCATCGGCTGCATCGCTTCAGCGCATGCCTGCACGGTGCGATGCAGGTGCGCACCGATCGTGCACCGCATCATCGCGCACGCGCCGCGCGGGGCGAATCAGCGTTTTCCATCCCTTGCGTCCTGAATTGCGGCGCACCATGATGAATGCGTAGGCTCGTTGTTGCGATAGGGAGGCTCCATGGCTAGCTACAACAAGATTTTGCTGTGTTACGACGGCACGCTCGAGGGGCGCAAGGCGCTGCGTTGCGGCGCCAATCTCGCGATGGACCTGAAGGCCGAAACGCATTTGCTGTCGGTCGTCGACATGCGTTCGAGCATTGCGCAAAGTGCAGGCTTGCTGACCGATGTCGCATGCGGCCGCTTCGAGGAAACCGCGCGCGAAATTCTGCAGGAAGGCGTGAACTGGCTGCGCGAGCGCGGCGTCCAGGCCGAGGGCCATTTCGCGTTCGGTTATCCGATCGACGAAATCGCGAATCTCGCGTCGGAGCTGAAGGTCGATCTCGTCGTCGTCGGGCACCGGTGCCGCAGCGGATTGTCGAGATGGTGGATGGGGTCGGGCAACACGCAACTGCTCGATCGCGTGAACTGCAGCATTCTGGTGGCGTGTTCGTCGGCGGAAGAGCAGAAGGCCGAAATCGCACGCGAGCGTGAAGCGACCATCGCGAGCGGCAAATGATCTAAAGGCCGGATGGCTGCCTGACCGGCGATGCATGTCGGTCAGGCGTTGCACTGCACCGGCAGGGCGCGTGTCGAGCGCGGCCTGCTATGCATGCAGGTCGATGCCGGACAATTTCCACGAGAACAGTCCGAAGCGGTGGAAGATCGCCGCATAACGCGTGCCGTCGGCGCTGCGCTGATACGTCACGACGAATTCATCGATATTTCGGTAGCCCGCGCTGGTTTGCTGCTGGTGCGGCGCTGGCGTTGCTTCGCTCGGGCTGGCCGGTGCGGCGGGCGCGGGCGCGGGCGCGGGTGCCGGTGCCGGCGACGATGCCGCCGAAGCGGCCGCGTTGCCGCCCGGTGCGCCGGCACTTGCCGGCGCCGGATTGGCGGCCGGTGCGGCAGGCGTGTTGCCGGGTGCATTGCCTGCTGGCGGCGGGTTCGACCACTCAGGCGGACGCTCGCCCGGATTGCCGCGTGGCGGCAATCCGTTCATCAGCGCGGCCACGCCCTCCGGGGTCGCGTACGCATCGACCAGCGGGCCGATCAGCGCAGACCCGATCAGCGCGCCAATCACCGCGAACGGATTGTTTTTCTTCACGGCGTCGATCCGACGCATCAACTCTTCCGTGACCTGCTGCTTCAGGCTGATGCGCAGCGACGGAAAATCGACATATTCGCTGATCGCCTGCGCATCACGCGCATCGATCGCCGATTTCAGGCGGCCGAGCGCGACATACGGCGACGCGTACGCATAGCCGAGCGTCGCAATGACGGCGACGACCAGCACGACGATCAGCAGGGGCTTGAGGCGCCGTGCGCGGCGCGACGATTCAGTCACGTTGCCTCCGGTGCGGGAACGTTCCGCAATCAGAGACCGCCCGGCGTGGCCGATCGTTCCTCTGCAATGCAGCGATCGATCATGCGGCACACGGCATCGATCGTACCCACCATGATCAGGCGCGAGCGACCGTGATAGACGCGCACCGGCGCTCGGCGTGCGGGTTCCGCGTGATTCAGACCGGCATTCAGCGATACCCGCGCGAATGCGGGAAGCGCTGACGGCAGCAGGGACGCCTGCCGTTCGACTGCGACTTCTTCTTGCACTGGCGCCGCCGCGGACAGCGGTGCGCATGGCGTGCGGCCGCGCAGATGACGCAGGCGACCGAATTGACGGAAAGGCAGCAGGCGGGCAAGGCGTTCCATGATGTTCTCCTGGCGAGATGGAATGTCAGAGTTCGCCCGAGCGGATCAGCCCGACGGCGATGCCTTCCAGCGCGAAATCCGCGCTGCCGGCCTTGACGAAGATGTTTTCGTAATCCGGGTTCTCCGCGATCAGCTCGAGGCCGCCGGGCCGGCGCATCAGGCGCTTGACCGTGACGTCGTCGCCAAGACGCGCGACGATGATCTGGCCGTCCTTCGCTTCCGTGCGTTTCTGCACGGCGAGAAGGTCGCCATCGAGAATGCCGGCGTCGCGCATCGACAGGCCGCGCACCTTCAGCAGGTAGTCGGGCTTGCTGGTGAACAGCGCGGGATCGCATGCGTAATGCTGCGAGATGTGCTCCTGCGCAAGGATCGGGCTACCGGCCGCGACGCGGCCGACGAGCGGCAGCGACAGTTGCATCAGGCCGGCGTGCGGCAGCGTGAACTGGTGCGGGGTGTCGTCGATGCCGAGCAGCCGGATGCCGCGCGATGCGCCGGCGGCCAGCTCGATCACGCCCTTGCGTGCCAGCGCGCGCAGATGCTCCTCGGCCGCATTCGGCGAGCTGAAGCCCAGTTCGGCCGCGATCTCGGCGCGGGTGGGCGGGAATCCGGAGCGCTCGATCGCGCGACGGATCAAGTCGAACACTTGCTGCTGACGGGCGGTGAGTTTGGTCATGGCTCAACTGTATGGATAGACAGTGAGCTGTATTTTTATACAGTACTTGGTGAATTTCAAGTGTTACTTGAGGTTCGACGCGATCGCGCCGGTTCCGGCGCGATTTCGCGACGCCCGGACGCCGGTTTGTCCGCCGCAACCGTCCGTCCCGTATGCGTTAGCACTTTTGAGTATTAAAAAATGAGGAACGATTATTTTTAATCATGTAACCCGTTCGCTAGACTGGCCCGACATCGCAATACCGACAACACTGGAGAACCAAGGATGGCGAAGCGCAATACGGGGCTGGTGGGCGGGGTGGGCCGCCTGATCGCAACACTCGCGCTGGGCGCGGCGGCGGCGCTGGGCGTCGCGACGCATGCGCAGGCCGATACGACTTTCCTGAACGTGTCGTACGACCCGACGCGCGAGCTGTATCAGGATTTCAACCAGGCGTTCGGCAAGGAGTGGAAGGCGAAGACGGGCGAAACCGTCAACTTCAAGCAGTCGCACGGCGGATCGGGCGCGCAGGCGCGCTCGGTGCTCGACGGCCTGCAGGCCGACGTCGTCACGCTGGCGCTGGCGTACGACATCGACGCGCTCGCGAACAAGGGGCTGGTGAACAAGGATTGGCAGAAGCGTCTGCCCGACAACGCGTCGCCGTATACGTCGACGATCGTGTTCCTCGTGCGCAAGGGCAATCCGAAGGGGATCAAGGACTGGGACGACCTGACCAAGCCGGGCATCTCGATCGTCACGCCGAATCCGAAGACCTCGGGCGGCGCGCGCTGGAACTACCTGGCCGCGTGGGCATACGCGCTGCACAAGCCGGGCGGCAACGAGCAGACGGCGAAGGAATTCGTCACGAAGCTCTACAAGAACGCCGGCGTGCTCGATTCGGGCGCGCGGGGCGCGACGACGAGCTTCGTGCAGCGCGGGATCGGCGACGTGCTGATCGCGTGGGAAAACGAGGCGTTCCTGTCGGTCAAGGAATTCGGTACCGACAAATTCGAGATCGTCGTGCCGTCGGTGAGCATCCTGGCCGAGCCGCCCGTCGCGGTGGTCGACAAGGTGGTCGACAAGAAGGGCACGCGCAAGCTGGCCGAGGCCTACCTGAATTTCCTGTATAGCCCGCAGGGCCAGGAAATCGCGGCGCGCAACTATTACCGGCCGCGTTCGAAGAACGTGCCGGCGGAGCTGACCAGGCAGTTCCCGAAGCTGAAGCTGTACACGGTCGACGACACGTTCGGCGGCTGGACGAATGCGCAGAAGACGCATTTCGCGGACGGCGGCGTGTTCGATTCGATCTACAAGCCGCAGTAACGCCATAACGACAAGCGGCGCGCCACGACAGCGCGCTGCATCCCCGACGGGCCGCCGGCGCGATTCACTGCGCCGGCGTTTGCGTCGGGCCCATGAGCAGCATCGACCCAGCAAGAGCATCCGATGACGACGTACACCTTTCGCAAGCCGAGCGCGCTGCCCGGTTTCGGCGTGACACTCGGCATCACGGTGGCCTATTTGAGCCTCGTGGTGCTGATTCCGCTCGCCGCCACGTTCCTGAAGACCGCGACGCTGTCGTGGGAGCAGTTCGTCACTGCCGTCACGTCGCCGCGCGTGCTCGCGTCGTACCGGCTGACGTTCTCGGCCGCGTTCGGCGGCGCGCTGATCAATGCCGTGTTCGGCTTCCTCGTCGCGTGGGTGCTGGTGCGCTACACGTTCCCCTTCAAGCGCCTCGTCGATGCGATCGTCGACCTGCCGTTCGCGCTGCCGACGTCGGTGGCCGGCATCTCGCTCGCGGCCGTCTACGCGACCAACGGCTGGGTCGGCCAGTATCTGGCGCCGCTCGGCATCAAGATCGCGTTCACGCCGGCCGGCGTGCTGGTCGCGCTGACCTTCATCGGGCTGCCGTTCGTCGTGCGCACCGTGCAGCCGGTGCTCGAGGATTTCGAGCGCGAGCAGGAAGAAGCCGCCGCATGCCTCGGCGCGTCGCGCTGGCTGACGTTCCGGCGCGTCGTGCTGCCGGCCGTGCTGCCGGCGCTGCTCACCGGTTTCGCGCTCGCGTTCGCGCGCGCGCTCGGCGAATACGGATCGGTGATCTTCATCGCCGGCAACGTGCCGATGAAATCCGAGATCACGTCGCTGCTGATCATCACGAAGCTCGAGCAGTACGACTACGCGGGCGCGACTGCGCTGGCGGTCGTGATGCTGGTCGTGTCGTTCCTGATGCTGCTGCTGATCAACACGCTGCAGTGGTATCTGCAGCGCAGGACGAGCAAGGGCGCGAGCGGTCCGGCGCCCGTCGCCGTCAGCGCCGTCGCCGCAGGAGGCCAGCAATGAGCCAGGAGGCCACCGTCGTGCTGAAAACCCCGTCGCCCACCGCGCGCGCCGCGAAGCGGCTCGACCCCGTCAGCGAATCGCGCGTCGTGCGCTGGCTGCTCACGGGCATCGCGCTGGCGTTCCTCGCGTTCTTCCTCGTCGTCCCGCTCGCCGCGGTGTTCGTCGAGGCGCTGCGCAAGGGCGTCGGCTTCTATCTCGAATCGCTGGCCGATCCCGATGCGTGGTCGGCGATCAAGCTGACGCTGACCGTCGCCGCGATCGCGGTGCCGCTGAACCTCGTGTTCGGCGTGTGCGCATCGTGGGCGATCGCGAAGTTCGAATTCCGCGGCAAGGCGCTGCTGACGACGCTGATCGACCTGCCGTTCTCGGTGTCGCCGGTGATCTCGGGCCTCGTGTACGTGCTGCTGTTCGGCGCGCAGGGATGGCTCGGGCCGTGGCTGCAGGATCACGACGTCCAGATCATCTTCGCGGTGCCGGGCATCGTGCTCGCGACGATCTTCGTCACGTTCCCGTTCGTCGCGCGCGAGCTGATTCCGCTGATGCAGGCGCAAGGCACCGACGAGGAAGAGGCCGCGCGCGTGCTCGGCGCGTCGGGTTGGCAGATCTTCCGCCGCGTGACGCTGCCGAACGTGAGATGGGGCCTGCTGTACGGCGTGATCCTGTGCAATGCGCGCGCGATGGGCGAGTTCGGCGCGGTGTCGGTCGTGTCCGGCCACATCCGCGGCGTGACCGACACGATGCCGCTGCACGTGGAGATCCTGTACAACGAATACAACTTCGCGGCGGCGTTCGCGGTGGCGTCGGTGCTGGCGCTGCTCGCGCTCGTCACGCTCGCGCTCAAGCTGATCGCCGAGCGTCATCTCGCGGCCGAACTGGCCGACGCGCACGACGCCGTTCCCGCACATGCCGGCCCTGTCGGCGCCGTTTCGTCGAAATCGTAAAGAGGCAACCAGAATGGGTATCACCGTCCGTAACCTTCAGAAGCGCTTCGGCGATTTCACGGCGCTCGACAACGTGTCGCTCGACTTTCCGCCCGGCGAACTGGTCGCGCTGCTCGGGCCGTCCGGCTGCGGCAAGACCACGCTGCTGCGCGTGATCGCGGGCCTCGAGCACGCGGACGCCGGCCAGGTCGTGCTGCAGGGGCTCGACGTGGCGTCGGTCGGCGCACGCGACCGCCAGGTCGGCTTCGTGTTCCAGCACTACGCGCTGTTCCGCCACATGACGGTGTTCGAGAACGTCGCGTTCGGGCTGCGCGTGAAACCGCGCCGCGAGCGGCCGTCGGAAGCCGCGATTCGCGACAAGGTGCATGAGCTGCTCAAGCTCGTGCAGCTCGACTGGCTCGCGCAGCGTTACCCGTCCGAGCTGTCGGGCGGCCAGCGCCAGCGCATCGCGCTCGCCCGCGCGCTCGCGGTCGAGCCGAAGGTGCTGCTGCTCGACGAGCCGTTCGGCGCGCTCGACGCGAAGGTCCGCAAGGAACTGCGCGGCTGGCTGCGTCGCCTGCACGACGACCTGCACATCTCGACGATCTTCGTCACGCACGACCAGGAAGAGGCGCTCGAAGTGGCCGATCGCATCGTCGTGCTGAACCGCGGCCACGTCGAGCAGGTCGGCAGCCCGCAGGACGTCTACGATCATCCGCAAAGCGCGTTCGTGTACGAGTTCCTCGGCGCGGCGAACCGGCTGCCGGGCACGGTTGCCGGGCGTGGCTTCGTCGCCGAGGGTGCGGCTGCGCCGATCGAGGTCGACGCCGACTTCGCGGGCCCCGCGAACGCTTACGTGCGGCCGCACGATCTGCAGCTGTGGCCGGCGGGCGAAGGCCACCGCGACGGCATAGCGGTGGACGTGCGGCGCGTGATTCCGCTCGGCGGTTCGGTGCGCGTGGAGCTCGAGGCGCGCGCGGGCGGCGCGCTCGAGGCGGAACTCGACCGCGACGCATGGCGGGCGCTTTCGCTGCAGGTCGGCGACGGCGCGACGGCCGTGCCGCGCGCCGTGCGGGTGTTTCCCGCACGTTGACGAGACAATGCAGGGCAGAGGGCGGGATTCGCTCCGATTCGACAATCAAACAACGACAGCCTAAGAGGCATACCCATGAATTTTCAGCAATTGCGGTTCGTGCGCGAAGCGGTGCGCCAGAACATGAACCTGACGGAAGTCGCGAACGTGCTGTATACGTCGCAGTCGGGCGTGTCGAAACAGATCAAGGATCTGGAAGATGAGCTGGGCGTCGACATCTTCATTCGGCGCGGCAAGCGGCTGACGGGACTCACGGAGCCGGGCAAGGCGGTGCACCAGCTGATCGAGCGGATGCTGCTGGACGCCGAGAACCTGCGCCGCGTCGCGCGCCAGTTCGCCGATCAGGACAGCGGCCACCTCGTCGTCGCGACGACGCACACGCAGGCGCGCTACGCGCTGCCGAAGGTGATCCGGCAATTCACCGACGTGTTCCCGAAGGTGCATCTCGCGCTGCGCCAGGGCAGCCCGCAGCAGATCGCGCAGATGATCCTGAACGGCGAGGCCGATCTCGGTATCTCGACCGAGGCGCTCGACCGCTATCCGGACATCGTCACGTTCCCGTGCTATTCGTGGCACCACACGGTCGTCGTGCCGAAGGGCCATCCGCTCGTCGGCCGCGAGAACCTGACGCTCGAGGAGATTGCCGAGTACCCGATCATCACGTACGACCAGGACTTCACGGGCCGCTCGCACATCGACCAGGCGTTCGCGCAGGCGGGCGCCGTGCCCGACGTCGTGCTGACCGCGATCGACGCGGACGTGATCAAGACCTACGTCGAGCTCGGAATGGGGATCGGCGTCGTCGCGGCGATGGCCTACGATCCGCAGCGCGACACGGGGCTCGTCGCGCTCGACACGCAGCACCTGTTCGAGGCGAGCACGACGCGGGTGGGCCTGCGCAAGGGCGCATTCCTGCGCGCGTATGCGTACCGGCTGATCGAAATGTTCGCGCCGCATCTGAACGAAGCGGAAATCGCGGGGCTGTTGCGCGAAGCCGTTTGATGGCGCATGTCGCACGCCGTCCGGGCAGATGCCGCGGACGGTGCGCGACACGCGCCGCGCATAGCCTGCCGTACACCGCACCGGGCGGCGGCGGGGATTGCCGCCGGCGCGTCCGAATCATCGGCCGAGACATCCGGGTGCGTCGCGTCAGGACGACCGGCACGCGTTTCCGTGCCCACGGAAAAACAAGAACGATCTGCAACGCCGAATCTCGGTGCGGAACGCACGATCGGCAACCATCCTCATTCACGAAGCAGCGCGATACGAATCGCCGGTTCAGTCACAGTCGACCACATATCGGATCGGTGGATGCCGGCGATCCGCGTGCCGATCGCGTCGTTCGCGCCGAACCGCTTCATCATCGGCCCGCCGGCGACGCGCGTCGGCGAGCCGCCTTCGGCATCGCGACTGTCGCATTTGCGCGTCGTGAAGCGCGCTCGCGCGCTCCGAATAAACCCTTAAATATTGATCAGACAGGTTGCGCGCCGAAGCGAATCGGTACAGCATAGCCTTCACTCCGCCGGCGTCCCGCCGGCGGTGGCGCGTCGACGACAGCGCGCGCCAGGCAGTCGGCCGTCTGCCTTGCTTCCATTCCGTGGTACCGACAGCAGCATCGATGGCCATTGCCCGGGTAGTGTGGCGCAAACGTTTGCTCACATTAAAACAACAACCGAACAACAATCCGGCCCTTCGGGCCAGTCGCCAGGAGATGTGTATGAATGTCCGCTTTCGCCGTCGCTTCCTGACCGCCGCGCTCGCCGCCGTCGCGGTGGCCGCCGCACCGGCTGTCCACGCGCAATCCGCGGCCAAGCCGAAGGTCGCACTCGTGATGAAGTCGCTTGCCAACGAGTTCTTCCTGACCATGGAAACGGGCGCGAAGGAATACCAGAAACACAACGCGAACCAGTTCGACCTGGTCACCAACGGCATCAAGGACGAGACCGACACCGCGAACCAGATCCGCATCGTCGAGCAGATGATCGTCTCGAAGGTCGATGCGATCGTGCTCGCGCCGGCCGATTCGAAGGCGCTCGTACCGGTCGTGAAGAAGGCCGTCGACGCAGGCATCGTCGTCGTGAACATCGACAACCGGCTCGATCCCGACGTGCTGAAGTCGAAGAACCTGAACGTGCCGTTCGTCGGCCCGGACAACCGCAAGGGCGCGCGCAAGGTCGGCGATTACCTCGCGAAGCGGCTGAAGGCGGGCGACCAGGTCGGCATCGTCGAAGGCGTGTCGACGACCACCAACGCCCAGCAGCGCACGGCCGGCTTCCAGGACGCGATGAAGGCGGGCGGGATGAAGGTCGTGTCGGTGCAGTCGGGCGAATGGGAGATCGACAAGGGCAATGCGGTGGCTGCCGCGATGCTCAACGAATACCCGAACCTGAAGGCGCTGCTGTGCGGCAACGACAACATGGCGATCGGCGCCGTGTCTGCCGTGCGCGCGGCCGGCAAGCAGGGCAAGGTGCTCGTGGTCGGCTACGACAACATCAACGCGATCAAGCCGATGCTGAAGGACGGCCGCGTGCTCGCGACCGCCGACCAGTACGCGGCGAAGCAGGCCGTATTCGGCATCGACACGGCGCTCAAGGCGATCGCCGAGCATCGCAAGCAGGCCGACATGTCCGGCGTGGTCGAGACGCCGGTGGATCTCGTGACGAAGTAACGCCGCACCGGTCCGGCTGCCGCCCTCAAGAATCCGGCGCGGCGGCCGTTATCCGGTGTGAGCGCGATCACGGCCACTGCATGCACATGCACTTGTGAGCGTCATATCCGCGCGCCCCGTGCGCGCGGCCGCAACCAGGATCGCGATGGAACCGACCTTCCAACCCTCACGTTCAGCCCACCCCGTGCTGTCCGTATCCGGCATCGGCAAGACCTATGCCGAACCCGTGCTCGCCGACGTCACGCTGACGCTCGACGCGGGCCAGGCGCTCGCGCTGACGGGCGAGAACGGTGCCGGCAAGAGCACGCTGTCGAAGATCATCGGCGGGCTCGTCGACCCGACTGCCGGCACGATGCAGCTCGGCGGCCACGCCTATGCGCCGGCGAGCCGCACGCAGGCCGAGGCGCTCGGCGTGCGCATGGTGATGCAGGAGCTGAACCTGCTGCCGACGCTGAGCGTCGCCGAAAACCTGTTCCTGAACCGCCTGCCGCGGCGCTTCGGGATCATCGATCGCGCGCGGCTGCGCGACGACGCGCGCGCGGCGATGGCGCAGGTCGGGCTCGACGCGGTCGATCCGGATACGCCGGTCGGCGCGCTCGGCATCGGCCACCAGCAGATGGTCGAGATCGCGCGCAACCTGATCGGCGACTGCCGCGTGCTGATTCTCGACGAGCCGACCGCGATGCTGACCGCGCGCGAAGTCGAGCTGCTGTTCGAGCAGATCGACCGGCTGAAGGCGCGCGGCGTCGCGATCGTCTACATCTCGCACCGGCTCGAGGAACTCGCGCGCGTCGCCGAGCGCGTCGCGGTGCTGCGCGACGGCCGGCTCGTGCATGCGGGCGACATGGCGGCGACCACGTCCGACGGGCTCGTCACGCTGATGGTCGGGCGCGAGATCGGCGAACATATCGATCTCGGCGAACGTCGTTTCGGTGCGCCGCGGCTCGCGGTGTCGGGCCTCACGCGCGGGACGGCCGTGCGCGACGTGTCGCTCGAGGTACGCGCGGGCGAGATCTTCGGCATCTCGGGGTTGATCGGCGCGGGTCGCACCGAGCTGCTGCGGCTGATCTACGGTGCCGACACGCCGGATGCCGGGACGATCGCGGTGGGCCAGCCGCTGAAGCCGGTGCGGATCGCGTCGCCGGTCGATGCGGTGCAGCAGGGCATCGCGCTGATCACCGAGGATCGCAAGGGCGAAGGGCTGCTGCTGTCGCAGTCGATTACAGCGAACGTGTCGCTCGGCCAGCTCGACCGGCTCGCGCGCGGCGGCATCGTCGATTCGGTGCGCGAGACCGCGCTCGCCGAGCAGCAGATCGACGCGCTGCGAATCCGCACGCACGGGGCGACGCAGCCGGTCGGCGAACTGTCGGGCGGCAACCAGCAGAAGGTCGTGATCGGCCGCTGGCTCGCGCGCGACATGGGCGTGCTGCTGTTCGACGAGCCGACGCGCGGGATCGACGTCGGCGCCAAATTCGAGATCTACACTTTGATGGGCGCGCTCGCGCGCGAAGGCCGCGCGCTCGTGGTCGTATCGAGCGACCTGCGCGAGCTGATGCTGATCTGCGACCGGATCGGCGTGATGTCGGCCGGCCGCATGACGGCCGTGTTCGAGCGCGGCAACTGGACCCAGGATGCGCTGCTGGCCGCGGCGTTCGCCGGCTTCGGCCGCGAGACGCCGGCGGCCGCCATGCAGCATCCGGATGCGGGGCAGGCGCGCGGCGCCGCTCCGGGCACTTCGACGACAGGACCACAGCAATGACCCAGCCTCCCGTATCCCCGACCGACGCAGGCGCGCAGCAGGACGTGACGGGGCGCCGCGCGCGCACGCTGTCCGGCACGCGGCTCGGCCTGTCGAACTATCTCGGGCTCGCCGGCGCGCTGGCCGCGATGATCGCGCTGTTTTCGGTGCTGAGCGCGCACTTCCTGACCTACGACACGTTCAGCACGATCGCGAACCAGATTCCCGATCTCGTCGTGATGTCGGTCGGGATGACCTTCGTGCTGATCATCGCAGGGATCGACCTGTCGGTCGGCTCGGTGCTCGCGCTCGCCGCGTCGATGGTCAGCGTCGCCGCGCTGAAATGGCAGTGGGGGCCGCTGCCGGCCGCGCTGATCGGGATCGCGGTCGCAACCGCGACGGGCACGCTGACCGGCGCCGTCACGGTCGGCTGGCGGATTCCGTCGTTCATCGTGTCGCTCGGCGTGCTGGAGGCCGCTCGCGGCCTCGCGTACCAGCTGACGAATTCGCGCACCGCGTATATCGGCGACGCGTTCGATTTCCTGTCGAACCCGATCGCGCTGGGCATCTCGCCGGCGTTCCTGATCGCGGTCGCGGTGATGATCGCGGCCCAGTTCGTGCTCACGCGCACGGTGTTCGGGCGCTATCTGATCGGGATCGGCACGAACGAGGAAGCGGTGCGACTTGCAGGGGTTAACCCGCGGCCGTATAAAATTCTCGTATTCGCACTGATGGGCGCGCTCGCGGGGCTCGCGTCGCTGTTCCAGATTTCGCGGCTCGAGGCGGCCGATCCGAACGCGGGCGCGGGCCTCGAACTGCAGGTCATCGCCGCCGTCGTGATCGGCGGCACGAGCCTGATGGGCGGGCGCGGCTCGGTGATCAGCACGTTCTTCGGCGTGTTGATCATCTCCGTGCTGGCCGCGGGGCTGGCGCAGATCGGTGCGAACGAGCCGACGAAACGGATCATCACGGGTGCGGTGATCGTGGTGGCGGTCGTGCTCGATACGTATCGCAGCCGGCGTACGCGCGTGCGGTAAGAAGACACACAGAACAGACCAGAGAGAAACGGGAAATGGCGACGATCAAGGATGTGGCGGCCATGGCGGGCGTGTCGTTTACGACCGTCTCGCACGTGGTGAACAATTCGCGGCCGGTGTCCGCGGATGTGCGTGCGAAGGTCGAGGGCGCGATCCGCGAGCTGAATTACGTGCCGTCGGCCGTGGCGCGCTCGCTGAAGGCGCGGGCGACGGCGACCATCGGCCTCGTCGTGCCGAACAGCACGAATCCATACTTCGCGGAGCTTGCGCGCGGCATCGAGGATCAGTGCGCAGCCAACGGCTATTGCGTGTTCTTCTGCAATTCGGACGACGATCCCGTGAAGCAGCGCAATTACCTGCGCGTGCTGCAGGAAAAGCGCATCGACGGTCTGATCGTCGCGTCGGCGGGCGAGGACGCGGTGCTCGCGCAGACGCTCGCCGATATCCACGCGCCGCTCGTCGTCGTCGATCGCAACATCGAGGGGCTCGCGGCCGATCTCGTACAGATCGACCACGAGCGCGGCGCGTATCTGGCCACGCGCCATCTGCTCGAACTCGGGCACGCTAAGATCGGCTGCATCACCGGGCCGACCGACACCGCCGTCAGCGCGATGCGCGTGCACGGCTTCATCCGTGCGATGGCCGAGCGCGGGGTCGACATCGTGCCGGGCGCGATCGCCGAAAGCGATTTCTCGTGCCTAGGCGGCTATCACGCGGCGTCGCGGCTGTTCGAATCGGTGCGGCCGAGCGCGATCTTCGCGGGCAACGACCTGATGGGGGTCGGCGCGCTGCGCGCGGCGGCCGAGCGCGGGATGCGCGTGCCCGACGACTGCTCGATCATCGGGTTCGACGACATCGAATTTTCCCGCTACACGTATCCGGCGCTGTCGACGGTCGGCCAGTCGGTGCGCGCGCTCGGCGAAATGGCCGCGCAGACGCTGATCGAACGGATCGGCGGCGGTTCGAGCGCCGTGCCGAGCCGCCGCCGCGTCGTGTCGCCGCGCCTCGTGCTGCGCGAATCGACGGCGGTCTATCGCGAGCCGGCCGCGCCGGGCGCTCGCGCATGACGGCGACCGCCACGGGCGCCGGCCGCGTGACGGTGGTCGGCAGCCTCAACATGGATCTCGTCGTGCGGGCGCCGCGGTTGCCTCTGCCAGGCGAAACGCTGGCCGGGCACGCGTTCGCGCAGGCAGCGGGCGGCAAGGGCGGCAACCAGGCCGTCGCCGCCGCCCGGCTTGGCGCGCACGTCGCGATGATCGGCTGCGTCGGCGCGGATGCGCACGGCGCGGCACTGCGAGCGGGCCTCGAGGTCGAGGGAATCGACTGCACGGGGCTCGCGACGAGCGCGTCGGCGTCGACCGGCGTCGCACTGATCGTCGTCGACGATGCGAGCCAGAACGCGATCGTGATCGTCGCCGGCGGCAACGGCGAGGTCACGACCGACACGATTGCCCGGCACGAGGCCGCGCTCGCGGCGGCCGACGTGCTGATCTGCCAGCTCGAGACGCCGCCGGACGCAGTGTTCGCTGCCTTGTCGGCCGGGCGCCGGCTCGGCCGCACGGTGGTGCTCAATCCGGCCCCGGCCGTCGCGCCGCTGCCGGACGGCTGGCTGCCGCTCGTCGATTACCTGATCCCGAACGAGGTCGAGGCGGCCGCGCTCACCGGGCTGCCGGTGCGCGACCCGGCGGAGGCCGAAGCCGCCGCGCGCTTGCTGCAGGCCGGCGGCGCGCGCAACGTGCTGGTCACGCTCGGTGCGCGCGGCGTGCTCGCGTTGACGGCCGACGGCGCCGCGCGACACTATCCGGCGCCGGCGGTGCAGGCGGTGGACACGACGGCGGCCGGCGACACCTTCATCGGCGGCTTTTCCGCACGGCTCGCGGCCGGCGCGGACGTCGACACGGCCATCCGCTTCGCGCAACGCGCGGCGGCGCTGTCGGTCACGCGCGCAGGCGCGCAGCCGTCGATTCCGAGCCGCATCGAACTGGCCGACTAGGGCCGGATCACCGCTTTCCGGTTCCGCTACGCGGCCCGTCCGTCGCACGAGACAGACGGCCGCGTACCGGTGCGCCTTCTCCTTTTCGCCATTCCGACCCGAATTGCGTCAATTATTCAGTCGTTTGTAATAAACAGACGAATAATTCGAAATAATGACGCCAAAACCATCAAGTTATGCGCCACACGGTCGTAAATGCACCGAGTGAAGCAATGCTTCGAGCCAACGGGCGAGGCCCGTTCATGACGACGCAATACAGGATGGATGATGGTGTTCAGGAACCTGACGATTCGTGCGCGCATCGGTTTGACGATGGCGTTTCTGGCGGTACTGCTGGGTATCACCGGCGTGCTCGGTCTGTACGGAATGACGCGTTCGAACGATTCGACGCGCGAGATTTTCACGAACCAGATGCCGAGCGCGGTCGACGTGTCGGTCGCGGAAATGTTCGCCGCGCGCGAGCGCCTCGCACTCGACCGGGCGGCGCTGCTTGTCGGCACGCCCGATTCCACGGCTGCCATCGAGCGCAGCCGCGCGATGCGCACGCAATCCGACGCATGGTGGCAGAAGTACCTCGCGCTGCCGCGCGGCGCCGATGAGGATCGCCTCGCCCAGGACGTCGTCGCCCGGCGCAAGGTGCTGCAGGATACCTGCGACGCGTTCGCGAGCGCGATCGGCACGGGCGATCACGACCGGATCGGCGACGGCGCGAAGCAGCTTCAGGCGCGCTATAACGAACTGGCCGTGGCCGGCGAAGCGCTGCGCAACTTTCAGTTCACCAATGCGCAGGCGCGCTTCGATCGGGCGGAATCGGTGTTCGAGACGATGCGCGTGCTGTCGATCGTCGTGCTGCTGGCCGGCATCGGGGCCGCGGCGCTGTCGTGGCTGACGCTGAGCCGCGCGATCGGCCGCCCGATTGCCGATGTGCTGTCGCATTTCGACGCGATCGCCGCGGGCGACCTGCGCCGGCCGATCGTCGTCGATCGGCGCGACGAGATGGGGCAGTTGCTGGAAGGCCTCGCGAGGATGCAGCGCGGGCTCGTCGACACGGTGCGCACCGTGCGCGGCGGCAGCGAATCGATCGCCACCGCGGCCCGCCAGATCGCGGCCGGTAACATCGACCTGTCGTCGCGTACCGAGGAACAGGCCGCTGCGCTGCAGGAAACCGCGTCGAGCATGGAGCAACTGACCGGCACCGTGAAGCAGAATGCGGACAATGCGCGCCAGGCAAGCGCGCTGGCCGCGAATGCGTCCGATATTGCAAACAAGGGTAATACGGTGGTGGGCCAGGTGGTCGGCACGATGGGCGAAATCAACGACAGCTCGGCGAAAATCGCGGACATCATCGCGATCATCGAGGGAATCGCGTTCCAGACCAACATACTTGCGCTGAATGCGGCCGTCGAAGCCGCGCGGGCAGGCGAGGAAGGCCGCGGCTTCGCGGTCGTCGCCGGCGAAGTGCGCAGCCTCGCGCAGCGTTCGTCGAGCGCGGCGAAGGAAATCAAGACGCTGATCGACGCGTCGGTGGAGCGTATCCGGACCGGCTCGACGCTGGTCGACGAAGCCGGGCGCACGATGAACGACGTGATCGGCGCGGTCCAGCGTGTGACGGACATCATGGGCGAGATCGCGGCGGCGTCCGAGGAACAGAGCGGCGGGATCGATCAGGTGGCGCGCGCGGTCGCGCAGATGGACGAGGTCACGCAGCAGAATGCGGCGCTCGTCGAGGAGGCCGCGGCCGCCGCGCAGTCGCTCGACAAACAGGCGATGCGCCTGCGCGAAACGGCGGCGGTATTCCAGCTCGACGACGAAACGGCGCGCGCGGACACCGTCGTTGCGGTGGCGCGGCATGCGCCGCGCGCATCGTCCGCGCCGGCGGCGGCGCCGGTACAGGCCGCTGCGCGCGTCGAACGCGATGCCGCGCCGAAACGCGCGACCGCCGCGATGCCGGCGCGCAAGCCTGCCGCCGTGTCGGCTGCGCCGGTGCCCGCGCCGGCCGTCGCGAGCGCCGGCGGTGACGACTGGGAGACGTTCTGATCCGCGTGCGCCGCGTATCTATCCCCATTTGGTGACGAACGACGCCCGCGATCCGCGGGCGTCGTCGTTTCTGCGACAGGCCGAATGTGACAGCGCGGACGATCGATCGGGCACAGGCACGTGCGTCGCGCATCGTGCGTGGCGCACCGACGGATTCGCGCGGAGGCGCTGCGTGCGCGTCGTGTTCCCGCGTTCGTCGTACGGGTATGTCCGTACGGGACTGCGAAAAAAATTTGTAACGGTGCGGGCGGCGTGTCATCGCGCGCGGCCGCTCGAACGTATAGGGATGAAGGGGAGAGGTGGCGACGTCGGAGGTGTCCAACGCACGAGCCGTTTCGATGTTCGACGAGACGCGGCGGATGCAGTTTCTGCGGCTCGGGAAGTCGATTGTAAAACGACGAAATGCGTTGTCCAAGCGGTGTTGTCGAGAATGACGAACTTCATACGAAGAGTTCGTGAAAAAAAATAAGAAAGGGTTTAGGATGAATTCGAACGCGCTTGCTTCTGCGCAGTCATAGAAGGCAGGCACGTCTTCAGACTCAGGCGAGGGAGGTAGCATGGATATTTACAGCAGCTTCGCGAACCGCTTCGAAAAAACGCGAGAGGAAGAGCTCTCGCTGGAGGAGTATCTCGCGCTCTGCAAGAACGATCCATCCGCGTATGCGACGGCGGGTGAACGCATGCTGGAAGCAATCGGGGAACCTGAACAGATCGATACCCGCAACGACCCGCGCCTGTCGCGGATCTTCGCGAACAAGGTCATCAAGGTGTATCCGGCATTCCGTGAGTTCTACGGAATGGAGGAGGTGATCGAGCAGGTGGTCGCGTATTTCCGCCACGCTGCGCAAGGTCTTGAAGAGAAGAAGCAGATCCTCTATCTGCTGGGCCCGGTGGGCGGCGGCAAGTCGTCGATCGCCGAGCGTCTGAAGCAACTGATGGAGCGCGTGCCGTTCTATGCGCTGAAGGGCTCGCCCGTCAACGAATCGCCGCTCGGGCTGTTCGACTACGACGAGGATGGTCCGATCCTCGAGGAACAGTACGGCATTCCGCGCCGCTACCTGAAAAGCATCCTGAGTCCGTGGGCCGTCAAGCGCCTGCACGAATACAACGGCGACATCCGCCAGTTCCGCGTGGTGCGACGCTATCCGTCGATCCTGCGGCAGGTCGGCATCGCAAAGACGGAGCCGGGCGACGAGAACAATCAGGACATCTCGTCGCTGGTCGGCAAGGTCGATATCCGCAAGCTCGAACAGTACGCGCAGGACGATGCCGACGCCTATAGCTACTCGGGCGGCCTGTGCCTCGCGAACCAGGGCCTGCTCGAATTCGTCGAAATGTTCAAGGCGCCGATCAAGGTGCTGCACCCGCTGCTGACCGCCACGCAGGAAGGCAACTTCAAGGGCACCGAAGGTTTCGGCGCGATTCCGTTCGACGGCGTGATTCTTGCGCACTCGAACGAATCGGAGTGGAAGGCCTTCCGCAATAACCGCAACAACGAGGCGCTGCTCGACCGGATCTTCGTCGTGAAGGTGCCGTACTGCCTGCGCGTGTCGGAAGAGATCAAGATTTACGAGAAGCTGATCCGCAATTCGTCGCTGGCCGAGGCCGTGTGCGCGCCGGGCACGCTGAAGATGATGTCGCAGTTCTCGGTGCTGTCGCGTCTGCACGAGCCGGAGAATTCGAGCCTGTTCTCGAAGATGCAGGTGTACGACGGCGAAAACCTGAAGGACACCGATCCGAAGGCGAAGTCGTACCAGGAGTATCGCGACTACGCGGGCGTCGACGAAGGGATGACCGGCGTATCGACGCGCTTCGCGTTCAAGATCCTGTCGCGCGTGTTCAACTTCGATACGAGCGAGGTCGCGGCGAACCCCGTGCACCTGATGTACGTGCTCGAACAGCAGATCGAACGCGAGCAGTTCCCGCCGGAAACCGAGCAGAAGTACCTGTCCTTCGTGAAGGACGTGCTCGCGTCGCGCTACGCGGAGTTCATCGGCAAGGAGATCCAGACGGCGTATCTCGAATCGTATTCGGAATACGGGCAGAACATCTTCGATCGCTACGTCACGTATGCGGATTTCTGGATCCAGGATCAGGAATTCCGCGACCACGACACGGGCGAGAGCTTCGACCGCGCCGCGCTGAACGCGGAGCTGGAGAAGATCGAGAAGCCGGCCGGGATCAGCAATCCGAAGGATTTCCGCAACGAGATCGTGAACTTCGTGTTGCGCGCACGGGCGGCGAACGCCGGCAAGAACCCCGTGTGGACGAGCTACGAGAAGTTGCGCGTCGTGATCGAGAAGAAGATGTTCTCGAACACCGAGGAACTGTTGCCGGTGATTTCGTTCAACGCCAAGGGTTCGGCGGAGGAGCAGCGCAAGCATGAGGACTTTGTGAACCGGATGGTCGCGAAGGGCTATACGCCGAAGCAGGTGAGGCTGCTTTGCGACTGGTACCTGCGCGTGCGCAAGTCGTCATGACACGCGCGGTATCGTGCCCGGACGGCGAGTCCGTCCGGGCGCTTTCAGAGGCGCCGCCCGCATGACGGCAGACGGCATGCGCGGCGAGTGCCCCGGCAGATCGACTTTCGAGCGGGAGACCGGGAGTGCTTCATCAAATCATCGACCGCAGGCTGGCCGGCAAGAACAAGAGCATCGCCAATCGCGAACGCTTTCTGCGTCGCGTCAAGAACTACATTCGTCGTGCCGTGTCCGACGCGGTGCGCGACCGTAGCATCAAGGATATCCAGAGCACGCAGAGCATCACGATCCCGCGCAAGGACATCGCGGAGCCGAATTTCCGGCACGCGCCGGGCGGGCGTCGCGAATACGTGCATCCCGGCAACGAGGACTACGTGCGCGGCGACAAGATTCCGCGTCCGCAGGGTGGCTCGGGCGGCGGCGGCAGTCAGGCGAGCAACGAGGGCGAAGGGCAGGACGACTTCGTGTTCGAGCTGTCGCGCGACGAGTTCATGCAGTACTTCTTCGACGATCTCGAACTGCCGCGCCTCGTGAAGACGCACCTGCTGACGGTGCCGAGCTGGAAGAACGTGCGCGCGGGCTGGTCGGCGGAAGGCACGCCGAACAACATCGACGTCGTGCGTTCGCTGCGCAGCGCGCTCGGCCGGCGCATCGCGCTCGGCTCGCCGCTCGTCAACGAGCTGCGCGAACTCGAGGCGCGGCTCGAAGCGCTGAAGAACGACACCGAAGACCGCCGCCCGGAAATCGCGACGCTCGAAGCCGAGATCCACCACCTGAAAGGGCGCATCTGGCGGATTCCGTTCATCGATCCGTTCGACCTGCGCTACATCAACCGCGTGAAGCAGCCGCAACCGTCGAGCCAGGCCGTGATGTTCTGCCTGATGGACGTGTCGGGCTCGATGGACGAGCAGCGCAAGGATCTCGCGAAGCGCTTCTTCATCCTGCTTTACCTGTTCCTCAAGCGCAATTACGAGCGCATCGAAGTGGTGTTCATCCGTCACCACACGCGCGCCGAGGAAGTGGACGAAGATACCTTCTTCCATTCGACCGAAAGCGGCGGCACGGTCGTGTCGAGCGCGCTCGAACTGATGCGCAAGGTGATGAACGAGCGCTACTCGCCGACCGAGTGGAACATCTATGGCGCGCAAGCGTCCGACGGCGACAACTGGACTGACGATTCGCCGAAGTGTCGCAAAATCCTGGAAGAGGATATTCTCACCAAGACGCGTTACTTCGCGTATATCCAGGTCGCGCCGGAAGAGCAGAATCTGTGGCTGGAATACGCGCAACTGGCCCTGTCGCAACCGCATCTCGCGATGAAAAAAGTGGAATCGGCTGCGGACATTTACCCGGTGTTTCGCGAATTGTTCGAAAAGCAGGTGGAAATGTCATGACGACCCGCCATCTGCACAACGAGTCGCGCGGCTACGAGCCGCGCCCTTCCGGCGACGACACGGCCGGCCCTGCCGCACCGCAGCAACGCGTGCAGGCCGAGCCGTCGCCGCCGGCCGCCGACTTGCCCGGTTCCGGGCAAAAGGAAGCGCGTATGAACGTTGCCGAACGCAAGCCACTGCCGTGCCCGTCCGACTGGACGTTCGAATTGCTCGAGGAATACGACACGCACATCTCGCAGGTCGCCGAACAATACGAGCTCGACATCTACCCGATCCAGCTCGAGCTGATCAGCGCCGAGCAGATGATGGATGCGTATGCGTCGGTCGGGATGCCCGTCAACTACCGCCACTGGTCGTTCGGCAAGCACTTCCTCGCGACCGAAAAGAGCTACCGCCGCGGCCAGATGGGCCTGGCCTACGAAATCGTCATCAATTCGAACCCGTGCATCGCGTATCTGATGGAAGAAAACACGATGACGATGCAGGCGCTCGTCATCGCGCACGCGGCGTACGGGCACAACTCGTTCTTCAAGGGCAACTACCTGTTCCGGCTGTGGACCGACGCGCACGCGATCATCGACTATCTCGTGTACGCGAAGAACTACGTCGCGGAATGCGAGGAGCGCTACGGTCTCGATCGCGTCGAGGAACTGCTCGATTCGTGCCACGCGCTGATGAACTACGGCGTCGACCGTTACAAGCGGCCGCAGAAACCGTCGCTGTCGAAGGAAGCGGCACTGCGGCGCGAGCGCGAGGCGTACCTGCAGTCGCAGGTCAACGAACTGTGGCGCACGCTGCCCGGCAAGAAGCCCGAGCTGACGGAGGAGCAGGAAGAGCGCTATCCGCCCGAGCCGCAGGAGAACCTGCTGTATTTCGCGGAGAAGAATGCGCCGCTGCTCGAACCGTGGGAGCGGGAAGTCATCCGCATCGTGCGCAAGATCGGCCAGTATTTCTATCCGCAGCGGCAGACGCAGGTAATGAACGAAGGCTGGGCGACGTTCTGGCACTACACGCTGCTCAATACGCTGTACAACCAGGGGAAGCTGGAAGACGGCTTCATGATGGAGTTCCTGCATTCGCACAGCAACGTGGTCTACCAGCCGCCCGTCACGAAGCCGTACTACAGCGGGATCAACCCGTATGCGCTCGGTTTCTCGATGATGAGCGACATCCGAAGGATCTGCGAAGCGCCGACGGAGGAGGACTACAAGTGGTTTCCGGAGATCGCGGGCACGCCGTGGCTGCCGGCGATGCACTATGCGATGCGCAACTTCAAGGACGAGAGCTTCATCGCGCAGTACCTGTCGCCGAACCTGATTCGCGAGATGCGGCTCTTCTCGGTGCTCGACGACGACATGCGCGACTCGCTCGAGGTATCGGCGATCCACGACGATTCCGGCTATCAGTACGTGCGGCAGGCGTTGTCGCGGCAGTACGACATCCATCATCGCGAGCCGAACATCCAGGTATGGGCCGTCAACACGCGCGGCGACCGTAGCCTTACGCTGCGTCACTTCATGACCGACAACCGCCACCTGTCGAACGACAGCGAAGAGGTGCTCAAGCACATGGCGCGGCTCTGGCAGTTCGACGTGTACCTGGAAAGCGTCGACGAGGCCGGCACCGTACGCAAGCGCTACGAGTGCCGCTACGTGCCGCCGGAAGTGCGCGTGTGATCGTCGCCAAGCGAAAATGTTTGCATCGGACGCCGGCCTGAAGGCTGGCGTTTTCATATGACGAACGCGTGGCGGGAGAAAAATTTTCTACATCCGGACGAACCCGGAGCGCTTGTTACTTTACATTTCGCTAAAATCCCGTAGCGCCGTGCGCCGGAACCGGTGCCACGTGCGACCGCACGCGGCGGCCCCAGCCGTCTCGCCCAGAAAGTACTAAAAGGAACAGACCAACCCATGGACGTCCAGACCGACCAAGCTGCGCTGTCCGCGCATGACACCCGGCGGCGCGTGTTCGCCATCGTCGGCGCCTCATCGGGCAACCTCGTCGAGTGGTTCGACTTCTATATCTACTCGTTCTGCGCGCTGTACTTCGCGCCGGCATTCTTCCCGAGCGGCAACACGACGACCCAGCTGCTGAACACGGCGGGCGTGTTCGCGGCCGGCTTCCTGATGCGTCCGATCGGCGGCTGGCTGTTTGGCCGCATCGCCGACCGTCACGGCCGTCGCACGGCGATGATGATCTCGGTGCTGATGATGTGCGGCGGCTCGCTCGTGATCGCGGTGCTGCCGACCTATGCGCAGATCGGTGCGCTCGCGCCGGCACTGCTGCTGGTCGCGCGCCTGTTTCAGGGCCTGTCGGTGGGCGGCGAGTACGGTACGAGCGCGACCTACATGAGTGAAGTGGCGCTGAAGGGCCGTCGCGGCTTCTTTGCGTCGTTCCAGTACGTGACGCTGATCGGCGGCCAGCTGTGCGCGCTGCTGGTGCTCGTGATCCTGCAGCAGACGCTGTCGGCCGGTGAGCTGAAAGCGTGGGGCTGGCGCATTCCGTTCGTGGTCGGCGCGGCGGCCGCGCTGATCTCGCTGTACCTGCGAAAGTCGCTCGACGAGACGTCGACGAGCGCATCGCGCGACAAGAAGGACGCCGGCACGATCCGCGGCGTGTGGCAGCACAAGGGGGCGTTCTTCACGGTGGTCGGCTTCACGGCCGGCGGCTCGTTGATCTTCTACACGTTCACGACGTACATGCAGAAGTACCTCGTGAACACGGCCGGCATGCAGGCGAAGACGGCCAGCAACGTGATGACCGTCGCGCTGCTCGTCTACATGCTGATGCAGCCGGTGTTCGGCGCGCTGTCGGACAAGATCGGCCGCCGCACGTCGATGATCCTGTTCGGTTCGTTCGCGGTGATCGGCACGGTGCCGCTGATGCATGCGCTGAAGGACGTGACGAGCCCCGTGGCCGCGTTCGTGCTGGTCACGGTTGCGCTGGCGATCGTCAGCTTCTACACGTCGATCAGCGGCCTCATCAAGGCCGAGATGTTCCCGCCGGAAGTGCGCGCGATGGGGGTGGGCCTGTCGTATGCGGTCGCGAACGCGATCTTCGGCGGCTCGGCCGAGTACGTCGCGCTGTGGTTCAAGTCGATCGGCAGCGAGGAAACCTTCTACTGGTACGTGACCGTGCTGTGCGCGATCTCCCTGATCGTGTCGTGGCGCATGCGCGATCCGAGCAAGGAAGGGTATCTGCGCCACGAGCCGTGATCGGCCGCGGAGCATAGCCCGGCCGGCGGCCGGCGCTGCCCGCCGCCACGGATAGCCAGCGGCGCTCCTCCGGACGGCGGAGCGCCGTTTCGTTTATGGGGTGCGCCGACTCGGAAGCTCATCCGCACGGCGACGATATCGATATCGCAATCGCTTCGTTGTCGACGATGGCCGATCCTTTTATGCTGGACCCGTAGTTCGTGTGACACCTCCTTGACTGGGATTCGCGCCCGCTGCTTGCAGCGGGCGTTTTTTTTGGCGCTGCATTCGTTGCCGCTCGAGGCGGCGGGAAGGCAGCGCCGGACCCGAATGACGCACATGGGACAAGTCGGTAACGACGCGTATATCGATGCGATTGCGAAACGACCGGCGGCCCGCAATGACGAATCGGCATGGAAAAGGAAAATGCTGATTCTGGTGTGCAATATTCTCGATTGGTTAGCATTTTAAAATGAGTCGCGAGGGGCGTGCACATGAGATTTTTCTGAATACATGTCAATTCCAATGAGAAAATTATTGGATGGGAGATGATCTGAAACTGTTGTTAACAAAATAATGCAATTGGCCTGGATTTTGCGCGTGCAATAACGGACGCTCGCCGGGCCTTCTTTCGCCTCGTCGTTCCGTTATCGACTATCGGTCGAAGTGCCGTGCGCCCTTGCTGCGCCGGCATCGTCGGCTGCCTGTCGCTCGCGATTGCCGCGTTCATTCGAATTCCACATGCTTCGATAAGCGAATGGAATAATTCGTACCCGTACGATATCGATAAATCATTTTGATTAATAGAATTTCGCTGGCCGTCAAATTCGCGGATGAGGTCAGCCTTTCTTCCGGAATAAGACGACCAGGTTCGTGCTGCGGGCAATCGGCGAAATGATCGAATGCCGGCGCGTGAACGGGTTGTTCCGAGAAAACATCCATTTTTAAAGGAATTCAACGATGAAGATGAATCTGCTCCGGGGTTGCGTCGCCGCAGGTATCGCAAGTGCTGCGCTCGTGCCGTCGGTTTCCCACGCATTCGACGGCGAGCTCGCGTTCTACGGCAGCATTTCCGACGTCACCTGCAACATCGACGGCGCAGCGCCGGGCGCCGGCAACCGCAAGGAAGTGCAACTCGGCGACCGCATCGGCACGGACACGTTCACCGAAATCGGCAAGACTTCGAATCCCGTCACGTTCAACCTGAACATCGGCGGCAATGCAGGGTGTACCGACGGCACGAAGGTTCTGGTCGAATTCGATCAGCGGTCGATCAACATCAATCCGGTGACCGGCAACCTGAAACTCGTCGGCACCAAGCCGGCGGAAGGCATCGAAATCCAGCTCAAGGATGCGGGCAACGGCAAGAACGGCAAGATCATGCTCGGTCAGCCGCAGAACATCGCGGATGCCCAAGTCGCGACGGTCGCGAACAACACCGCCACGCTGACCTATACGGCGCAATACGTATCGACGGCCGCGCCGGCTGCGATCAAGACCGGTTCGGGCAACTCGTTCATCCGCTACGTGCTCGCGTACCACTGATCGATGCAATCCCTGCTCCACGTCATGAACCTGTCCATTCGTTCCCTTCGTGTGCAAGCCGTGGCCGGTGTCGTGGCGTGGGCCGCCTGTGCCGCGCCGGCACAGGCGGCACTGCTGCTGGACGGTACCCGGGTGATTTTTCCGGAGCATGCCCGCGATGTGACGGTCCGGATGAAAAACGCCGGTACCGAGCCGGTACTCGCGCAGAGCTGGATCGACGACGGCCGCGCCGATGTGCCGCCAGAGGAGATGCGCACACCGTTCCTGGTTGCGCCGACCTTGGTGCGCGTCGAAACCGGACGCAACGCCGTGCTGCGCATCACGAACCTGCAGGCACAACTGCCCGCCGACCGCGAATCGGTGTTCTGGCTGAACGTGCTCGAGGTGCCGGCAGTGACGCAGGACGCGGACAACCGCTTGCGCTTCGCGTTCCGGACCCGCATCAAACTGTTCTACCGGCCCACGGCGCTCGCGAACGACGCCGACACCGCAGCGGACAAGCTGGTCTGGAAAGTATCGGCCGATGCGGCGCCTGCGCGCGGGCAGCCGATATCGCTGGAGGTTTCCAATCCGACGCCGTACTACGTGTCGTTCGGCATGGTGGAGGGCGACGTCGGCGGAACCTTCGTCCCGGCCGGCGGCGGGATGGTCGCCCCGTTCGGGTCGCAGCGCTTCCCGTTGCCCGCCGCCACCGCGCGTTCGCAGCGTCCGACGGCCGTGCGCTACATGGCGATCGACGACTACGGCGGCCGCAGCACGATAACTAAAAAATTGACCGATTGAGCAACAGGTTCACATAGCACATCTCGAAGGCACGACACAGCATGCCGGATCACGAAAATCGATTCGGCATGCGAAACAACTGTATCCTCATGCTGAGTTCGGCTGGTTTTCAATTTTCATGTGCGCCGCGGTTTCTGCAGCGTCCTTGTCTGCTGGCCGTCACATCCGTGTTCGCATCGATCGCGATGGTGTCGGGGACGAACGGTTTCGCCGCGACGACGGATACGGTCGAGCCGGCCGGGCGGGACGGCACGCGCCGCTCGACCGCGAGCGCGGCATCGAGCGTGTCGACAGGCGGGGACACGCACTTCGACGATTCGATGCTGATGCACGGCGCGGGCAGCGAGCCAATCGATACGACGCCGTTCGCACGGCCGAACGCGGTCGTGCCCGGCATGCATCGCGTCGACCTGATCGTCAACGGGCAGTGGCGCGGCGTGGAAGACATCATGTTCCGTCATGATGTGCGCGGTGACGTGCTGCCTTGCTACGATCGCGCGCTGCTGCAGCGCGCGGGCATCGATCTGGATCGAAGCGCGCGCGGCCAGGATGGCAGCCAGCCGCCGAATCCGATGCCCGACGGGCCGATCTGCGATGCGTTGTCCCGCTACGTGCCCGGCGGCGCGCTGTCGTTCGACGCGGCCGAGCAGAGGCTGTATTTGACTGCGCCTCAGCTCTACATGCGGCTCGCGAGCCAGAGCACATACGTCGACCCGTCGCATTGGACGAACGGCGTGCCGGCCGCATGGCTGAACTACAACGCGAGTGCGTTTACGACGCGTTCAAGCGGTTACGAGTATTCGCAGTTCTATACGGGCCTGTCGATGGCGGCGAGCGCCGGGCCCATCCGGATCCGTCACAACGGCAACCTGACGTGGTCGCAGCGCAGCGGCGCGCGCTATCAGCGCGGCTACGTGTATGCCCAAACCGATCTGTCCGACTGGCACGCGCAGTTGCTGGCGGGCGAGAGCTCGACCAGCGGTTCGATGTTCGACGCCGTGTCGTTTCGCGGCGTGCAGATCGCGAGCGACGACAGGATGCTGCCCGACGAGCAGCGCTACTACGCTCCCGTCGTGCGCGGCGTCGCGCAGTCGAACGCCAAGGTGTCGATCTATCAACGCGGCTATCTGGTGCACGAGACGACCGTCGCGCCCGGACCGTTCGCGATCGACAACCTGCAGGCGATGAGCTACGGCGGCGACCTGAACGTGACGGTGACCGAGGCCAACGGAGAGACGCGCAGCTTCGTGGTGCCGTTCGCGACGACGGTGCAACTGCTGCGTCCGGGCAGCACGCGGTTCAGCGTGATGGCGGGGCAGGCGATCGAACTCGGCGACGATATCGGCAAGCAGTACGTCGGCCAGTTCACCGTGCAGCGCGGCGTCAGCAATGCCGTGACGGCTTATGGCGGCGCCGCGTTCGCGAGCCGCTACCAGTCCGCGCTGATGGGTGTCGCGCTCAATACGTCGATCGGCGGCTTCGGGGCGGACATCACGATCGCGCGCACGCAGCCGCGCGGCAGCGAGCGCCTGACCGGTTCGAGCATTCGCGTGTCGTACAGCAAGAACCTGCCGAACAGCGGGACGAACTTCTCGCTGCTCGCGTATCGCTATTCCACGAAAGGCTATCTCGGCCTGCGCGACGCGATGCTGCTGAACGGCCGGGGCGATCAGGGCGCAGGGGCGGCCACGTTTGCGCGTTTGCGCGATCGGGTCGATCTCAACGTGAGCCAGCAGATCGGGCGAGCGGGCAGCGTTTATGCGAACGGATCGGCGCTCAGCTACTGGGCGGGTGGCGGGCGGACGGTCAGTTTCACGCTCGGCTACAGCACGCAGTGGCGCGATGCCACGGTGACCGCGTCGGTGCAGCGCGTGCGCAACCTGTCCGGACGCGAGCCGTCGTTCGGGGGTGGCGCGGGCAGCACGCTCGCGAGCGTGAACGTATCGATTCCGCTGGGCCGCAATTCGCGGCGTGCGCCGATCTTCAGCTCGCTCGTGACGCATGACAGCAGCGCCGGCACGAGCGCCACGGCGAGCCTCGCGGGCCGCTTCGGCGAGCGGGGCGACGGATCGTACTCGCTGGCGTCGAGCTATGACGGCAACAATCGCGCATCGTCGGGCAGTTTCGGCATCGGCTATCAGCGGCCGGCCGTGTCCGTGTCGGCGAATCTGGGCATCGGGCGCGACTACCAGCAGGCTTCGGCGAACGCGACGGGCGGCCTCGTGCTGCATCCGGGCGGCCTGACGCCGGCACCCACGTTGAGCGAAACCATCGGCGTCGTGCACGCGCCGTACGCGCGCGGCGCACAGGTCGCGAACACGAGCGCGCGCGTCGACCGCTTCGGCTACGCGATCGTGCCGAGCCTCATTCCGTATCAGCTCAACAAGATCGACATCGACCCGAAGGACATTCCGGAGAACGTCGAGCTGAAGACGGTGTCGCGCAGTGTTGCCCCGCGCTCGGGGTCGATCGTCATGCTGTCTTACGACACGCTGAAGGCGCGTGCGCTGCTGATCGACGCGCAGACCGACGACGGGCGGCCGCTGGCGTTCGCGGCACGCGCGTTCGACGCACGCACCGGCGCGGCGCTCGGTGTGGTCGGCCAGGGCAGCCGACTGTTCGTACGCAGCGCCGCGGAGGACGGCCGGATTCGCGTCGAATGGGGAACGCGTGCGGACCAGCAGTGCGTGATCGATTACGCGATACCGGCTGCGCAGCGTGCGGGGACGGGCTACGTGATGCTGACGGGTACCTGCCGCGCGGCGACGGTGACGCGGGACGCCGTCGCATCGCGAGCCGAGCACGACGGAGGGCGCTAACACGATGCATCGTTCACGCTTTCGTGATGTCCCGCTTGCGCGGCTGTCGTCGCGCCGTGGGTGCCGCCGCCCGGATACCGGTCGCGTCTTGCGCGCGCTCGTGCTGGCCTGTGTCGCGAGCGTCGGCGCGGTCCAGTGCGAGGCGTCTCTCTCCGTGGTCGGCACGCGGTTCGTCTATCCGGGCAATGCGCGCGCGCTGACGATCCTCGCCCGCAACGGCGGGAGCGCCCCGATCCTCGTGCAGGCGTGGCTCGACGACGGCGACCCGGATGCCGACCCGAGCCGTCTGCGCGTGCCGTTCGTCGTCGCGCCGCCGCTTGCGCGGCTCGATCCGGGGCAGCCGCTGTCCATTCGCGTGCTGGCTGTCGGCGGCGGCCTTCCCACGGACCGCGAGGTGTGCTTCTGGATCAATCTGCTCGAAGTGCCGCCGGCCGCGCCGACCGGCGAGCACGTACTGCGCATCGCGTACCGGCTCAGGATGAAGCTGCTGGTTCGGCCGCCCGGTCTCGATGGCGAACCCGACGACGCGCCGAACCGGCTCGTATGGACGCACGGCGACACGCAGGCCGCTGCATCGGTCGCCGCGCGCAACCCCACACCGTACTACGTGACGCTGACGCGCCTGTCGGTGAACGGCGAACCCGTCGTGCTGGAGAGCGGCGCGGTGGACGTCGCGCCGTTCGGCCGGGCCGAGATTCCGATCGGCATGCGGGCCGGCGCGGGCGCGATCGTGTTCGACGCCGTCGACGAGAGCGGTGCGTCGCACGAATACCGCGCGCGGGCTGCGCCGCCGTGACGAGCGGCACGTCCATGTTTGCAGGACCCGTCCTGCCGGGGGTATCGGCAGGGATTCAACTACAACAAGGGAAAACGAAAGTGAACAAGACCTATGCTCTGGTGTGGAACGACCGACAAGGCGCCTGGCAGGTCGCCGGCGAACGGGTACGCCGGCGCGGCAAGTCCAGCACGCGAGCGCGTGTCGTCGCGGTGCTGACGCTGCTTGCGGGCGGCGCAGCGACGTCCGTGCATGCGCTACCGACGGGCGAGACGATCGTGTCCGGGAAAGCCGACATGCTTCGCTACGACAACGGGCAGCAGATGTCGATCAACCAGCACAGCGACAAACTGGTGACGAACTGGCAGTCGTTCAACGTCGACAAAGGGCAGCGTGTCACGTTCAACCAGCCGGCCGCGACGTCGATCGCGCTGAACCGGGTCGTCAGCCAGGACGGCAGCGCGATCTACGGCAACATCGACGCGAACGGCCGCGTGTTTCTCGTCAATCCCAACGGCATCCTGTTCGGCAAGGGCGCGCAGGTCAATGTCGGCGGGCTGGTGGCGACGACGCTGGACATCAAGAACGAAGACTTCGACGCAGGCCGCTTCCGGTTCTCCGGCCGGAGTCCGAGCGAAGTGCAGAACTTCGGCAATCTCGTGGCGCGCGAAGGCGGGTCGGTCGCCCTGCTGGGCGCGCGCGTGTTCAACAGGGGAATCGTCCAGGCACAGATGGGCACCGTTGCACTGGCGTCGGGCAGCGACGTCACGCTGAATTTCGACGGCGGCAAGCTGCTCAGCGTGCAGGTCGACCAGGGAACCGTCAACGCGCTCGTCAGCAACGAACAATTGCTGAAAGCCGACGGCGGACAGGTGCTGATGAACGCCAAAACCGCCGATACGTTGCTGCGTACGGTAGTCAACAATCAAGGCACCATCGAGGCGCGCACGCTCAGGAATACGGCGGGCCGGATCTCGCTGGATGGCTACGATGCCGGCACCGTGAACGTCGCGGGTGTGCTGAATGCGAGCGCGACGGCACCGGGCAACGGCGGCACGGTCGACACGCGCGGCGCGGACGTGAAGGTGGCGCTCGGTGCAACGGTCGATACGCGCGCGACCAACGGTCGCGGCGGCTCCTGGCGCATCGCATCGTCCGACGTGTCGGTCACGGCCGGTGCGAACCAGCCCGGTACGATCGTGGCCGACACGCTGTCGCGCAATCTCGCGACCACCGATGTCGAGCTGGTCGCCGATCGCGGCCACACCTCGGTCGACGGGGCCGTTACCTGGGCCGGCGGCAACCGCTTGACGCCGGCCAGCCGGCAGGGCGACGTGTCGATCAACGGCGCGCTGCGCGCGACAGGCGCGAATGCACACTTCGCGATTAACGCACACGACAACGTGCGGATCGCGGCGCCGATCGCGCTGACCGGCGCGAATGCGCTTCTGACGCTCGACTACGGCGTCGCGCAATCGCTGACGGGCGGTGCGGCAGTGAAGCTGTCGGGGGCGGGGGCCGGTTTCGAATCGAACGGGTATCGCTATACCGTGATCCAGAACCTGCAGCAGCTGCAGGCGGTCGATGCGAATCTCGACGGGCTGTACGTGCTCGGCAACGACATCGCGGGTTCCTATTACGGCTCCGCGTTCAAGACGATTGGTTCGGGAGCACAGTTCTCCGGTGTGTTCGACGGCCTCGGCAACACGATCAGCAACCTCAACATTACGAGCAGCGACCCGTACGCCGGGCTGTTCGGCCGCAACACCGGCACGCTTGCCAACCTCAACCTGAAGTCGTTGCGCGTCAGCGCCGCGGCGGGCGTCGGTCCGGTGTCCATCGGCGGGCTGGTGGGCGAAAACGCCGGCAAGATTTCGAACGTGACCGCAACCGGCATGCAGGTCAATGCGAACGCCAACCGCAGCAATGCGCTGGGTGGGCTGGTCGGCACCAATCTGGGCGAGATGTCCCGCGCATCGTTTGCCGGATATGTGACAGGCAACCACATGTCGTATGCAGTCGGCGGCCTGATCGGCGAGAACCGCGTCGGCGAGCTCTCCGGTGTCGTGTCCGACAGCGAATCGAATGCGACCGTATTCGGCGGTGCATCGAATCTCGCGTCGATCGGCGGGCTCGTCGGCGTGAACCGGGGCGGCGACATTCTCCGGTCGACGAGCCGCGGCACCACGTCGGGCGCCAATATCGCCGGCGTGAACGTGGGTGGACTGGTGGGGGCGAACCTGCTCGGCATGATCGAGGACTCGGCCGCGCTGGGCCGCGTGACAGGCGGCTCGGGCGGTACGGTGGGCGGCCTCGTCGGCAGCAATACCGGCAAGATCGTCAAGTCGAGTGCGAGCGGCATCGTCGACGGTCGATATGCGCAAGCGATCGGTGGTTTCGTCGGGTTGAACCAGGGGATCGTGACCGACAGCAAGGCGCTGGGCGAGGTCTGGAGCGCATCGACGGGTTCGACGGGTGGCTTTGTCGGCATGAACCTGGGGCCGAACGCGATCATCGACATGGCGGAAGCGCATGGCGCGGTGAAAGGCGGCCAGGGCACCAACGGCGGCTTCGTCGGCAGTCACCTCGGCGGACGGATTGCACACGCGGTCGCGCGCGGCAAGACGACGGGCGGCAACTACAGCAAGACGGGCGGCTTCGTCGGCAGCAACGCGGCCGAACTGGGCAACGTCGATGCGAGCGGCGACGTGTCTGGCGGGTTTGGCGCGTCGGTGGGCGGTTTTGCCGGCGCCAACACGACGTCCGGCACGATCGAGGCCGCGTCGGCAACCGGCAACGTGACGGGCGGTGGGTCGAGCACGGTGGGCGGTTTTACTGGCGAAAACCTCGGTACGGTGCGTGACGCGTCGGCATCGGGCATGGTCGGCGCCGGCTGCTATTCGACACTCGGCGGCTTGATCGGCATGAACACCGGATTCGTCGAGCGCTCCGTCGCGAGCGGGCGGGTCAACGGATCGTCGGGCCAGACCTTCGGCGGCCTCGTCGGTATCAACCGAGGCATCTTCCGCAACAGCATCGCGTCCGGCGAAGCTGCGCTGCAAAAGATCGCCGGTCTCAATCTCGGTGTGATCGAGTAATGCAATGGCTGGCGGGCGTGCCGATCGGCACGCCCGCTAGCCAGCGATACAAAGGTGGGGCAGCATGAAGACGATTCAATGGTGCAGGCCCGGTCGTATCGGCCGGGCGATACGACGCCTGACGATGATGGGATATCTGATGCTTGCGTTCGGCACGCACGTCATGGCGCAAAGCGGTAGTAACGCGACGGCGCTGGATTGCAGTTTCAGCAACGTCGAAGCGACACCCTGGCAAATGCAGACGCCGTTGACGAGCACGACACCGAACAACGCGATCCTGTACAAGCGCACCGTTTCGCTCATGGTGACGTTCAAGTACGGCAGCATGGCTCCGACGGCACACGAACTCGTGAGTGCGGCACATTGGACGCCGGGCAGTATCGTCGCGGACGGCGTCGCGCAGACGAACGTCGATGGCATCGGCTTCAAATGGGCGGGCGTATCCGATGACGGCGTCGAGCGCACGCTGCAGCAAGGCACGCTGCCGGTGGCGACCGCGAAGCAAGCACTCATCCAGTCGGGCGCCGGGGGTACCGATTCGCGAATGATGCGCTTCCGACAATTCCTGGTGCTCGCCAAGCCGGTTTCACAATTGCCGCCGGGCAAGCTGGTCGTCAAGAACCTGCCGGGCAATCCGACCGTCGCGATTTACGCGCTCGACTTGCCGAAAGGTGTCGCAACGGTCGGCGGCACCGTGGCGGTGCCCGAGCAGACAAGCCCGCCGAACCTTTGCAAGCAGTTGAAGGCTTTCGTCGGGGTCGGCAACGTGTGCATTGGCAGCGAGTGCGAGATTCATGTGCCGAACCGCTGCGAGGTGCAGTCGAAGGAGATCGTGCCGGTGACGCTCGGCAACTTCTCGATCAGCAATTTTCCGAGCCTGAACGCGACGTCGAAGCCGGTCAGTTTCGATATCGCGCTCAGCCAGTGCGCAGCGTCGGCCAAGCCGTCGATCAGCTTCCGCGACAAGGCCGCGCAGCCGAATCCCGACAAGACGCTGCTGCAACTGAGCGCGCCGGCAGGGCAGACGGTCGCGCGCGGATTCAACATCGTGATGACGAACGCGCTGACCGGCGAGCGGATCGCGTACGGCGAGCCGGGCGCAGCGACCGAGTATCCGATGCGACGCACGGGCGACATGGCCGTGATGCCGCTGCGTGCGCAGTACATCCGTACCGGCGCGGACGGGGAACTGGCGCCCGGCTATGCGGGCGGTGGGGCGGAATTCTCGTTCACGTTTCCGTGACGCGCGATGCGTGCCTCATCACGAAA
Organism: Burkholderia sp. MSMB1072; assembly: GCF_001524725.1. Lineage (NCBI taxonomy): Bacteria > Pseudomonadati > Pseudomonadota > Betaproteobacteria > Burkholderiales > Burkholderiaceae > Burkholderia > Burkholderia sp. MSMB1072. The sequence goes on from NZ_LOYC01000010.1 coordinate 185,906, forward strand.
CCCGCAGAGCAAAGCACCATTTATTGGTTCGAGTTCGCCGCACGCGCTGATACGTTAGCGGCTTCGCGACGACACTGCGTCGCGATGTTCTTCGAACCGTGCCGCCGCGCGATCCGCGGCGGCCTCCATAACAAATCAGGTCGTGCTCATGAAAATCAACACGCTCGCTACGTGGCTCATCGGGGTCGCGCTCGTTACCGCAGGCACCGTCGCGCATGCGGACCGTCTCGACGACATCAGGAAGGCCGGCGTGCTGCGCGTCGCGACGTTCGACAGCAATCCGCCGTTCGGCTATGTCGACGCGAAAAGCAACCGCATCGTCGGTCTCGACGTCGATTATGCGAAGGCGCTGGCCGACAAGCTCGGCGTGAAGCTGCAACTGCAACCGACGAACCCCGCGAACCGCATCCCGTTCCTGACGTCCGGCAAGGTCGATCTCGTGCTCGCGAATTTCACGATCACCGACGAGCGCGCGAAGCAGATCGACTTCAGCATTCCGTATTTCTCGTCGGGCCAGCAGTTTCTCGCGAAGAAGGGCGTGCTGAAATCGGCCGACCAGTTGAACGGCCTGCGCGTCGGCGCGGACAAGGGCACGACCAACGAGATCACGCTGCGCGAGAAATTCCCGAAGGCAACGATCGTCGCGTACGACGACACGCCGTTCGCGTTCGCCGCGCTGCGCGCCGGCAACGTGCAGGCCATCACGCAGGACGGCCCGAAACTGATCGGCCTGCTCGCGAACGTGCCCGACAAGCAGAACTACGAGATCCCGGCGTTCACGATCTCGAACGACTACATGGGTGTCGGCGTGCCGAAGGGCGAGACGCGCCTGCTCGGCTTCGTCAACGACACGCTGAAGGGGCTCGAGGCGAGCGGTCGCGCCACGCAGATCTACGACGCATGGTTCGGGCCGACCACGAAAACGCCGCTCACGCGGATTTTCCGTATCGGCGACAAGACCTGACCGGTCACGCACGTGCGCCGCGATCGGCCTGAACGTCGGCCGTGCGGCGCTTTTCGTTTTCATCCGAACGTGCGCTTCGCGCGCGCCACAGCATGCTCGGGTTGGCTCCCAAATATCTGTCCTGGCTCTGGCAGGGCTTCCTGCTGACACTCGGCCTCGCGGCCGCGTCGGCCGTCGCCGCGACCGTCGGCGGGCTACTGCTCGCCGTGATGCGGCATGCGCGCGGCAGGGCGCCGCGCACGGTCGCCGCCGCATACGTCGTCGCGTTTCGCAACACGCCGCTGCTCGTGCAGTTGCTGTTCTGGTATTTCGGCGTCGCGTCGTTGCTGCCCGATACGTGGGTCGCGTGGCTCAACGCCCGCCATGCGGTGAGCGTGGGCCCGTTTACGCTCGCGTGGCCGTCGTTCGAATTCGTCGCGGGCTGGGTCGGCTTGAGCGCCTATACGGCGGCATTCGTCGCCGAGGAATGCGAAGCCGGCCTGCGCGGCGTGCGACGTGCGCAACACGATGCGGCGGCCGCGCTCGGACTCACGCCGATGCAGTCGCTGCACTACGTGGTGCTGCCGCAGGCCGTGCGCATCGCGCTGCCGCCGCTGTTCGGCCAATACATGAATCTCGTGAAGAACTCGTCGCTCGCGATGGCGATCGGCGTCGCCGAGTTGTCGTATGCGTCGCGGCAGGTCGAGACCGAAACGTTCAGGACGTTCGCCGCGTTCGGCGTCGCGACGCTGCTGTACGTCGCGGCGGTGGCCGCGATCGAGGCCGGTGCGTACGCGGCGACGCAATGGCGCGACCGGCTCGGAGCGGGGCGCTGACGATGGATCTTTCGCTGCTCGTCTCCAATTTGCCGTACCTGCTCGTCGGCGCGTTTCCGGACGGCCCGCTCGGCGGCGCCGCGCTGTCGCTGGTGCTGGCGCTCGCGTCCGCGATTGCGTCGGCCGGGCTCGGCGTGGCGCTCGGCGTCGCGATGGCGCTCGCACGCGGCCCGGCGCGCGTGCTGCTGCTCGCGTTCATCGGCTTCTTTCGCGCGATTCCGGTGCTGATGCTGATCTTCTGGACGTATTTCCTGATGCCCGTGCTGCTGCACATGGATGTGCCGGGGCTCGCGACGGTCGTGTGCGCGCTGGCGCTGGTCGGCGGCGCGTATCTCGCGCATGCGGTGCATGCGGGGATCGTCGCGGCGGGCGACGGGCAATGGCAGGCCGGGCTGTCGCTTGGCCTCACGCGCTGGCAGACGGTGCGTTACGTGCTGCTGCCGCAGGCGATCCGGATCATGACGCCGTCGTTCGTCAACCAGTGGGTCGCGCTCGTGAAGGACACGTCGCTCGCGTATATCGTCGGCGTGCCGGAACTGTCGTTCGTCGCGACCCAGGTGAACAACCGGCTGATGGTGTATCCGGCGCCGATCTTCCTGTTCGTCGCGGCGATTTATCTGGTGCTGTGCACGTCGCTCGACGGCGCGGCGCGGTGGTTGCTGTCGCGCCGTCCGAGGGCGCAGCGCATCGCGCAGACGGTGGAGCGCACCGAACCCGCGCGGTGACGGCGTGCCGCCCGATGCAGGCGGCGGATTTCCGATGATGAAGATGGGGGCCGCGTCGCCGCTGGTCGAGCGGCGACGGGCGTGAGCATGCTGCTGTGGCCGCGGTGCGCTTCTTGGCGTGAGTGCCGGCGTTCGCGCGTCAGGACGCGCTGTAATGCGTATCGAACACCGCGCGCAGCGTCGACGAACCGATCGCGAAATCGCCCCACAGCGGCCCGTCGTTCTGCGCGAACGCGAACGGCGTCGTACTGATCGACGCGAGGCGCAAGCGCCATTGCGCGGCTTCCTGACGGAACGCGGTGAGCTGCATGTCGGACAGCGCCGTCTGCGCGCTCGCGAGCGTGACGAGCGGATCGACCGGATCGTTCGCGACTCGCACCTCGAAATGCAGGTGCGGGCCCGTTGCGGCGCCCGTCATCCCGACCGAGCCGATGCGCTGGCCTTGCTTCACGGTTTCGCCGACCTTCAGCCCGCGCGCGAACGCGGACAGGTGCGCGTAGTAGGTCGAATAGCCGTCCGTATGATCGACGATCACATAGCGGCCGTAGCCGCCCGGATCGGTGCCGACGAACGACACGACGCCGTCGGCGGCCGCATCGACCGGCGTGCCGCTGGGCGCGGCGAGATCGACACCCGTATGGAACGCCATCGCCTGCGACAGCGGATGGATGCGCTCGCCGAAGAACGAGCTGATGCGCGTCCACTTGACCGGCATCGTGAACGCGGCAGCTTCGAGCGGCGAACCGTCGAGCGTGTAGTACGCGCCGTGCTCGGCGCCGGGCGCGCGGAACCAGATCGCGCCGAACGTGCGGCCGGCGACGCGCAGCTCGAGCGCGGTGACGCGCGGCGTACCGTCGTTCGTGTCGAACGCGATGCGGTAATAGTCGCCGCGCTGCGCACTCGCGCGCATCGCGACCTTGCCGGTGACGAGATCGCCGAGCTGGATGCGCACTTCGGGCGGCACGTCGAGACGGTTCAGCGTATCGGACAGCGTGAGCTCGATGTCGCCCGCGCGCATCCCGTGCTGCTGTTCGGGCGACGCGAACTGGAACAGGCTCGCATAGCCGAGCATGTCGTTGCGATGCGCGCTGAGCGGTGCGAACAGGCCCGGCTGCAGGCTGCGATCGTTGCGCTCGACGTGTTCGTTGCGCTCGCCGATCGTGCGGGCGAGCTCGCTCGTCACGAAATGCTGCGCGGTGGGAAACGGCGTATCGGACAGCACGCGCTGCGGCAGCGCGGCCGTGCCCGAGTCGACGGCGCCCGGCAGTTGCGACACGGCCGGCAGCGCGGCGGCGAGGCCGAATGCGGCGAGGGCGCCGAGCACGGCGGCCGGCACGAGCGCGCGCACGGCGCGCTGCGCACGGCCGGGCGCGACGGCATCAGGGGTTACGACGGACTTGACCAAGGTGTCCACATCCAGGAAAGCGGTTCAAAGGGGTGTGGGCGGGGGCCACCGGCGGCACATCGTCGAAAGGCGACGGGGCGGGCGGCGGGCGTGCAACAAAACAGGCCCCGCCAGGGGCCTGTGTCGTTTCCGTTCGACCCAACGCGCGGGGCGGGCCCGCTTCGAACGGCGGCGTGCATACCGGGTCGAACCCGGTATCACGCAGACGCTAAAGAAAAATGACAGCGTCAGTCTACCGATGTTCCGCGAAACGTTAAAAATTTTAAAGGGGGTCAGCTCATTCGTTTCGCACTGCGGTAAATCGGGTTAAATCAGCATTTGTTACGACGATTTTGGCCGGTCAGGCAATTTTTGCGCGCGTCGGCGGAGGGCGGCGGAGGTGCGGACGGCGTCGAAACCGGCGTCGAGCATCGCCTCGGCGTCGTTCCACAGATTGCCGCGCAGCCGGTTGGTCCAGATCATCGACGCGAACACGCCTTCGAGCAGCGACACGAGATAGACGGCGGCCAGATGCACGTCGAGATCGGCGGCGACTTCACCGGCGGCGATCGCGCGACGCAGCAGCGCCTTGGTGATGCGCAGCATCTGCAACTCGAGCAGCATGCGCCGCCGTTGCAGCGCACCGTTTTCCTCGCTCTGCTCGCACTTCGTATAGAGAATCACCAGCACGCGCTGCATCGGGCCCGGCTCGCCGCATTCCTGCAGGTAGTGCGACGCGGCGCGCCGCAGCGTCGCGAACGGCGGCAGGCCATCGCCCGCGTCGAAACCTTCCGAGGTGCGCGCGAACGCGCGGTCGCACATCGCCAGACACACTTCCATCTTGTTGCGGTAGTGGCCGTACACGGCGCCCCGCGACATCCCGGCGGCCTCGGCGAGGTCCGCCATCGCGGTTTGCGCGACGCCGCGCTCGAGCAGCACGAGTTCGGCGGCGTCGAGGATACGGTGCTTGATGGCGAGCGATTCTTCCCGGGTCTTGCGGGCCATGTCGTGAAATTCCTTACAGTTCGCTGTCGTTTTATTGAGACAATGTGCGGGCCAGATTGAAGTCGTCTGTATTTAATCAGTCGTGACTGATTATAATCGGCCACCCTGAGCCGCCGCATTGTATCGGCGGCGAGTGATCCGAGGTCAGAACATGAATAACAAACGCACCCTGTGGCGCCGCATGCGGCTGGCGCCGTTCGCGCTCGCAGCCTTGCTGGCCGTGGCCGGATGCGGAAAGGGCGACAAGGACGCCGCGCCGGAGACCGCGAAGCAGGCCACCGTCGTGACGGTACGCCCGACGGCCGTGCCAATGACCGTCGAACTGCCGGGCCGGCTCGACGCATACCGGCAGGCGGAGGTCCGCGCGCGGGTCGCGGGCATCGTCACCGCACGTACCTACGAGGAAGGCCAGGAAGTGAAGCAGGGCGCGGTGCTGTTCCGCATCGATCCCGCACCGCTGAAGGCCGCACGCGACGCCGCGCAGGGCGCGCTCGCGAAGGCGCAGGCCGCCGCGCTCGCGGCGACCGACAAGCGTCGCCGTTACGACGATCTCGTGCGCGATCGCGCGGTGAGCGAGCGCGACCACACGGAGGCCGTCGCGGCCGACACGCAGGCGAAGGCCGAGGTCGTCTCCGCGAAGGCCGAACTCGCGCGGGCTCAACTGCAGCTCGACTACGCGACCGTCACCGCGCCGATCGCGGGCCGCGCACGGCGCGCGCTCGTGACCGAGGGCGCGCTCGTCGGCCAGGACCAGGCGACGCCGCTCACGACCGTCGAGCAGCTCGATCCGATCTACGTGAACTTCTCGCAGCCGGCCGCCGACGTCGACGCATTGCGTCGCGCGGTGAAGAGCGGGCGCGCGACGGGCATCGCGCAGCACGACGTCGCGGTGACGCTGCTGCGCGCCGACGGCACTACGTATCCGCTGAAGGGCAAGTTGCTGTTCAGCGATCTCGCGGTCGATCCGACCACCGACACCGTCGCGATGCGCGCGCTGTTTCCGAATCCGGAGCGCGAGCTGCTGCCCGGCGCGTATGTGCGGATCTCGCTCGACACGGCGGTCGACCAGCGGGCGATCCTCGTGCCGCGCGACGCGCTGCTGCGCACGACCGACCGGACGTCGGTGCGCGTGGTCGGCGCGAACGGCAAGGTCAAGGACGTCGAAGTCGCGGCCGACCAGATGAGCGGCCACGACTGGCGCATCACGCGCGGCCTCGCGGGCGGCGAGCGCGTGATCGTCGACGACGCCGCGCAGTTCGCGCCCGATACGGTCGTCAAGCCCGTCGAGAAGGCGCCGCCGTCGAAGGCGGCGCCGGCAGCGGCCGCTTCGCCGGCCGCCCGTCAAACCTGACCGGTTCAAACCAACATGGCACGTTTCTTCATCGATCGCCCCGTCTTCGCATGGGTGATCGCCATCTTCATCATGCTGGGCGGCCTGTTCGCGATCCGCGCGCTGCCCGTCGCGCAGTATCCGGACATCGCGCCGCCCGTCGTCAGCATCTATGCGACGTACCCGGGCGCGTCCGCGCAGGTCGTCGAGGAATCGGTGACCGCGCTGATCGAGCGCGAGATGAACGGGGCGCCGGGGTTGCTGTATACGTCGGCGACGAGCAGCGCCGGGGCGGCGTCGCTGTACCTGACGTTCAAGCAGGGCGTGAACGCCGATCTCGCGGCCGTCGAAGTGCAGAACCGGCTGAAGACGGTCGATGCGCGCCTGCCCGAGCCCGTGCGCCGCGACGGCATCCAGGTCGAGAAGGCGGCCGACAACATCCAGCTCGTCGTGTCGCTGACGTCCGACGACGGCCGGATGAATGCCGTGCAACTCGGCGAATACGCGTCCGCGAACGTGGTGCAGGCGCTGCGCCGCGTCGAGGGTGTCGGCAAGGTGCAGTTCTGGGGCGCCGAATATGCGATGCGGATCTGGCCCGACCCGGTGAAGATGGCCGGGCACGGCCTCACCGCGTCGGACATCGCGTCGGCCGTGCGGGCGCACAATGCGCGCGTGACGATCGGCGACATCGGCCGCAGCGCGGTGCCGGACAGCGCGCCGATCGCGGCGACCGTGTTCGCGGACGCGCCGCTGAAGACGCCGGCCGATTTCGGCGCGATCGCGTTGCGCGCGCGGGCGGACGGCTCCGCGCTGTTCCTGCGCGACGTCGCGCGCGTCGAATTCGGCGGCAACGACTACAACTATCCGTCGTACGTGAACGGCAAGGTCGCGACCGGGATGGGCATCAAGCTCGCGCCGGGCTCGAACGCGGTGTCCACCGAGAAGCGCGTGCGCGCGACGATGGACGAGCTGTCCGCATACTTCCCGCCGGGCGTGAAATACCAGATCCCGTACGAGACGTCGTCGTTCGTGCGCGTGTCGATGAACAAGGTCGTCACGACGCTGATCGAGGCCGGCGTGCTGGTGTTCCTCGTGATGTTCCTGTTCATGCAGAACCTGCGCGCGACGCTGATCCCGACACTCGTCGTGCCGGTCGCGCTCGCGGGCACGTTCGGCGTGATGTATGCGGCCGGCTTCTCGATCAACGTGCTGACGATGTTCGGGATGGTGCTCGCGATCGGCATCCTCGTCGACGACGCGATCGTCGTCGTCGAGAACGTCGAGCGGCTGATGGTCGAGGAAGGGCTCCAGCCCTACGACGCGACCGTCAAGGCGATGCGGCAGATCAGCGGCGCGATCGTCGGGATCACCGTGGTGCTGACGTCGGTGTTCGTGCCGATGGCGTTCTTCGGCGGCGCGGTGGGCAACATCTATCGGCAGTTCGCGCTGTCGCTCGCGGTATCGATCGGCTTCTCGGCCTTCCTCGCGCTGTCGTTGACGCCCGCGCTGTGCGCGACGCTGCTCAAGCCGGTGTCCGGCGACCATCACGAGAAGCGCGGCTTCTTCGGCTGGTTCAACCGCTTCGTCGCGCGCGCGACACAGCGCTACGCGACGCGGGTCGGCACGATGCTGAAGAAGCCGCTGCGCTGGCTCGTCGTGTACGGCGCGCTGACCGCGGCGGCCGCGCTGATGCTCACGCAGTTGCCGACCGCGTTCCTGCCGGACGAGGACCAGGGCAACTTCATGGTGATGGTGATTCGCCCGCAAGGCACGCCGCTCGCGGAAACGATGCAGAGCGTGCGCGAGGTCGAGTCGAGTATCCGCCGCGACGAGCCGACCGCCTATACGTATGCGCTCGGCGGCTTCAACCTGTACGGCGAAGGGCCGAACGGCGGGATGATCTTCGTCACGCTGAAGAACTGGAAGGAACGCAAGACCGCACACGATCACGTGCAGTCGATCGTCGCACGCATCAACGAGCGCTTCGCGGGCACGCCGAACACGACGGTGTTCGCGATGAATTCGCCGGCGCTGCCCGATCTCGGTTCGTCGAGCGGCTTCGACTTCCGGCTGCAGAATCGCGGCGGGCTCGACTACGCGGCGTTCAGCGCGGCACGCGAGCAACTGCTCGCGGCGGGGCACAAGGATCCGGCGCTGACCGACCTGATGTTCGCGGGCACGCAGGACGCGCCGCAACTGAAGCTCGACATCGATCGCGCGAAGGCGTCCGCGCTCGGCGTGTCGATGGACGAGATCAACACGACGCTCGCGGTGATGTTCGGCTCCGACTATATCGGCGACTTCATGCACGGCACGCAGGTGCGGCGCGTGATGGTGCAGGCCGACGGGCTGCACCGGCTCGATCCGGACGACGTGAGGAAGCTGCGCGTGCGCAACGCGCGCGGCGAGATGGTGCCGCTCGCGGCGTTCGCGACGCTGCACTGGACGCTCGGGCCGCCGCAGCTCACGCGCTACAACGGCTATCCGTCGTTCACGATCAACGGCTCGGCCGCGGCAGGCCACAGCAGCGGCGAGGCGATGAGCGCGATCGAGCGGATCGCCGCGACGCTGCCGGCCGGCATCGGCCATGCGTGGTCGGGGCAGTCGTTCGAGGAGCGGCTGTCGGGCGCGCAGGCGCCGATGTTGTTCGCGCTGTCGGTGCTCGTCGTGTTCCTCGCGCTCGCGGCGCTCTACGAGAGCTGGTCGATTCCGTTCGCGGTGATGCTGGTCGTCCCGCTCGGCGTGATCGGCGCGGTGCTCGGCGTGACGCTGCGGGCGATGCCGAACGACATCTATTTCAAGGTGGGGCTGATCGCGACGATCGGGCTGTCCGCGAAGAACGCGATCCTGATCGTCGAAGTCGCGAAGGATCTCGTGGCGCAGCGCATGTCGCTCGTCGACGCGGCGCTCGAGGCCGCGCGCCTGCGGCTGCGGCCGATCGTGATGACGTCGCTCGCATTCGGCGTCGGCGTACTGCCGCTCGCGTTCGCATCGGGCGCCGCGTCCGGCGCGCAGATGGCGATCGGCACGGGTGTGCTGGGCGGCGTGATCACGGCGACCGTGCTCGCGGTGTTTCTCGTCCCGCTGTTTTTCGTGATCGTCGGCCGCCTGTTCGACGTCGGCCCGCGCCGGCGCGGCGGGTCGCGGCCGGCGACGATGGAGGGTTCGCAACCATGATGTTTGCGCTGAACGCGCGCGCGGCGCGGCGGGTTCCGGCCGCGCTGGCCGCTGCACTCGCGCTCGCCGGCTGCTCGCTCGCGCCGCGTTACGAGCGCCCGGTGGCGCCGGTGCCGACAAGCTATGCGCCGGTCGACGGCAGTACTGCACCGGCGGCCGACCCGGCCGCGGCGCAGGATGCCGCGTTGCTCGACGACTGGCATGCGTATTTCACCGATCCGGCGCTGCAGGCGTGGATCGATGCGGCGCTCGCGAACAACCGCGACCTGCGGATCGCGGCCGGCCGGCTCGAGGAAGCGCGCGCGTTGTACGGCGTGCAGCGTGCGGACCGGATGCCGTCGGTCGATGCGCAGCTCGGTTATGAACGCGCGCGCCAGTACGATCCGGTCGTGCGCGAAAGCGCGATCAGCGGGCTGTATCGTGCGGGCGTCGGCGTCAGCGCGTACGAGCTCGACCTGTTCGGCCGCGTGCGCAACCTGTCCGACGCGGCGCTCGCCGAATACTTCGCGACGGCCGACGCGCAGCGCACGGTCCGCATCGGTGTGATCGCCGAAGTGGCGGGTGCGTACGTATCGGAGCGTGCGCTGCACGAGCAGCGTGCGCTGGCGCAGCGCACGCTCGATGCGCGCGAGCGGATGGCCGCGCTCACGCAACGCCGCTATGCCGCCGGCACGAGCGACGCGATCGAGCTGCGCTCGGCCGAGATGCTGGTCGCATCCGCGCGCGCGTCGCAGGCCGCGCTGCAGCGCGAGCATGCGCAGGCCGTACGGGCGCTGCAACTGCTGGCGGGCGATTTCGCGCGCAACGTGCCTGCCGACGCGACCGCGCTCGACACGCTGTCGATCGCGCCCGTGGCGCCGGGCGCGCCGAGCGAATTGCTCGAACGGCGGCCGGACATCCGGCAGGCCGAGGCACGGCTGAAGGCCGCGAACGCGAACATCGGCGCGGCGCGCGCGGCGTTCTTCCCGCGCATCGCGCTGACGACCGACTACGGCTCCGTGAGCGACGCGTTCTCGAGCCTGTTCGCGGCCGGCACGAGCGTGTGGACCTTCGCGCCGCGCATCACGCTGCCGATCTTCGCGGGCGGGCGCAATCGCGCAAACCTCGACGTCGCGAACGCGCGCAAGGACATCGCGGTCGCCGAATACGAGAAGGCCGTGCAGACTGCGTTTCGCGAAGTGGCCGATGCGTTCGCCGCGCGCGACTGGATCGACCGGCAGCTTGCCGCGCAGCAGGACGTGTATGCGGCGGACGGCGCGCGGCTGAAGCTCGCGGAGCGTCGTTATGCGGGCGGCGTCGCGACTTATCTCGAACTGCTCGACGCGCAGCGCAGCACGTACGAGTCGGGGCAGGAGCTGATTCGGCTCAGGCAGCTCAGGCTCGCGAATGCGATCGCGCTGTATCGCGCGCTCGGCGGCGGCTGGGCGCTTGCATCGGCGGAGGCCGCGGCTTCCGCGTGATGGGCGATTCGTCGCCCGATACCGCAGCGTGTCGGGCGACATGATGGCGGCCGTACGATTCGACGTACGGCCGCCGCTTCGACAGGGCGTGCTGTCCGCCGTACCGCCCGTCGTACCGCCTTTCGTCATCGGCGCTTCCTTTCGCCGGCCCGCGCATCGCTCTCATCTCTCGGCCGCGCGCAGGGGCGGCGTCCGCATCCGTGGACCAATCGTGTCGCCCGCCGGCGTAAACATGTGCCGCGTCTCTTCGTTTCTCATCTCATCCGATCCGGCATGCCAGGCGTGTTCCGGCGGCCGCGCATGCTGTCGATTCCCGATCGGTAATTGACGATCGAATTAATCGATGCATTGGAATCAATGGCGGCGGCAAAGTGTCGCAGTAAAACGTTTGTATGCTTTTCGCAATCGTTTGCGCGATAAATCCATATTGATGAAATACCGTCTTTAATTTCCTGTCAGTTGAAAATGACTCGATATTCGTGTTGCGATCGGACAACGATGGCGGCACTGGACAATGTTTTGTCCTTTGAGTGGAGGCAGCGTGCAAGCCGGACCCAGCGGCGAGGGGCACGGCCAAGCCGATTACCGGCAAAAAATTCCCTTAATCTTCAATCGGTTCCGGAAAATAAAAAAGGACTGCGGATTAAAGATCTGGAATTGGAAATCGAAAGGAAAGAATGAGGTTCCAGAGGAATAAAGAAAACATTGTCAGATGTATTTGACAATGATTTACAGAAATCTTTCACGGTTATCTCGATAATGCGGCCTCGTGTCGGACGGGAGCCACCACACGCTACCGCTTGTGTCCGCCACGTCGTTCATTCCATTTGCACTCCTTACGGGAAACGTCATGAAAAAATCTCTCCTGACCGCTGTCGCACTCGCGGCCCTGTCCACCTCGGCCTTCGCGGCGGGCACCGGCACGATCAACTTCACGGGCGAGATCGTCGCGGGCGCATGCGGCATCGATTCGAACTCGGTCAACCAGACCGTGCAGCTCGGCAAGGTGCCGACCAACAAGTTCAAGCAAGCCGGCGACAAGTCGGACCCGGTGTCGTTCGACATCAAGCTGACCGACTGCGACACCAGCATCGCGCAGAACGCGTACTTCACGTTCACGGGCACGTCGAGCGCCGGCCAGCCGAAGCTGCTTGCCACGATCGGTTCGGCAACCAACGTCGGCATCCGCCTGCAGTCCGCGTCGGGCGAATACCTCGACAACGGTGCCGAGCAGAAGGCACCGACGCTGCTGCAGAACGGCACGAACACCGCGCGCTTCGCGGCGATGTACGAAGCGACGGCAGCCGGCGTGACGCCGGGTACCGCCGACGGCGTCGCGAACTTCACGGTCCGCTACCAGTAAGCGTCCGTACCGGAGGAGGGAGGCGTGCGTCCCTTCCTCCTTCGTCTTTCCTCCCGTTTTCCTTCTCCCTGGACTCCCGGTAGCGCCGCGTGCGAATCAGACATTCCTTCCTTTGCGTCTCCGTGCTGGTCGTCGGCAGCCAGAGCCATGCGACGGAATTCAATTCGTCGTTCCTCGACATCGACGGAACGAGCAACGTCGACCTGTCGCAGTTCTCGCAGCCGGACTTCACGTTGCCCGGCGAGTACATGCTCGATGTGCAGGTCAACGATCTGTACCTCGGACTGCAGCCGATCGAATTCGTGACCGTCGATGCAACGGGCGCGGGCAAGCCGTGCCTGCGACCGGAGCTCGTCGCGCGGTTCGGCCTGAAGCCGTCGCTGGTCAAGGACCTGCCGCGCTTCCGGGGCGGCGCTTGCGTCGACCTGGCGGCGATCGAAGGGGCGACCGTGCGTTACCTGAAAAGCGACGGGCGGCTCAAGATCACGATTCCGCAGGCCGCGCTCGAATTCACCGATTCGACTTACCTGCCGCCGGATCACTGGTCCGAAGGGATTCCCGGCGCGATGCTGGACTATCGCGTGATCGCGAACACGAACCGCAACTTCGGTGCGGCCGGCGGGCAGACGAATTCGATCCAGGCCTACGGGACGGTGGGCGCGAACTGGGATGCCTGGCGCTTTCGCGGCGACTACCAGGCGCAATCGAACGTGGGTAACACGGCGTACGCGGACCGCACGTTCCGCTTCAGCCGGCTCTATGCATTTCGCGCGCTGCCGTCGATCCAGTCGACGGTGACGTTCGGCGACGACTACCTGAGCTCGGACATTTTCGACACGTTCGCGCTGACGGGCGCGTCGATCCGCAGCGACGACCGCATGCTGCCGCCGTCGCTGCGTGGCTATGCACCGCTGATCTCGGGCGTGGCGCGCACCAACGCGACCGTGACCGTGTCGCAGGCCGGCCGCGTGCTGTACGTGACGCGCGTGTCGCCGGGCGCGTTCGCGCTGCAGAACATCAACACGAGCGTGCAGGGCACGCTCGACGTCGCGGTCGAGGAAGAGGACGGCAGCGTGCAGCGCTTCCAGGTGACGACGGCCGCCGTGCCGTTCCTCGCGCGCACCGGACAGTTGCGCTACAAGGCCGCGGTCGGCAAGCCGCGCCTGTTCGGCGGCGCCGGCATCACGCCGTTCTTCGGTTTCGGCGAAATCGCGTACGGCCTGCCGTTCGACATCACCGCGTATGGCGGCTTCATCGCGGCGTCGGGCTACACGTCGGTCGCGCTCGGCGTCGGCCGCGATTTCGGCGCCTTCGGCGCGGTATCGGCCGACGTCACGCACGCGCGGGCGCGCCTGTGGTGGAACGGCGCGACACGCAACGGCAACTCGTATCGCATCAACTATTCGAAACACTTCGACGGGCTCGATGCCGACGTGCGCTTCTTCGGCTACCGTTTCTCCGAGCGCGAGTACACCAACTTCGCGCAATTCTCCGGCGATCCGACGTCGTACGGCCTCGCCAACAGCAAGCAGCGCTACTCGGCGACGATGTCGAAACGCTTCGGCAATACGTCGACCTATTTCTCGTACGACCAGACGACCTACTGGGCGCGTGCGTCCGAGCAGCGGGTCGGCCTGACGCTCACGCGGTCGTTCTCGATCGGCACGCTGCGCAACCTGAACGTCAGCGTGTCGGCATTCCGCACGCAGAGCGCGGGCGCGAGCGGCAACCAGTTCTCGGTCACCGCGACGCTGCCGATCGGCGGCAACCACACCGTCACGTCGAACCTGACGACGGGCAGCGGCAGCACCAGCGCGAACGCCGGCTACATCTACGACGACCCGGCCGGACGCGTCTACCAGGTCAATGCGGGCGCGACGGACGGCCGCGCGTCGGCGAACGCGAGCTTCCGCCAGCGCACGTCGGCGTACCAGCTCACCGCGCAGGCGTCGACGCTCGCCAATGCGTATGCGGCCGCGTCGCTCGAAGTCGACGGCTCGTTCGTCGCGACGCAGTACGGCGTGTCCGCGCACGCGAACGGCAATGCGGGCGACACGCGGCTGCTGGTGTCGACCGACGGCGTGCCCGACGTGCCGCTGTCCGGCACGCTCACGCATACCGACTCGCGCGGCTACGCGGTGCTCGACGGCATCTCGCCGTACAACGTGTACGACGCGACGGTCAACGTCGAGAAGCTGCCGCTCGAAGTGCAGGTGACGAACCCGATCCAGCGCATGGTGTTGACCGACGGCGCGATCGGCTTCGTGAAATTTTCCACCGCGCGCGGCAGCAACCTGTACCTGACGCTGACCGACGCGGCCGGCAAGCCGCTGCCGTTCGGTGCGTCGGTGCAGGACGCGGCGAACGGCAAGGAACTCGGCATCGTGGGCGAAGGCGGTGCGGCGTTCCTGACCCAGGTTCAGCCGAAAGCCACGCTGGCGGTGCGGGCGGGCGAACGGACGCTCTGCACGATCGACGCACTGCCGAACCAACTCCAACTCGAAGGCACGCCGATTCCGGTGACGTGCCAGCCGCCCGGCGAGTCGCATGCAGCGGCCGTGCGGGCCGAACGATGATTTACGGATCCAGCGATGAAGCATTCCATTTCCCGTTCTTTCCCGCGGCGCGCGCTGTGCGCGTTCGCAACCGTCGGCGCGCTGCTCGCCGGCGCCGCCCAGGCGGCGATCGTGCCCGACCGCACACGCGTGATCTTCAACGAAGGCGAGCAGGCCGCGATCGTGACGATCACCAACAAGAGCACGACGTATCCGTATCTCGTGCAGTCGTGGCTCGAGGATACGAAGGGCAACAAGATCACGTCGCCGCTGATGGTCGTGCCGCCGCTGCAGCGGGTCGAGGCGAACGAGCGCAACGTGCTGCGGATCGCGAAGCTGCCCGGTGCGCAACTGCCGGCCGATCGCGAAACGGTGTTCTACCTGAACATCCGCGAAGTGCCGCCGAAGACCGACACGCCGAACACGCTGCAGATCGCGCTGCATACGCAGATGAAGCTGTTCTACCGGCCGAAGGCCGTGCAGCCCGCGCGCGACGAGGACTGGACGCTGCCGATGACGCTGCGGGTGGATGCGGCGGCGCACAAGCTGGTGTTCGACAACCCGACGCCTTACCACGTGACGGTGGTCGACGTGAGCGCGGGCGCGCAAAAAGCGCCGGTGCCGATCGAGCCGACGATGGTGAGCCCGATGAGCACGGCCGACGTGCCGTTCAAGGCGGCGACGCCGTCGACGCTGTTCGTCACGCATATCGACGATTACGGCGGCCAGGTGGCGGTCGAGTATGCGTGCGAGGCCGGTGTGTGCAAGAGCGTGAAGAAATGAGCGGGGGCGCTCGAAGCGGGGTGACGGCGCGGATGCCCAAGTGGCTCCGGTGGTGTGCGCTCGCGCTGTTGGTCGCGCTTGCGCAGCCGGCGTGGGCGTTGAAATGTGTCGCGAACGGCAGCGGCATGTCGCTGACCGAATCGATCGGCAACGTCGCGTCGTATCCGACCGACGCGCCGGACGGCTACGTGATCTGGGTTTCCCCGCCGCGCACGACGACCGGCTATTGCTACAAGGATATTCCCAGGCTGCAGAACTTCCCCGAGCAGGTTTACTTCTACGCGAATCCTGCGATGCAGAATCCGGCTGCATGGGGGCTCGAAGTCGGTATTCGCTACGGCGGCGAAGATCATTACGGGCGCGGCAACCTGCAGGGCGATCGCATCGATACGGGCAGCTCCGTCGGTGTGTGCCATTTGAGCGATTGGGAGGTCGGGCAAGGGCGGTGCCCCAAGGTGCCGATCAGCATCACGTATCAGATCGTCGTGCGCAAGCGCGGAACGTGGGTGACGCCGCCGTCGGACGTCTACGCGGTGTTCCAGTTCGACGGCGAACGTGGGCTGAACAGCAACGGGAGCTTCCGCTACTACCTGAGCGGGCTGCAAAAGCTCAAGCCGACGCCATGCACGGTCGACGTGCTGGTGACGCCCGAGCCGGGCATCGTCAATTTCGGGCAGGTGCAGACGTCCGGCAACGGCTTCCTGCCGGCCGTGCCGCGCCGGCGGTTTTCGCTGTCGCTGACGAAGAAATGCAGCATCCCGGTGCGCGTCGACGGTTACTTCGAAGCGACGAAAGGCATCGTGCAGAACGGCTTGCTGGTGCCTGAAAGCAAGAGCAACTTCGGCATCGGCCTCGAGGACAGCCAGGGCAAGGCGATCGAGTTCAACAAGCAGTTCACGCTCACGCAGTTTCCGGCCAACGTCGCGAATCAGAGCGTGTTGCTCGATGCGGTGCTCAAGTCGTTCGGACCACCGAAGATTGGGCCTTTCGATGCAGCCGCAACGATCCGGATTTTCCTGTATTGAGTGTTGGGCGGCGTCGATCCATTGACCGGGATCGGCGCGACCGGAGCGAACGCGCGCGGCCCGTCGCCGGGGCAGCGCCCGGCAGCACGAACAGCCGGGCCGTGTCTCGACCCTACGAAGCCGTTGCTCGCGCAACCTCATCCAGCGACGGCTTCGCAGCGGCACGGTGCCGGCCGACCACCTCACCCAGCCGTTCGAACCGATACACGAAGGCCGGCGGAAAATTCATCCACGCGACCCCGACCCGCACGGCGCGAACGCGCATGGCTTCCAGATAGCGCGCGGGAATCGGGCAGCGCGGCACATAGGTGAACTGATGGAACGCGCCACCGGCAGCCAGATGGCGCGCAAATGCGCACTGCACGATCGCGACGGCTTGTTCGACCGGCATCGCGACGAGCGGCAACCCGCTCACGACCGCGTGCGCGCGCTGCCCGCCGAAGAAGTCGCCCGTCGTCCCGAGCTCGGCCGCATCCATCTGCATCACCCGCAACGCCGGAAATTGATGCCGCAGCGCGTTCGCGAACGCGGGATCGGCTTCCACCAACACCAGCCGCTCGCTCGCGACGCCGCGTGCGAGCAGCGCGCGCGTGAACACGCCGGTGCCGGCGCCGAGTTCGATCACGGACGCGCCGTCGCACGGTACCTGTGCGGTGATCAACGCGGCGAGCGCCGGACCGGACGGCGCGAGTGCGCCGACCCGGCGCGGGTTGTGCCACCAGCTACGCAGAAACAGCATCCATTCGGGGATTCGCATCGACAGGCTCCTGGAGGATCGATCGGTCAATGACAGGCGCGGCTAGGCGACCGCTTGCGCGGCGAGATAGCCGGCCGTGATGAACAGCGTGTTCCACAGCGCAATGCCGGCCGCGGCGCCGGACGCGAAACGCGTGAAGCTCGTTTCCAGCAATCCGGCGAGCGCCGGCGCGACGAGCCGGACGAACGGCACCAATTGTGACCACAGGGCGAGCCGCGTGGGCCGCGCGCGGATGCTTTCGATCAGCGCGTCGATTCTGGCGGGCTGCAGCCGGCCCGGCGGTGCGAGGCGGCGCAGCAGGGTCAGCACGCTGTCTTCGGGCCACAGATTGCCGAGCGCGTAATGAAAGAGGCAGCCGGCGAAACTGCCGAGCACCGTGACGACGATCGCTTCCGGCAAGGTCCACGCGCCTTGCGCACCGGCGACGCCGATCATCGCGAGCAGCACGTGCGACGGCAGCACGGGAATCAGTCGTTCGATCAGCGACAGCCCGGCGAGGCAGACGATGCCGTTGGCGCTGGCCAGGCTCAGCGCGAGGCCGAACGGGACGAGCGTGGCGAACTGGTTCATCGCGCGGCTCCCGTGCGACCAGGGCACGACGGGCACGACGCGTGCGGCCTTCCATGCCAGAATGGCGCGCACCGGCCCGGCGCGAAGGTGGCGCGCCGCGCCGTCTTGCATCGCAGCAACGAAATCGAAGAACGGAACACGGTCATGGCGGGCCTCTCCGGAAAGCGCCGGATGCATTGCGCCGGCAATGCGGCGATCGATGCGCATCGTGGCCCCTCGGCTTTAAGAAGTTTTTAATCGCGGTCCGTCAGTCTGGCGACCTCGCCAATCGAGGAGCGATATCGATGCATATCCTGCTGGTGGAAGACGATGCGATGCTGGCCGACGCCGTGCGGGCCGGCCTCGCGCAGAACGGCTGGCACGCGGACTGGTCGGCCGACGTGCCGGCGGCGCGGCTCGCGCTCGTCGGGCACGACTACGACGCGGTGCTGCTCGACCTGCAACTGCCGGGCGCGTCCGGTTTCACGCTGCTGGCCGCGATGCGTGCGAACTACGATGCGACACCGGTGCTGATCGTGACCGCGCGCGATCAGTTGAGCGACCGTATTCGCGGCCTCGACGCCGGCGCCGACGACTATCTCGTGAAGCCGTTCCAGCTGGACGAGCTTTATGCGCGGCTTCGCGCGCTGACGCGCCGCAGCCAGGGCCGTGTGTCGGAGCGGCTGGTCTGCCGCGATGTCCACGTCGATCCGGCGCGCCGGGAAGTCACGCGGGCCGGCGAACCGGTTGCGTTGAGCATCCACGAATACCGGACGCTGCTCGCGCTGATGGAGCGGCAAGGGCGGGTCGTCACGCGGGCGCAGCTCGAGGAGCGCGTGTACGGCAACGACGACGCAATCGAAAGCAACACGATCGCGGTGTACATCCATCAATTGCGGCGCAAGCTCGGCGACGAACTGATCGTGACGGTGCACGGCTTCGGCTATCGCATCGGGGAGGGTACGGCATGAGGTCGCTGCGCGTACGCCTGCTCGCGACCGTGATGGCGATGGTCGTCGTGTTCTGGGCCGGCTGGGGCGCGTTTCTCGGCATCGGCCTGTGGCGCGAACAGCGCGGCTGGCGCGACGGCTTGCTCGAGGGCGCCGCGCAACTGCTGCTGTTGTCGTTGCCCGATACGATCGATCGCCTGCCCGAAGTGCGCACACAGGCGGTGTTGCCGAAAGCCGCGTACGGCAAATACGACGTCGCGTTCCAGATCTGGGTCGACGGCCGCAACGTCATGCACAGCGCGGATGCGCCGGGGCCGGCGCTCAAGGCCGACATGCGCGACGGATACGGCGTGAGCGCCGGACGCGGTCTCGCGCACGACGAGACCTGGCGGGTTTACTCGCTCGCGGATCCGGCCGGCCGGATTCACGTGCAGACCGGCGGGCCGGCCACGACCTGGCAGGAGAAGGCCAGCAATGCGGTGCAGCTCGGCCTGTTCAATACGGCGGTGATGCTCGCGATGCTGGGCGTGGCGATCTGGTGGGGGATCCGCTGGTCGTTCGGGCCGGTGCGCGAGGTTCAGCGGGCGATCCAGCACAAGGCCGCGTTCGATTTTTCGCCCTTGCCGTTGGCGATGCTGCCGCGCGAACTCCGGCCGCTCGTCGAATCGTTCAATCGGCTGCTCACGCGGCTGAGCCAGGCCGTCGATACCGAGCGCCGTTTCATCGGCGATGCGGCGCACGAATTGCGCATTCCGCTGGCGGCGTTGTCGGCGCAGGCGGAAGTGGCACTGCGGGCGGACGATCCGACGGACAAGGACGCGGCGCTGCGCCGCCTGGCAACGGGCGTCGAGCGCAGCGCGCGGCTGTCGGCGCAATTGCTCGAGCTGGCGCGGCTGGATGCCGGCTCGCGTGCGGAGCAGCATGGGCCGGTCGACCTGGCACGGCTCGTTGCGCTGATCGCGAGCGACTTCGACGCGGCCGCGCATGCATGCGGGCAGACGGTGCGGGTGGCGGTCGAGCCGGTATGCGTGTGGGGCGACCTGGACGAAATCGCGATCGCGGTGCGCAACCTGATCGACAACGCGCTGCGTTACGGCCGTGAAGGCGGACGGGTCGAGATCACGTGCGATGGCGTTGCGGATGCAGGGCGGGTCGGGTTGCGGATCGCGGACGACGGACCGGGCGTGCCGATCGATCAGCGCGAGCGAATCTTCGAACGCTTCTACCGGGTACCGGGCACCGCGCAGCCGGGAAGCGGTATCGGACTGTCTCTGGTCGCGCGCATCGCCGAGTCTCACGGCGGGGCGGTCGACGTGACGTCCGGTATCGACGGGCGCGGGCTCGCGGTGATCCTGTCGTTTCCGATCTGGCTCGCGCCGGAGCGGTGGCAGCGCTAGCGTGGACGCCGCGTGGCGTCGACCACGAAAAAAAGCGCCGGCAAGCGGCGCTTTTCCGTATCGGCTGCGCGACGCTCAACGCACCCAGCGGCATACCTTGTGATGGTGATGCTCGAAGTGACACACGCGGTGCGGATGCGCTTCGGCGATGGCCGGCACGAGCACGGCGGCGGCAACGGCGGCGGCGGTGAGGGTTTTGAGTAGCGTCTTCATGTCGAGGTCCTGTCGTTGAATGATGGGTCAAGAGTGCGCAGCGGCATCACCACTGCGGCCGCTGATCGTCGCGACGGTCGTCACGGCGGTCATCCCGGCGATCGCGGTCGTCACGCGGGCCGGGATGCCGGGCTTCCCAGTCGCGGCGCTCCCAGTAGCGATTTCCGTCCCAGTAACGATCGCCATGCCAGCCGATCGTGACTTCGGCAGGGCCAGGGTAGGCGACGCACCCGGCGAGCATCACGCTCGACAGCGCGCCCACCATGACTGCGGATAACACGATGGATTTCATGTTGCTCTCCCTTGGAAACGGCAGGTCGATCGTACGAGCCCCCAAAATTTCACGTAGTAAGAAGTTGCTACCGCCGATGACACGTGCAGGCGTTTCGTCAGGAACGTGAAAGCATGCGTGCGCGGCGTGCGAGCCGTCTGCGCAGCGCAGATACACACCTGTCCACTCCAACAACGATTCCACCAATTGTTCAGACAAATCCTGATGACCCAAAGGGTCATCTCGTAATCGGATTGAGAATGATTTGCGTTTACGTTAAATTGCGCTATCTCGGAATTTGACGGAGCAGATCGATGGCCATGGCGGACGTGCTCGACCGACCGGCGGCGACAGCGGCAAACCCGTTCCTCGGCAGTTATCCGGACCTGCCGCCACGCGCCGCGCCGCGTCCGCGCCGGGCGTCCGAGCCCCGTGCGCAGGGCGCGCTGCTCGACGTGCTGATCGCCCATCGCGCGATGCTCGTCAACGTCGCGCGCGGCTTCGTCGGTTGCGCGAGCCGCGCGGAGGACGTCGTGCACGACGTGTTCGTGAAGCTCGTCGAATTCCCGAACCAGGACGCGGTGCGCCAGCCGGTCGCGTACGTGACGCGGATGGTGCGCAATGCGTCGATCGACGCATGCCGCCGACAGAGCCTGGAAAACGTCTATCACACGGAAGAGGACGACGGCTTCGACGTGCCGTCGCCCGAGCCGACGCCGGAAGCCGCGCTGATGACGCGCGATACGCTGCGGCGCGTGTGGGCCGCGCTCGACGACCTGCCGGCGCGCAGCCGTGCGGCCTTCGAGATGGTGCGGCTGCGCGAGGAGACGCTGCAGACCGCGGCGCGCGCGCTGAACGTGTCGCAGACGCTCGTGCATTTCATGGTGCGCGACGCGGAGCGCCATTGCGCGGAATGCCTCGACGCGTGCCATCGCGGCGTCGCATGCCCGGTGTTCCTCGGCGGCCGCGCGCGGCGGCGGTAAAAAAACGCGCCGGCCAACCGTCTATCAGACAGGAGCGGCCGAATCCGCCGCTTCGCCTCCTTCAACCGCCCAGCGATTTCCGATCATGACGCAAGCCCCGACGCCTTCCGCCGACACCGACGATCTCGTCTATACGGTCGTCATCAACGACGAAGAACAGTATTCGATCTGGCCGACGTTCCGGCCCGTGCCGGCTGGCTGGCGCGAAGTGGGCGTGAGCGGCCCGAAGGCCGACTGTCTCGCGCACATCGAGACCGTCTGGACCGACATGCGCCCGGCGAGCCTGCGCCGTGCGATGGACGGCGAGCGCGCGACGCGCGCGTCGTGATCTGCTGCGCCGCGGGTGCGGCGCCTCACCTGAAGAGGACGTTTGCATGACCCTGCTTTCGTTGCCGACGCTCGACGACCTGCGTATCGAGCCGGGGCTGCCCACCGTCGTGTCGCCGCGCGGCAACGACGGGATGTCGATCGACGACGTCGCGCCGCTGGCGCGCGAGATCGCGGCCGACACGCTCGAACGGGCGGGCGGCGTGCTGTTCACGGGCTTTCGCGTGCCGTCGATCGACGCGTTCCAGCAGTTCGCGGCTTCGTTCGGCGATCCGTTGATCGGCTATGAATACGCATCGACGCCGCGCAGCCAGGTCGAAGGCGCGGTCTACACGTCGACCGAATACCCGCCGCACCGCGCGATTCCGCTGCACAACGAACAGTCGTACACGCGTGAATGGCCACTGCGGATCTGGTTCCACTGCGCGCTCGCCGCGCCGAAGGGTGGGGCGACGCCGATCGCGGACAGCCGCGCCGTGTACCGCGCACTCGATCCGGCGCTCGTCGCGCGCTTCGAGAAGCGCGAGCTGCTGTACGTGCGCAATTTCGGGCAAGGGCTCGATCTGCCGTGGCAGCAGTCGTTCGGCACCGACGAGCCGGCCGAGGTCGAGCGGATGTGCGCGGCGCGCGGCATCGAATGCGCGTGGCGCACCGACGACGACGGCGAGCTGCTGCTGCGCACGCGCGAGCGTTGCCAGGCCGTCGCGCGTCATCCGCGCACGGGCGAGCGCGTCTGGTTCAACCAGGCGAACCTGTTTCACCTGTCGGCGCTCGACGAAGACATGCAGGAAGCGCTCGTCGACGCGGTCGGGCTCGAGAACGTGCCGCGCAACGTGTACTACGGCGACGGCGAACCGCTCGAGGCCGACGCGCTCGCGGAGATTCGCGGCGTGCTCGACCAGCAGCGCATCGTGTTCCCGTGGCGCACCGGCGACGTGCTGATGCTCGACAACATGCTGAGCGCGCATGCACGCGACCCGTTCGAGGGGCCGCGCAAGGTCGTCGTCGCGATGGCCCAGAGTTACACGGTCCCGCGCGACCGAACGGAGGATCGATGACGCGTAGTACCGCCGCGCTTGCCGCGCGCGGGCTGTCGGTGGGATATCGCGACCATGTCGTGATCGACGGGCTCGACCTGTCGATCGCGGCCGGCCGCGTCACCGCGCTGTGCGGACCGAACGGCTGCGGCAAGAGCACGCTGCTGCGCACGTTGGCGGGCCTGCAGCCCGCGCGCGCCGGTCATGTCGAAGTGAACGGCAAGCCGCTTGCATCGTTTCGCCGTCGCGCGCTCGCGCGCGAGCTGACGATGCTCGCGCAGTTCAACCAGATTCCGTCGGGCCTCACCGTGCGCGAGCTCGTCGCGTACGGGCGCTATGCGTACGGCGGCTTCCTGCGCGGCCTGTCGCGGATCGATCATGCGGCAATCGACGAGGCGCTCGAAACGAGTGGCCTCGCCGACGATGCGCAGCGCGACGTCGGCGCGCTGTCGGGCGGCGAGCGCCAGCGCGCGTGGATCGCGATGGCGCTCGCGCAGCAGGCGCCGATCGTGCTGCTCGACGAACCGACGACCTATCTCGACATCCATCACCAGCTCGACATCCTCGATGCACTGCGTGCGCTGAACCGTGCGCGCGGGCTGACGATCGTGTGGGTGCTGCACGACCTGAACCAGGCGGCCGCGTACAGCGACGAGATCGTGCTGATGCGCGCGGGCCGCCTCGTCGCGCAGGGCACGCCCGACGCGATGCTCGACCCGGCGCGGCTGCGCGCGGCGTTCGGCGTCGAGATGCTGAAGCTCGCGCATCCGCGCACGGGCGCACCGATGTGCGTGCCGGCCTACGGGCCGTCGACCGACGGCGCGCCGCAGGCGGCCGGCGTCTTCGACCGGGATCTCGCGGTATGACGACGTTCGCGATGCGCAAGCGCCTCGCGGCGACGGGCAACGGGGCGACGACAGGGCGGGCCGGCGCGATCGCGTTCGGCCTCGTCGTGCTGATCGCGCTGCTCGCGGCGCTGCGGATTGCCCCCGATCTGCGCGTGTGGTGGGACGCGGCGCCCGGCAGCGATGCCGCGTCGCTCGCGCACGTATTCCTGTTCGACCTCAATCTGCCGCGCGTCGCGGCTGCGCTCGTCGCGGGCGGTTGTCTCGGCATCGCCGGCGCGCTGTTCCAGTCGCTCACGCGCAATCCGCTCGCATCGCCCGACCTGCTCGGCGTGACGGGGGGCGCCCAACTCGGCCTGCTCGCGGCGATGCTCGTGCCGGCGCTGGCGGGCGTCGCGTCGGTGCCGCTGCTGTTCGTATGCGGGCTCGCCGCCGCCGCGTGCGCGATCGTCGCGGCGGGCGGCTGGCGCGCGACGCCGTTGCGGCTCGTGCTCGCGGGCAGCGTGTGCATGCTGCTGTTCGCCGCACTGTCGACGCTCGTGCTCGCGTTCTTCGAGCAGAACATCGCAGGCGCCGCGCTGTGGACCAACGGCAGCCTGTACCAGCCGGGCGCGACGGGCCTCGCGCTCGCCGTGCGCTGGCTCGTGGTGCCGCTGATCGCACTGCCGTTCGTGATCCGGCCGCTGAATCCGCTCACGCTCGGCGACGATGCGGCGGCCGCGGCCGGCGTGCGCGTCGATGCGACGCGACTCGCCGCGACGATCGTCGCGGTCGCGTTCACGAGCGTGGCCGTCAGCATCGCCGGCCCGCTGTCGTACGTCGGCCTCGTCGCGCCGAACCTGCTGCGCCAGGTGCGCGGCGCGCGCGCGGCCCGGCTCGGCGTGCTGGTGCCGCTGTCGGCGCTCGCCGGCGGCGCGCTCGTGCTCGTCACCGACAGCGCGGTGCTCGCGTCGGGCCTCGACGCGACGCTGTCGACCGGCGTCGCGATCGCGCTGGTCGGCACGCCGCTGATGCTCGCGATGATCCGGCGCGGCGCCGCGTGGTCGGGCGTGCTGCACGCGGATGCCGAACGCGCGGCGGGCGGCGGCTCGACGCGGCTCGTCGGCTGGCTCGAACGGCTCGGCTGGCCGCTGCGCACCGCGCTGTTCGTCGCGACGGGCGTGCTGGTGGTCCTGGTCGGCGTGTCGGCCGGGCCGGAGTGGCTGTCGCCCGCGCGCTGGTCGGCCGCGCTGTCCGGTCACGATGCGCTCGCGCGCATGCTGATCGACCTGCGCATGCCGCGCCTGCTGTGCGCGCTGCTCGCCGGCGCGCTACTTGCCGTCAGCGGTGTCGCGATGCAGAGCGTCGTGCGCAATCCGCTCGCGGGCCCCGAAGTGCTCGGCGTCACGCAGGGCGCGGGGCTCGTCACGCTGTTCGCGTTGTCGACGTGGCCGCTGATGGGCCACGTGACGCTTGCCGCCGCCGCGCTGATCGGCGGCGGGCTGTCGCTCGCGATCACGCTCGCGCTGAATCACCGGCATCGCTACGCGCCGCTCGCGGTCGCGCTGACGGGCATCGTGATCGGCGCGTTGTGGACCACGCTCGCGCAGTGGCTGATCACGCAGGAAAGCGTGCAGCCCGCGCGCTTCGTCGTGTGGCTCGTCGGCGGCACGTATGGCCGCAGTTGGGGCGAGGTCTCGATGCTGTTGCCGTGGTGCGCGCTCGCGGTGCCGGTGTTCGCGTGGCTCGCGAAACCGCTCGACATGCTCGCGCTCGGCGACGACCAGGCCGCTGCGCTCGGCCTGCCGGTGGCGGCGCTGCGGCCGCTCGCGCTGACGATCGCGACGCTCGCCGCATGCGCGGCGGTCGCGGCGGTCGGGCCGGTCGGCTTCATCGGACTGATGGCGCCGCACGTCGCGACGATGCTCGGCGCGCGCCGGCATCGCACGCGGCTGTGGCTCGCGGCGGCGTGCGGCGCGCTGATCCTCGGCGCCGCGGATCTCGCGGCGCGCATCGTCGTCGCGCCGCGCGAAGTGCCGGCCGGCGTGCTGACCGCGCTGATCGGCGCACCGTACCTGCTCGGGCTGCTGGTTGTCGAGGGGCGCCGCGCCCGGCGCGCGGGGCGATGACGCCGTCGCTCGACGGCGCGCGTGCCATGCGCTTTTCGGCGTTCGCGCCGCAACCGTTCGCCGAACACCTCGACGTCGTGTGGCTCGGCATGCCCGAGGATGCCCACGCGCCGGGCCGCATCGTCGTGCCCGTCAGCGCGTTGCCCGCGCACCGCGACGCCGTGCTCGGCGCGATGGTCGACCATTACGGCGGCGATCCGACGCAGCATGCGCGTGCGCTGATGTCTCAGTGGAGCAAATACTATTTCGGCCGCGCGGCGACGGCCGGCGTCGTCGCCGCGCTGACGCTCGGTCGGCCGCTCGACATGACGCCCGAGCGCACGTTCGTCGCGCTCGATGGCGGGATGCCGGCCGCGCTGTATTTCGCAAGCGACGCGCTCGGTGCGCCGTGCGACGATCCCGAGCCGCGCTATGCGGGGCTCATCGCGCATCTCGGCGCGGTGATCGACCTGCTCGCGGCGATGGGGCGCGTCACGCCGCGCGTGCTGTGGAGCAACGCGGGCAATCTGCTCGACTATCTGCTCGAGACCTGTCGTGCGTTGCCGTGCGCAGCCGATCCCGTCGGCGACGCGAACTGGCTGTTCGGTTCGACCTGCATGCACGGCGAGCCGAATCCGCTGCGCATGCCGGTGCGCGACGCGCTGCCGCGCTCGCCGCTGCTGCCGACGCCGTTTCGCGCCCGCCGCGTGTGCTGCCTGCGCTACGAAATTCCTGGAGAAACGCAACTGTGTGGAAGCTGCCCCCTGCTACTGACGATGGACGACGCGGCGCTGGCCGAGCAGGACGCGATCCGGTGACGCGCCCCGGCCGCCGGCACGCGCTCGGCGCACTCGCCGCGCTCGGCGCCGCGTGCTGCGGCGCGTTGTCCGCATCGGCGGCCGCCGTTTCCGAGGCCGGGGGCGCCGGCGGTACGCAAGGCGCCGTGTCGCTGGCCGGCAATCCCGTCGTGTCGCAGGCCAGCGCGAAGATGCCCGTGCGGCCGCAGCGCGTGGTTGCGCTCGACTTCATGTTCGCGGAAAGCGTGATCGCGCTCGACATCGTGCCGGTCGGGATGGCCGATACGGCGTTCTACCCGGGCTGGCTCGGCTACCGGAGCGAGCAGCTCGCGCGCGTGACCGACGTCGGCTCGCGACAGGAGCCCGGGCTCGAGGCGATCGCGGCGGTCAAGCCGGATCTCGTCATCGGCGTCGGTTTCCGGCATGCGCCGATCTTCGACGCGCTCGACCGGATCGCGCCGACGATCCTGTTCCAGTTCAGCCCGAACGTGTCGGAGGGGGGCGTGCCGGTCACGCAGCTCGACTGGATGCGGCAGATCTTCCGGACGATCGGCGCGGTGACGGGGCGCGACGCGCGCGCGCAGGCAGTCGAAGCGCAACTCGACGCCGGCATCGCGCGCAATGCGGCGCGGCTCGCGGCCGCGGGCCGCAACGGCGAGCGCGTCGCGCTGCTGCAGGATCTCGGCTTGCCCGATCGTTACTGGGCCTATACGGGCAACAGTACGTCCGCGGGCCTCGCGCGGGCGCTCGGGCTCGATCCGTGGCCGAAGAAGCCGACGCGAGAAGGCACGCTGTACGTGACGTCGGCCGATCTGCTGCGGCAGCGCGATCTCGCCGTGCTGTTCGTGACCGCGTCGGGGATGGACGTGCCGTTGTCGGCCAAACTCGATTCGCCGGTGTGGCGTTTCGTGCCCGCGCTGAAGGCGCACCGGATCGCGCTGATCGAGCGCAACATCTGGGGGTTCGGCGGCCCGATGTCGGCGCTGAAGCTGGCCGACGTGATGACCGACACGATGCTGAAGCTGCCGGCCGTGCGCTGAGTGCGCGGAGGATGGCGCCGGGGGGATGCCGGCAGGGCGTCGTGCTGGCTTGACGACGCGTGGCTTCCGCTTTTTCCTGTTCGCCAACGCATCGAGCCCCATTTCCTGCGAAACGACAATCCGACAATCGCCGACACACTGCCAGTGCAGCGTGCCGGCGATGTTTCGATCGACCGCCGCGTTACGCGCTCAGCGCATCGACGCCATCCTGCGCACGCACGCGCGCCGGTTGCGTGTCGCTGACGATGCGCCCGTTGTCGAGCTTCAGCAGACGGTCGGCGAGGTCGAAGTAGCGGTCGTCGTGCGTGATCACGATCACGGCCTTGCCGCGCGCGCGCAGCTCGGGCAGCAATTGCTCGTAGAACACGGCCTTGAACGACGGATCCTGGTCGGCCGCCCATTCGTCGAACAGGTAGAACGGACGATCCTCCAGGTATGCGACGACGAGCGCGAGCCGCTTGCGCTGCCCGGTCGACAGCGCGCGCGTCGAGAACGCGCCGTCGACCACCTTCACCTTGTGGTCGAGCGCGAGTTTCGCGACGAGCGCGTTCGCCCGCGCATCGGCCTGTGCGCGCGACGGATCGTCGGGGTCGACGATGCCGAGCAGCGCATCGAACAGATGGAAATCGTTGAACACCGCGCTGAAACGCTGCCGGTAGGCTGCGCGCTCGCGCCAGCCGATCGTGCGGCCATCGACCTCGATCGTGCCTTGCTCGGGCTCGTAGAGCCCCGTCAGCACCTTGGCGAGCGTCGTCTTGCCGCTGCCGTTGCCGCCGACGATGAACACGAGCTCGCCCGGCTTGATCGTCAGGTCGATCGGCCCGATGCTGAACATCCGTTCGTCGCGCTCGTGGAAATACGCGTGCGTGACGCCGCGCAGCGTGACGGCGCCGGCCGGCGGCACGTCGGGCGCATCGGCCGCGGGCGGCACCGTTCGCAGCGCGCCGAATTCGGCCATCACGCCTTCGATCCGCGTGAGCGACACGCGCGCCGCGTTGACGGTCGGCAGGTTGTTCAGCAGGCCGTCGAGCGGCACGAGCATGAACAGGAACACGACGACGTAGCCGGCGGCCGCGGCCGGGTCGGCATGCACGCCGAGCTGCGGCCAGAACGACGCGACGCCGAGGAACACGTAGAACAGGAAGATGATCCAGCCGACCCCGACCGCATACGCGCTGAATGCGCGGCGGCGGTGGTCGCGCACCTCGCCGATCGCGGCGCCGAGCTGGCCGTCGACGAACTGGCGTGCGCGCGCATCGTGCAGCTTCAGCTCCTTCGC
Source organism: Burkholderia sp. MSMB1072 (assembly GCF_001524725.1). Taxonomy (NCBI): domain Bacteria; kingdom Pseudomonadati; phylum Pseudomonadota; class Betaproteobacteria; order Burkholderiales; family Burkholderiaceae; genus Burkholderia; species Burkholderia sp. MSMB1072. The sequence continues at coordinate 215,024 of NZ_LOYC01000010.1, forward strand.
GCCGGAGAACAGCGAACCGAGATAGCCGAACAGGCGGTCCTGCGCGTGGCCGGCGGCTTCGAGCGACGCGATCGCGCGGCGGTCGCCGGTGTGATAGCCGAGCGAGCCGGCGACGATCGCGGCCAGCGCCAGCACGCACACGGGCCAGGACAGCCACGCCAGATAGCCGAGGCAGCCGAACACGATCGAGCCGTGCATGACCAGGTTCGGCAACGCGAAGAACAGCATCGACACGTTGGTCGCGTCGTCGGTCAGCACCGACTGCACGGGTGCGGCGCCGATTCGCTCGATGTCGCGCAATTCGGCCGCGCCGACGCGCCGCGCCAGATGCACGCGCAGCCGCGCCATCGTGTCCTGCGACAGGCGGGCAAACAGCGTGCCCGACACGATCCGCGTGACGAGCGCGATCACCGCGCACAACGCGAAGCGCCACGCGAGCGATGCATCGGCCGCCCCCGGTTGCGACAGCGCGCGGTTCAGCGTCGCGACGAGCAGCACGCTCGCGACGCCGTTCAGCACGCATGCGGTGAGCGCCAGCGCGAGCGACACGCGGCTTTCGCGCAGCAGCGCAAGGATCAGGCGCGCCGCGGGGCGGGCGGGGGAAGCGTCGAGGGACGGCGGGGAGGAGGGCTCGTGGGCGGCTGTCATCGGCAACGTCGGTAAAGGGAAGGCGGGCAATAACGCGAAAAACGGCGAATCTGACGCGAACGCAGCGGGCGGGGCTTGCCCCGTTGCGGCGTTCCTCCCTGATAGACGAACGGGCCGCGCAAATATTTAGCCCCGTCGTCAAAAAAAGCGGTCGCATGCACTTTGCGCGCAAAACGGTAAAAAATCGGCCGCGTCGTTCGTCACACCAGTGAAGCCGCCCCAAGCGGCCCCGAGACTTGGCCGAAGCGGCCGGACCGAAGGACTTCACGCACATGACGAGTTTCCCGACTGCGCTGCATCACCGAATCCGCGCACTGGCGCGCATCGCGCCCGACGCACCTGCGATCGCGGTGCCTTTCCAGAACGACCTGCGCCTGTCGCGCGGTGCGCTCGACGCACGTGCATCGCAACTCGCCCGGCGCCTGCGCGCGGCCGGCGTCGGCGCCGAAGTGCGGGTCGGCGTATGTGTCGAGCGTTCGTGCGAACTGTTCGTCGCGCTGCTGGCCGTGCTCAAGGCGGGCGGCGTGTTCGTGCCGCTCGATCCGCGCCATCCGGCCGCACGCCTCGACTGGATCGTGCAGGACGCGCAACTGCGGCACGGCATCGTCGACGCCGCCGGCCGTGCGGCGCTCGGCACGCCGTTCGAACACGCGTTCGACGCGACGGCCGACGCATCGGGTGTCGCGCAGGACGATGCGTTCGATGACGACACGATGACCGTGCACCCGCGTTCGGCCGCGTACATGATCTATACGTCGGGCTCGACCGGCACGCCGAAGGCGGTGGTCGTCGAGCACGGGCCGCTCGCCGCGCATTGCGACGCGCTCGCGGCCGCGTTGCCGATCGAGGCGGGCGACCGTCTGCTGCATTTCGCGTCGGTCAATTTCGACGCCGCGCACGAATGCTGGCTCGCGCCGCTCGCGGTCGGCGCCGGCATCGTCGTCGCGCCGCCGCAGCCGTTCGCGCCGGACGCCGCGCATGCGCTGATGGTGCGCGAAGCGGTCAGCGTCGCCGCATTTCCGCCCGCGTACCTGCGCGAATTCGCGGCCGTCGCCGCGCGCGACGGCGTGCCGCCGGCACTGCGCGTACTCGCGTTCGGCGGCGAAGCGCTGCCGCAGCAGGCGTTCGAATTCGTGCGCCGCACGTTCCCGGCAGTCCGCCTGATCAACGGTTACGGGCCGACCGAGGCCGTGATCTCGCCGATGCTGTGGCCGGTCGAACCGGGCGAAACGCCGGTGCTGGCCGCGGACGACGCGTATGCGTCGCTGCCGATCGGCCGCGCGATCGGCCCGCGCGTGGCACGCATCGGCGGCGCCGCAGCCGATGGCGTGGGCGAGCTGCTGCTCGGCGGCGTCTGCGTCGCACGCGGCTATCACGGTCGCGCGGCGCTCACGGCCGAACGTTTCATTCCCGATGCGCACGGCGAACCCGGCGCGCGCGTCTATCGCACGGGCGACCTCGCACGCCTGCGCGACGACGGCGCGTTCGACTTTCTCGGCCGCCTCGACGATCAGGTTCAGGTGCGCGGCGTGCGCGTGGAGCCGGCGGAAATCGCCGCATGCCTGCGCTCGCACCCGGCCGTGGCCGACGCGGCCGTGGTGGCCGAAACCGCCAACGGGCCGACGCGGCTGATTGCGTGCGTCGCGCTGCGCGCGGCGGCCGACGATGCCGCATTGAAGGCGCACGTGGCCGCGCAATTGCCGGCCGCCTGGCAGCCGCACCGGTTCGTGCGTTGCGATGCGCTGCCGTACACGCTGAACGGCAAGCTCGACCGTGCCGCGCTGCGCGAGCGGATTGCCGCCGCGCGCGACACGGCGCAAGGCGCAGGCGATGCGCCGCGCACGCCGACCGAACGGCAGATCGCGGGCCTCTGGCAGACGCTGCTGGGCCTCGACGTCACGCCGTCGCGCGACGATCGCTTCTTCGTGCTGGGCGCCGATTCGCTCGCCGCGATGCAGTTGCAGGCCGCGATCCGCGCCACCGTGCGCGTGAATCTGCGGCTCGATACGCTGTTCGCCGATCCGGCGCTCGCCGAACTGGCCGCAACGCTCGACCGGGCGGAACGCGAGACCGGCGAACCGGTGGCCACGATTGCCGCGCGCCGTGCGGCGGCCGATGCGGCGGCGCCGGGTGCGCAGGGTGCGCCGCACATCGACCGTGCGGCATCGCTCGCGCAGCAACGTTTCTGGGTGCTCGCGCAAACACGCGGCGCCAGCGCCGCGTATCACATCGCCGCACACTGGACGATCGACGGCGCGCTCGACCGCGACGCGTTGCAGCGGGCGCTCGATCACGTGATCGGCCGTCACGAAGCCTGGCGCACGACGCTCGTCGACAACGACGACGGCGTCGTGATGCAGCGGATTCATGCGCATCTGCCGGTGCCGATCGTCGCGGTCGACCTGCGCGACCAGCCGCCGGCCGCCCGCGACGCGCAAGCCGCCCGTCTCGCCGAGCGCGACGCGGCCGAGCCGTTCGACCTCGCGCGCGGCCCGCTGCTGCGCGCGACGCTGATCGCGCTCGCCGACGATCGTCATCGCCTGCTGCTGACCGCGCATCACGCGATCACCGATGGCTGGAGCTCGCGCTGCGCGTTCGACGAACTGTCGGCTGCGTATCGCGCGTATGCCGAAGGCCGCGAACCGTCGCTGCCCGAATTGCCGATCCAGTACGCCGACTACGCGGACTGGCAGCGCGACGTGCTGGCCGGCGGCGAGGGCGAGCGCCAGCTCGACTACTGGCGCGGCGCGTTGCGCGACGTGCCGGGCCCGCTCGCGCTGCCGGTCGATCGCCAGCCGGGCGCGGTACGCACGCTGCACGGCGCGCGCGTGTCGGTGCGCCTGCCCGATGCGGTCGCGGCCGACGTGCGGCAACTCGCACGCGACGCACGGGCAACCGTCTTCACGGTACTGCTGGCGGCGCTCGACGCATGGCTGTCGCGCCTGACCGGCGAAACGGACGTCGTCGTCGCGGTGCCGGTCGCGCATCGCCAGCGTCCCGAAACGCGTGCGCTGCTGGGCCTTTTCCTGAATACGGTCGCGCTGCGCGTACGCGTGGCACCGACGCTGCCGTTCCGCGCGCTCGTCGACGCGGCGCGTACCGCGGCGCTCGATGCGGTCGCGCACCAGGACGTGCCGTTCGAGCGCGTCGTCGACGCGGTGAAGCCGCCCGTCAAGCGCGGCGACGAATGGCTGCGGGTGAAGTTCGCGCAGCAGTTCGACGCACGGCACGACAGCGTGCTGCCGGGCGCCACGGCGGTCGCGACGCCGGGCCCCGATCTCGCCGCGCGCTTCGACTTCGCGCTCGATTTCACCGACGACGCGAACGGGATCGAACTGGTCGCGGCGTATGCGACCGACTGCATCGACGCCGATACTGCGCGCGCATGGCTCGACAGCTATGCGGCGCTCGTCGGCGCGGCCGCGCGCGATCCGCAGCACACGACGGCCACGCTACCGTGCGATGCTTCGGCCGCGTCGCGCCAGCCGCGCGACGGCCGTGCGCTGCAAGTCGAACATGCCGACATTGTCGCCGCATTCGCCCGGCAGGCGGCCGCGTATCCGCATCGCATCGCGCTTTCCGACGCATCGACTTCGCTGACGTTCGCCGAGCTCGACGACGCATCGAACCGCATCGCGCGGGCGCTGGCGCAACGCGGCGTGGCCGCCGAGGCGGCCGTCGTCGTCTGCATCGAGCGCTCGGCGCGTTTCGTCGTCGGTCTGCTCGGCGCGCTGAAAGCCGGCGCGCTGGCCGTGCTGCTCGACCCCGCGCAGCCGGCCGCGCGACTCGCCGCGGCGGCGGCCGACTGCGGTGCGCGCTGGGCGCTCGTCGCGGAGCCGGCTGCGTGGCCGGCGGGCATCGACGCGCAGCCGCTCGACGTCGACGCGCTCGTGCAGGACACGACGCTCGCCCATGCGGCCGGCGTGCGCACCGCGCCGCACCCGGAACAGGGCGCGTACCTGATCTATACGTCGGGCTCGACCGGCGCGCCGAAGGGCGTCGTCGTCTCGCACGGCGCGCTGGCCGACTACGTGCAGGGGATGCTCGACGAACTCGCGTTCGCACCCGACGCGTCGTTCGCGATGGTCTCGACCGTCGCTGCCGATCTCGGTCACACGACGCTGTTCGGCGCGTTGTGCGCGGGCCGCACGCTGCACCTGCTGCCGGCCGCGTGTGCGTTCGATCCCGATCTGTTCGCCGACGAAATGCGCCGTCGCGACGTCGGCGTGCTGAAGATCGTGCCGAGCCACCTGCAGGCGCTGCTCGATGCGCGCGCGCCGGCCGACGTGCTGCCGCGCCACGCGCTCGTGACGGGCGGCGAAACGCTCACGTGGGCGCTGGTCGCGCGGCTGGCCGCGCTCGCACCGGCCTGCCGCGTGATCAACCATTACGGGCCGACCGAAGCGACGGTCGGCGCGATCGCGTGCGACACTGCGTCGATCGCCGCCGGCGCGCGCGATCCCGCGAGCGGCGTGCCGCTCGGCGTGCCGCTGCCGAATGCGCGCGCGCTGGTGCTCGACGCGTTCGGCGCCTGCGTGCCGGCAGGCGCGATGGGCGAGTTGTATCTGGGCGGGCCGGGTGTCGCACGCGGCTATCTCGGACGCCCCGCGCAAACCGCCGAACGGTTCGTGCCCGATCCGTTCACGCCCGGCGCGCGGCTGTATCGCACGGGCGACCGCGTGCGGTTGCGCGCGGACGGCCGGCTCGTTTTCCTCGGCCGTATCGACGACCAGGTGAAGATTCGCGGCTACCGAGTCGAGCCGGGCGAGGTGAGTGCGGCCGTGCGCGCGGCCGGCCCGATCGCGCAGGCCGAAACGCTCGCGATCGAGCACGATGGCCGCCTGCGGCTCGCGACGTTCGTCGTGATGCGCGACGGCGCGACATTCGACGAGGCCGCGATGCGCGCCGCGCTCGCCGCGAAGCTGCCCGACTACATGGTGCCCGCGCAATTCGTCGCGCTGGCGCGTCTGCCCGTGACGGCGAACGGCAAGATCGATCGCGCGGCATTGCGCGAACTGGCGGCCGTGCCGGTCGCGGTCGCGTCCGGCGATGCGCCGCAGGGCGCGGTCGAAACGGTGCTCGCCGACGTCTGGCAAGCCGTGCTGAAGGCGCCGAAAGTCGGCCGCGACGACAATTTCTTCGAACTCGGCGGCGATTCGATCCTCGTGCTGCAGGTGATCGCCCGTGCGCGCAAGCGCGGCGTGCGCTTCACGCCGAAGCAACTGTTCGACGGGCCGACCGTCGCCGAACTCGCACGCATCGCAAAAACGGACGACACGGCCATCGCCGCCCGGCCTGCAAGCGCAGACGCGACTGCCGTCGCGCTGCCGGCTGCCACGTCGATCCTGACGCCCGCGCAGCAACGCTTCTTCGCGCTCGATATCCCGCACCGCGGCCACTGGAACCAGTCGGTGTCGTTCGATGTGCGCGGCGCGTTCGACGCGGACGCGTTCGCCCGCGCATTCGACGCGCTGCTCACGCATCACGACGCATTCCGTCAGCGCTTCGCGCGCGGCGCGGACGGCACGTGGCACGCGAGCGATGCGGCGAAGCCGTACGACGCGCTGCCGTTCGTCGAAGCCGCCGCTCGCGACGAAGCCGACGCGCTGGCACGTTTCGACGCGCTGCAACGCCGTCTCGACCTCGGCAGCGGGCCGCTCGCCTGCGCGTGCGCGGCACGGCTGCCGGACGGTTCGACGCGGCTCTATCTCGCGATTCACCATGCGATCGTCGACGGCGTGTCGTGGCGGATCCTGCTCGACGACCTGGACACCGCTTATCGCGCCGCATGCGAGCGCACGCCGATCCGCCTGTCGCAACCGGGCCTGCGCGCGGACGCATGGGCCGCGCGGCTCGCCCGCGCCGCAACGGAGCCGGCGTCGCCGTTCGCAGCCGAAGCCGCCTACTGGGCCGGCATGGCGCAGGGCGACGACATCGTGCCCGATCACCCCGACGCAGCGGCGACGAACGCCGACGCGGCAGTCGTCGTGCAGACGATCGACGCGGCATTGACCCGTGCCGCGCTGACCGACGCGCACGCGGCCTATCGCACGCAGACGATCGAGCTGCTCGGCGCGGCGCTCGTGCTGGCGCTGGCCGGCGCGCGCGGCGCCGCATCGTGCCGGATCGAGCTGGAAGGACACGGCCGCGAGGCGTTGTTCGACGACGCGGATGCCAGCCGCACGATCGGCTGGCTGACGAGTCATTACCCGGTGACGCTGCCGGTCGAAGCGACGGCCCGCGACACGCTGTGCGCGGTCAAGGACACGCTGCGCGCGGTGCCGCACAAGGGGCTCGGCTTCGGCGTGCTCGCTCACCATGGCGATACGGCGACGCGCGCGACGCTGGCCGCCGTGCCGCGCCCGCGTGTCACGTTCAACTATCTCGGCCAGTTCGACGCGCCGCGCGATGCAATGCTCGTCCCGCGTTTCGGCGGCACCGGCGTCGAGCGCGACCCGCAGGGCCCGCTCGGCAATACGCTCGCGATCCACGCGTACCTCGACGCGGACGGCGACGGTGTGCGCACGCTGAAGGTTCACTGGGTCTACGGTGCGCCGCAATTCGAACGCGCGACGATCGACGCGTTCGCCGAACGCTTCGCGGCCGCGCTGCGCGAACTCGTCGACGCCTGCGCGTCGCGCGTCGCGCATCGCGGCGCCGGCGCGACGCCGGGCGATTTCCCGCTCGCGCAGGCGGCCGGTCTCACGCAGGCCGCGATCGAGCGCGCGCCGCTCGACTGGCGCGCGATCGACGACGTGTATCCGCTGTCGCCGATGCAGCAGGGCATCCTGTTCCATGCGCTGTTCGCGCCCGGCCACGCGAGCTACGTGAACCAGCTCGTCGCGACCGCAACGGCGCTCGACGCCGACCGGCTCGCGGCTGCGTTCGACGCATCCGTCGCGCGTCACGACATCCTGCGCACGAGCGTGATGCCGGACGAAGCCGCGCCGCTGCAGTGCGTGCATCGTCACGCGCGCATGCCGGTCGAGCAGCTCGACTGGCGCACGCGCGGCGACACGCTCGACGCCGATTTCGACGCGTGGCTCGCGGCCGACCGCGCACGCGGCTTCGACTGGCGCGAGCCGCCGCTGATGCGGCTCACGCTGATCCGCGTGACGGACGACGCATGGCGCGTCGTATGGACGCGTCACCACGTGCTGCTCGACGGCTGGAGCACCGCGCGGCTGCTCGCCGACGTGCTGCGCGACTACCGCGACCCGGACGCCGTGTCGCCGTTCGCGAGCCGTCCGGCGCTGCGCTATCGCGACTTCATCGCGTGGCTCGGCACGCGCGATCGCGATGCCGACGAGCGCTTCTGGACCGAGCGCCTGGCGCGGCTCGACGCGCCCACGCTGATCGCGGAACGCACGGCCGACCGCGCGGATGCCGAGATGGTCACGTGGCGCGCGACGCTCGATGCCGACACGACGACGCGCGTCGCGCAGACCGCCCGCGCGTTGAAACTGACCGTCAACACGCTGGTGCAGGGTGCATGGGCGCTCGCGCTGCAGCGGATGACGCACCAGCCGGCCGTCGCGTTCGGCGCGACCGTCGCGGGCCGTCCCGACGCGCTCGCGGACGTCGACTCGGTGCTCGGTCTTTTCATCAACACGCTGCCGGTGATCACCGCGCCGGCGCCGCAGCAACGGGCGGCCGACTGGCTGCAAACGCTGCAACGCGAGAACGCGGCCGCCGCCGAACACGCGCACACCCCGCTCGCCGACATCCAGCGCTGGGCGCGCGGGGCGGGCGGCGCACTGTTCGATACGCTGGTCGTATTCGAGAACTATCCGGTGGACGACACCGCGCGCGATGCCGATCCGCGCGGGCTGGCGTTGAGCGGCGTACGCAGCATCGAAGCGACCGATTTCGCGCTGACGCTCGTGATCGAAACCGGCGTCGAACTGACGATCGACTACGGCTACGACACCGCGCGCATCGACGCGCGTCAGGTCGAGACCTGGCACCGCGCCTTCGCCTGCGCGCTCGATGCGCTGGCCCGTACGCCTGACGCGCGGCTCGGCACGCTGTCGATCGCCGACGATGCGGCCCGCGATGCGCTGACGCGTGTGCAGGACACCGCGTGTACCTGGCCGGTGGAACGACGGCAGCCGCTGCACCTGCAATTCGGCGACGCGGCACGGGCGACGCCCGACGCGACCGCGCTCGAATACGCGGACGCTCGCGGCCATGTGCAGCGCGCGACCTATCGCGAACTCGACGCCGCGACGTCGCGCATCGCCGCTGCGCTGCGCCGGCGCGGCGTGCAGCCCGATACGCCGGTCGCGCTGTGCGTCGAGCGCTCGTTCGACATGGTGATGGCGCTCGTCGGCGTGCTGAAGGCCGGCGCCGCGTATCTGCCGGTCGATCCCGACTATCCGGCCGAACGCATTGCTTACCTGCTGCGCGACGCGCGGCCGGCCGTCGCGATCACGCAGGCGCATCTGCGCGAACAGGTCGAGGCCGCGCTGGGCGAGGGCGCCGAGACGCAACTGCTGACGGTCGCGGAACTGCTGGCCGACGAAGCGGGCGATACCGACCATCACGCCGCCGCGATCGACGACGCGCAGCTCGCGTACCTGATCTACACGTCCGGCTCGACCGGCAAGCCGAAGGGCGCCGGCAACACGCACGGCGCGCTCGCAAACCGGATCGCGTGGATGCAGCACGCGTACCGGCTGACGCGCGACGACGTCGTGCTGCACAAGACGCCGTTCGGCTTCGACGTGTCGGTGTGGGAATTCGTGTGGCCGCTCGCGATCGGCGCGAAGCTCGCGATCGCCGCGCCGGGCGATCACCGCGATCCGGCGCGTCTGGCCGCCGCGATCCACGCGCACGGCGTGACGGTGCTGCATTTCGTGCCGTCGATGCTCGCCGCGTTCGCTGCGCATCTCGACGATTTCGCGGCTGCCGCGCAATGCGACAGCGTGCGCCTGATCGTCGCGAGCGGGGAGGCGCTGGCGCCCGAACTCGTCGCGAAGATGGCGCGCCTCTTGCCGAACGCGACGCTCGTGAACCTGTACGGGCCGACCGAAGCCGCGATCGATGTGTCGCACTGGACCTGCGGCCCCGACGACGCGCGTGCGGCCGCGGTGCCGATCGGCCATCCGATCGCGAACCTGCAACTGCACGTGCTCGATGCCGCGTGGCAGCCGGTGCCGGCCGGCGCGACCGGCGAACTGTATCTCGCGGGCGCGGGCCTCGCACGCGGCTATCTCGGCCGTCCGGCGCTGACCGCCGAGCGCTTCGTGCCCGATCCGTTCGTGCCGGGGGGGCGCATGTACCGCACCGGCGACCTCGCGCGCCGGCGCGCGGACGGCGCGCTCGACTACCTCGGCCGTGTCGACACGCAGGTGAAGCTGCGCGGCCAGCGAATCGAGCCGGGCGAGATCGAGGCGCTGCTGCGCGCGGCGCCGGGGGTCAACGATGCGGTCGTGATCGTGCGCGACGAGCAACTGATCGGCTACGTCGCCCGCGGCGGCGCTGGCCCGCTCGACCGCGCGGCGTTGCTCGACGCGCTGCGTGCGCAACTGCCGGCGTACATGGTGCCGTCGCAACTGATCGAGCTCGATGCATTGCCCGTCACGCCGAACGGCAAGTGCGACCGCCATGCGTTGCCCGCGCCGGTGCGTGAAGCGACCGAAGCCATCGAACTCGCGACCGATACCGAGCGTGCGCTCGCGGAAATCTGGCAGCGCGTGCTGCACGTGGACGCGATCGGCCGCGACGGCGATTTCTTCCTGCTCGGCGGCCACTCGCTGCTCGCGACGCAGGCCCACGCGCAGGCCAACCTGCACTGGGGGCTCGCGCTGCCGCTGCGCACGCTGTTCGACACGCGCACGCTGGCGCGCTGCGCGGAAGCGATCGACGCGGCCTGCGCGGCACGCGGCGCAACCGATGCGGCAAGCGCGATCGACGCGCTGCTCGGCGAACTGGAAACCCAATAAGGACGACGGATGACGAAGGTTCAACCCGACTGGCTCGCGCTCGCGACGCGTTTCGCGCAACTGCCCGACGCGCAGCGCGCGGTCTTCATCGACAAGCTCGGCGCGGCCGGCATCGACTTCCGCGTGCTGCCGATCCCGCCGCGCACGCCGCGCAGCGACCGCGTGCCGGCGTCGTTCGCGCAGACGCGGCTGTGGCTGCACGCGCGGCTGATCGATGCGCCGGACGCGTACCACATCACCGAGCGCCTGGCGCTGACGGGCCCGCTCGACGTGCATGCGCTGCGTCTCGCATGCGATGCGCTGATTGCGCGCCACGAGGCGCTGCGCACGACCTTCGACGAAGCGCAGGACGGCGTCGCGCAAACGATCCACGCGCCGTTGCGCTGCCCGTGGCGCGAAACTGATCTCGACGCGTTGCCGGATGCGCAGCGCGTGGCGCGCGCGCAAGCGCTCGCGACGGCCGACGAAGCCGAACCGTTCGATCTCGAGGCGGCGCCGCTCGTGCGCGCGCATCTGATTCGCTTCGACGCGACGCATCATTGGCTCGCGCTCACCGTGCATCACATCGTGTCGGACGGCTGGTCGTCGGGCGTGATGCTGGACGAACTCGCGGCGTTCTATCGCGCGTATGCGTCGGGCGAGCCGGTGCCGCTCGCGCCGCTGCCGATCCAGTACGCCGACTACGCGCTGTGGCAGCGCCGCTGGCTCGACGCCGGCGAACGCGACCGTCAGCTCGCGTTCTGGCGCGAGCGGCTCGATCCGCAGCGCGGCGTGCTGACGCTGCCCGGCGCGACCGCGCGGCCGGCGCGGCGCAGTGCGCGCGGCGCGCGTCATGTGTTTTCGCTCGATGCGCGCATCGGTGCGCGGTTGCGCGCGTTCGCGGCCGCGTCCGGCGCGACGCCGTTCGCGGTGCTGCTCGCCGCGCTCGACGCGCTGCTGGCGCGCGCGACCGGCGACGCACGGATCTGCGTCGGCGTGCCGGCCGCGAACCGCGAGCGCGCGGAAGTCGCGGGCCTGATCGGTTTCTTCGTCAACACGCTGGCGATCGACGTCGACGTACCCGCGCACGGCGATTTCTCGTCGATGGTCGCGCGTACGCAGCGCGCGCTCGTCGACGCGCAGATGCATCAGGACGTGCCGTTCGAGCAGGTGGTCGACGCGCTCGGCGTGCCGCGCAGTGCAAGCCATCATCCGCTGTTCCAGGTGATGGCCGCGTACGGCGAACGCCGCGCGCTGCCGGCACTCGGCTCGGCATCGGCCGCGTTGCTGCCGTCGGGCACGCCGTCCGCGAAATTCGACCTGACGCTGTCCGTCGAAGCGACGCCGGACGGCACCTTCGACGCTGCTTTCATCTACGCGCTCGATCTGTTCGACGCGGATGCGATCGCACGGCTGGCTGCGCGCTTCGTCACGCTGCTGACCGATGCGCTCGCGCGCCCCGACATGCCGATCGGCGATCTCGACTGGCTGCCTGCCGACGAACGCGCGCAGCTCTTCGCGTGGAACGCGCCGGCCGGCGCGACCGCTGCCGAGCCGTTCGTTCCGGTGCATGTGCGCATCGCCGCGCATGCGCACGCGCGGCCCGACGCACGCGGCGTCGCCGATGTCGATCGCGCGTTGACGCGCGGCGAAGTCGATAACCGCGCGGCGCGCCTGGCGCGCCATCTGGTGGCGGCCGGCGTGCGGCCCGAGATGCGCGTGGGCGTCGCGCTGCAGCGCTCGGTCGACCTGCTCGTCGCGCTGATCGCGGTGCTGAAGTCGGGCGCCGCGTTCGTGCCGCTCGACCCGGCTCACCCGCGCGAACGGCTCGCGCAGATCGTCGGCGACGCGAACATCGCGCACGTGCTGACCGACGCCGCGAGCGCCGCGTCGCTGCCCGAACTGCCTGCGCTGCGCGTGTGGCGCGCCGATGCGATCGATGCGCTCGACGAAGCCGCGCACGTCGCGTTGCCGGACGTGCTGCCCGGCCACGCGGCCTATGCGATCTATACGTCGGGCTCGACCGGCAAGCCGAAAGGCGTGATCGTCGACCACGCGTCGTTCGCGCTGCATTGCGCGGCGATCGCCGAGCGTTACGGCGCGGGCGAGAACGACGTGTTCCTGCTGTTCCAGTCGGTCAATTTCGACGGTGCGCACGAAGGCTGGTTTTCGCAATACATGTCGGGCGCCGCCGTGTCGGTGACGGCCGACGTGCTGTGGCCGCCCGCGCAGACCTGCGCGATGATGATCCGCGACGGCGTGACGATGACCTACGTGCCACCCGGCTGCGCGGCACAGCTCGCCGAATGGGCGCTCGCGCACGGCGCGCCGCCGACGCTGCGTTCGCTGACCGTCGGCGGCGAGGCGACGTCGCGCGAGGCGTTCGCGATGTTGCGCCGTGCGCTGCCGAACGTGCGCGTGGTCAACGGCTACGGCCCGACCGAAACGGTCATCACGCCGACGCTGTGGATGTTTCGCCCCGGCGACGATCTCGCGAAGCTCGGCGACGCCGCGTATCTGCCGATCGGCACGCTGGTCGGCGCGCGCACCGCGCACGTACTCGACGCGCGGCTGCATCCGCTGCCGGTCGGCGTGATCGGCGAACTGTATCTGGGCGGCGAGGGGATCGGCGTCGCACGCGGCTACCTCGACCGCCCGGCGCTGACGGCCGAACGTTTCGTGCCGGATCCGTACGGCGCGCCGGGCGCGCGACTGTACCGCACCGGCGACCTCGTGCGGCGCCGCGCGGACGGCGTATTCGATTTCATCGGCCGCGTCGATCACCAGGTGAAGCTGCGCGGCCTGCGCATCGAGCTCGGCGAAATCGAAGCGCAGCTCGCCGCACATGACGCGGTGCGCGAAGCATGCGCGGTCGTGCACGGGCAGGGCGCGCTCGCGCAACTCGTCGCGTACGTCGAACTGACCGCCGACGCGCAGGCAGCCGCGCAGCCGGTCGAAGCCGCGACGCTCGACGTGCATCTGCGCCGCACGCTGCCCGATTACATGGTGCCCGCGCAATTGATCGTGCTCGACGCGCTGCCGCGCAACGCGAACAGCAAGGTCGACCGCGCGCGGCTGCCGGCGCCGGTGCGTATCGAACGTGAGTACGAGGCGCCGCACGACGGCGACGAAGCCGTGCTCGCGGCGATCTGGTGCGACGTGCTGAACCTGGAGCGCGTCGGCCGCGGCGATCACTTCTTCGATCTCGGCGGTCATTCGCTCGCGGCCGTGCGCGTCGCGACGCGCGTGGCCGAACGGCTCGGCCGCGACGTGCCGGTGCGTGCGCTGTTCGAGGCGCCCGTGCTTGCGCAATACGCGCTGCAGGTGGCCGATGCGCCGCGCGCAGCGCATGCGGGCGCCGCGGCGCCGGGCGTCGCGGTGGTCAAACCGGACGCGCATGGCGTATGGCCGCTGTCGCCCGCGCAACTCGGCCTGTGGTTCCTGTGGCGCGCGCAACCGGACAGCGCCGCGTACAACATTCCGGTCGCGCTGCGCGTGCGCGGCCCGCTGGATGTCGAGGCGCTGCGCGCGGCGTTCTCGGATGCGGCGGCCGTGCATCCGGCGCTGCGTGCGCGGCTCGTCGCTCGCGACGGCGCGCTGCCGGGCCAGCGGATCGACGCGGACATTGCCGTCGATCTGCCGGTGACCGACCTGTCGGCCCACGCCGATGCGCTCTCCCGCGCGGCCGCGCTGACCGACGCGGATGCGCTCGCACCGTTCGACCTCGCGGCCGACGCGCCGCTGTGGCGCGCTCGCGTGTTGCGGCTCGGTGCGGACGATCACGTGCTGTCGGTGACGATTCACCACATCGTGTCGGATGGCGAATCGATCGAGCTGTGGCTCGACGCGGTGCGCGCCCGCTATGTCGCCCGCGTGCGGCGCGGCGCCGTGCAGCCTGACGAAGCCGTGCAGCCGGCCTTGCCGCTCGTGCTGCCGGCGCCTTGCCATCCGGCGCGTGTCGCGTACTGGCGCGATGCGCTCGCCGATCTGCCGTCGCGCGTGCTGCCGCAGCGTGCCGACGCGCCGGCCGTGCCGCAATGGCGCGCGGCCCGCATCGCGTTCGAATTCGATGGCCAACTGATTCGCGCCGCGCGCGACGCCGTGTCGGCGTCGCACGCCACGCTGCCGATGCTGCTGCACGCGGCGCTCAACACCGCGCTGTTCCGCGCGACGGGCGTGGCCGACCAGCCGGTCGGCGTGCTCGCGTCGACGCGCGCGCTCACGGGCGACGCGGCCCGCGCGGCGCTCGGCCTGTTCATCAACGCGGTCGTCGTGCGCACGCGCATCGACCCGGCCGCGCGCCGCGCGGACGTGCTCGCACAGGTGCGCGACACGGCGCTCGCCGCGTATGCGCATGCCGACGTGCCGTTCGCCGATGTGGTGGCCGCGTTGCGTGCGCCGCGTGCCGCGCAGGCCAATCCGCTGTTCCAGGTGATGTTCAACTACCTGCGCCCGACGGGTGCGGCCGCGCGCGACTGGGCCGGCCTGTCGCTGGCCGAATTCGACGACGTGCGCCATCGTGTCGTGTTTACGCTGGAGCTGGACGTCGTCGAGCATCCGGACGGCCGCGTGAGCGCCGCGTTCTCGTATGCGGACGAACTGCTCGCGCGTGATTTCGTCGACACGCTCGTCGATCTGTATCACGACGAAGTCGCGCGTTTCGCCGGTGCGTCGGAAGCCGTGCTCGGCACGCCCGATGAGCGCGCGGATACGCGCGTCGCGTTCGGCGCACGCGCCGACGGCGCGACACGGATCCACGCCATGCCGTCGCATGCCGCTGCCGTGCTCGCCGCGCTGTGGTCGGACACGTTCGCGACGGCCGCCCCCGAGCCCAATGCGGACCTGTTCGAAGCCGGCGCGACGTCGTTCGACGTCGTGCGCTTCGTCGATGCCGCAAGCCGTGCCGGCCATGCGCTGACGGTCGCCGACGTGTTCGCGGCGCCGACGCTCGCGGCGCTCGGCGCGCGGCTCGATGCGCAAGCGCAAACGGGACAGGAGGCGCGCCATGCTGGCTGAGGTGCGTCCGGACGGATTCACGATGCTCGATACCTACCGCCTCGCGTTCGCGGACGGCCTGTTCGCCGTGCGCGACGGCGTGGAGATCCGCGTCGCGCAGGGCGACGGGATCGGCGCGCAGTTGCTGCGCGCGCAGCTTGGCGACGACGGCGCGCTGCGCCTCGTCGCCTACAACCATCGCGCGGCGCCGGCCGACCAGCGGCGGGCGCTGCTGGCCGCGCTGGCCGCGGCGTTCTCGGACAGCGCGCGCCACGCGGCGATCCGGCTCGACCCGGCCGCCTGGCCGGCGGTCGCGCTCGACGCGCTGCGCGCGAGCGGCGTCCTCGCCGACGGCGGCCGCTGCGTGCGCGACGGCTGGGCGCAACAGGCCGACCTGTGGCGCGTCGGCGCGCCTCCGCCGTGCGCGATGCTGCCGACGATCACCGACGGCCGGCGTCATCCGCTCCGGCCGCCCGCGCCGCGCGGCGACGTCTACGCGCGCGACCTGCCGGCGCTCGGCGTGCGCTTCACGCTGCGCAGCTGGCAGCCGGCGGAGGATGCCGAGCGGCTCGCGCGCTGGTTCGACGAACCGCGTGTGCGCGACGGCTGGCCGGGCGCACGGCCCGCGCCATGCGGCGCGGCAGGCCCGCAGGAAACCGATCCGCACGTCACGCCGCTCGTCGGCTGCTTCGACGGCGAGCCGTTCGCGTATTTCGAAGCGTTCTGGCTGAAGGAGGACGCGCTCGCGCCGCACGTCGCGGCGCGCGACTACGACCGCGGGCTGCGGATGCTGGTCGGCGAGCCGCGCTGGCGCGGCCCGCACCGCGTAGCCGGCTGGCTGCCGTCCGTCGTGCATTACCTGTTTCTCGACGACCTGCGTACCGATGCGGTCGGCTGTGCCGTTCCGGTCGGCCACACGCGGGTTGCCGACCATCTCGCGCGGCACGGCTTCGCACGGCAGCGCCGTCTCGCGCTGGCCGACGCGCAGCCGCTGTGGATGCGCACGCTGCGCGAGACGTTCTTCTCCGGCCGTCACGTCTGACGGGCCGGATTCACCGACAAGGGAGCTGAGACATGCAGAGAGAAACCGTATTCGACCTGATCGGCGTGGGCTTCGGGCCGTCGAATCTGGCGCTGGCCGTGCGCCTCGCGGAGCGCGGCGGCGTGCACGCGCTCGCTCATTGCTTCATCGAGCGCCAGCCGGAATTCGGCTGGCATCGCGGGATGCTGCTCGACGACTGCCGGATGCAGATCTCGTTTCTGAAGGATCTCGTCACGATGCGCGATCCGAAAAGCCGCTACACGTTCATCAACTACCTGTTCGAACGCGGCCGGCTGAACGAATTCGTGAACCTGAAGAATTTCTATCCGACCCGCGTCGAATTCCACGACTACCTGAGCTGGGTGGCCGACGCGTTCGACGATCGCGTCCATTACAGCGAGACCGTGCTCGGGATCGAACCCGTGCGCGGCGAGGGGGCAAGGATCGACGCACTGCGCGTGCTGTCGCGCGACGCGGCCGGCCACGAGCGCCAGCGCGTCACGCGTGCGCTGTCGGTCGGCGTCGGCGGCACGCCGGCGATTCCGGATGCGTTCGCCGCGCTCGGCCGCGACCGCGTGATCCATTCGTCATCCTACCTGACCGACATCGACCGGCTCGTCGCGTCGCCCGACGGCGAGCGACGTCGCGTCGCGGTGATCGGGGCGGGGCAGAGCGCGGCCGAGGTGTTCATCGACCTCGCGCGCCGCTTCCCGCACGTCGACGCGAGCCTCGTGATGCGCGCAGGCGCGCTGAAGCCGGCCGACGACAGCCCGTTCGTCAACGAAATCTTCAGCCCCGAATTCACCGACGTCGTCTATGCGCAGCCGCACGATGCGCGCCGCGCGCTGCTCGAGCGTTATCGCGACACGAACTACGCGGTGGTCGACCGGCCGCTGATCGAGCAGATCTACGAAATGCTGTACCTGCAGCGCATCGACGGCACGCCGCGTCATGCGCTGCTCGCGAACAGCGCGATCGAGGCCGCGGTGCGCACCGCCGACGGCCGCATCGAGTTGACGTTGCGCGACCGGTTGAGCGGCATCACGCGCGTCGAGCGCTTCGACGCGCTCGTGCTCGCGACCGGCTACCGCCGCGACACGCATTCGGCGCTGCTCGAAGGCCTCGCGCCGCATCTGGGCGATGCGCTCGCGCGCGGCGACGTGACGCGCGACTACCTGCTCGCGACGCCCGAGCACTTCGCGCCGCGCATCTATCTGCAAGGCTGCTGCGAAGACAGCCACGGCCTGTCCGACACGCTGCTGTCGGTACTGGCGCGCCGCGCGGACGAAATCTGCGCGTCGCTCGAAGACGGGATCGCGTCCGCGCATGACGAAGGCGCGGCCCGGGCAACGCATGAAAAACGACCGAACAACGGGGTGAGCGCGGGCCGGATGGCTTTCGCTCTTTGACAAAGGCGCGGTCGGAGACCGCATGAAAAAAGTGGAGCAGAAGAAGATGGAGTGGGCAACAGGCACGCGTTTGCGTGCGATCGCAGCCGCGGCAAGCGTGGCGTTCGGTACGGCGGCGGCAGGGCACGCTTACGCCCAGACGGCGCCGGCCGTGAACGCAGGCGCCGCGGCGTCGGCGAGCAGTGCGCAAAACGGTGCGACGGCGAATCCGTCGACGGGCGCGCAAAACGGCACGCTGCCGGCGATCACCGTCAACGCGGCCTCGGTGGGAGACGGCACGGTCGGGCTCGTCGCGAAGCGCAGCACGACCGGCACCAAGACCGACACGCCGCTCAACGAGATCCCGCAGACGATCAACGTCGTCACCGCGCAGCAGATCGAGATGACCGGCGCCACCGACGTGAACGCGGCGCTGCGCTACGTGCCGGGCTTCTCGTCGTACGGATCGGACAACCGCTCCGACTGGTACGCGGCGCTGCGCGGCTTCACGCCGACCGCCTACGTGAACGGGCTGCAGGTGCCGAACACGATCAACCTCGCGAGCTGGCGCGTCGATCCGTACATGATCGACAGCATCAGCGTGCTGCGCGGGCCGACCTCGGTGCTGTACGGCGCGGGCGATCCGGGCGCGATCATCGACGTGCACACCAAGCTCGCCGACGGCGAGCGCGTGCGCGAAGCGGGCGTGCAGATCGGCAACTACGCACGCAAGCAGTTCATGATCGACGTCGGCGACAAGCTCGATCCGGACGGCAAGTATGCGTACCGGTTCGTCGGCGTCGCGCGCGACGGCAATGCACTGACGGGACCGAACAACGATCAGCGCGTCGCACTCGCGCCGTCGTTCCGCTGGCGCCCGGACGCGGATACGTCGCTGACGCTGTCCGCGACCTACCTGCAGGACTGGGGCGACATCTCGTCGAACTTCCTGCCCGCGCAGGGCACGGTGCTGCCGAACCCGAACGGCCAGATCGACAAGGACATCTACGAAGGCGACGGCAACTTCAACTACTACCGCAAGAAGCAGTGGTCGGTCGGTTACCAGTTCGAGCGCAACCTGACGCCGGCCTGGACGTTCCGTCAGAACACGCGCCTGATGCACCTGTCGCTCGACAACGGTTCGGTGTGGGGCAACGGCTTCTCGGACGACACGCTGACCACCGTCAATCGCTGGGCCGGCGTGTTCCAGATGAACTACAGCCGCTTCGACATCGACAACAACCTCGAGGGCCGCTTCGCGACGGGGCCGCTGCAGCACACGCTGCTGCTCGGCTTCCAGTACAACCGTCAGACCACGACCGACAGCGAATGGCTGGCCGCCGCGCCGACACTGAACCTGTACAACCCGGTCTATACGCCGGTCACGACGGCCGTGTTCTCGGATCCGAACACCACGTACCGCACGAATACGTACACGACGATGAACACGTTCGGCCTGTACGCGCAGGACCAGATCAAGTGGAACCGCTGGACGCTGACGCTCGGCGGCCGCGAGGACTGGGTCAACATGCGGATGGACGACCGCGCGGCCGGCACGTCGACGAAGGCGGACGTCACGGCGTTCACCGGCCGCGTCGGCCTCACGTACCAGGGCGATTACGGGCTGTCGCCGTACGTCAGCTACGCGACGTCGTTCAATCCGCTGATCGGCGTGAACCTGCTCGGCGGCGGGCTGCCGCAGCCGACGCGCGGCAAGCAGATCGAGGCCGGCCTGCGCTGGCAGCCGCCCGGCAAGAACCTGATGTTGAACGCGGCGATCTACCAGATCAACCAGACCAACGTGCTGACGCCGGCGCTGCCGAGCCAGGACGACACCGGCACGAAGTCCGTGCAGACGGGCGAAGTGCGTTCGCGCGGGATCGAGTTGAGCGCGACCGGCAAGGTCACGCGAAACCTGTCGGTGATCGCGTCGTACGTCTATCAGGACGTGAAGAACGTGCAGGCCAACGATGTCTCGCTGAACAACTGGCCGGTCGACATTCCGCGTCCGCGCCAGATGGCGTCGCTGTGGACCGACTGGACGTGGCACACCGGCCCGCTCGCCGGCTTCGGCCTCGGCGGCGGCATTCGCTACCAGAGCGCGTCGGCCGGTGCGGCCGACAACTCGCTGACGGTATCGAGCGTCACGCTGTTCGACGCGGGCCTGCATTACGACACGCGTAACTGGCGCTTCGCCGTGAACGGGACGAACCTGTTCAATCGCCATTACATCAGCGGTTGCCAATCGACGAACGTCTGCATTTTCGGGACCGACCGCACGGTGATCGCGACCGCGAAATACAACTGGTGACGTCGCGCGCCGCCGCTCGCCGGCCGGCCTTCGTGGCCGGCGCGGGCCGGCCGCGGCGCCTTCGTCCGCTTTTTTCCACGACGCCTCCATGCCGAAGAAAAATCTCGTCTACATCCAGTCGCTGCGCAACGGCGCGGCCGATCGTGCCGGCCAGCCGGTCGCTTATCGGGGCGGCACGCGCTACATGAAGGCGCCGCTCGAATTCCTCGTCGAACGCCTGAACGATTCGCCGCTCGGCGAACGCTACACGCTCCAGGGCGTGATCGTCGACGACGACGACGGGTCGCCATCCGACCGCGCGAAAGTGGCCGATTACGGGTTCGCACGCACGCCGGGCCGCCCGTGGATCCTGCCGGAAGGCTTGACGGTGCAAGGCCGGCCCGTCGACGAACTGTTCTGCACGATCGCGTCGACGTACCGGCGGCTGCCGCGCGACGCGCGCGAGCGCGTGACCGGCAAACAGGCATTCGAGCGCCGCCTGCTCGAACGCCTGCTCGAACTCGACGCCGACATCGTCGTGCTCGACGGGCTGCTCGTGATCCTCGACGAACTCGTGCGGCCGGGCGCGCGCTTTCACCGTCGCATCGCGAACATCCACCCGGGCATCACGGCCGACGATTCGCCGTACCAGCGGCGCGGCGCATGGGCGACGCTCGACGCGCTGCACGGCGCACGCGGCGAACGGGTCGACTGGGCCACCGGTGCGACGTCGTCCGTCGAACCCGTGACGATGACGGGCGCGTCGTTCCACTACGTCGACAACGGTATCGATTCCGGCGAGGTGATCTGCGACGTGCTCGACACGCCGATCGCGCCGGACGACACGATTCTCGAACTGCGCTGGAACAACTTCCAGCGCAGCCTGTTTCCGGCGCTCGAACGCGGGCTGCACGTGCTCGCCGATCGCCACGACGCGGGAGCATTGTGATGCAGGACACGCTGACGAAACCGGCCGGCACGGCCGACGCCGTCGAAGGTGAAGTGGCCGCGGCGCTCGACGGCGCCGCGCACGGGCAAGCGGCGGCCGTCGTCGAGCAGGCGCTCGACGCATGGCGGCCCGACGACGCGCCGGACGCGCTGCTCGCGACCTTCGTCGCACTGTTCAACACCGACACGCGGCACGATGCGGCGACGATCTCGGTGCCGCTCGGCGGTGCCGATGCGGCGGCCGTGGCATCGTACGTCGCGCGTGCGGTGCGCGAAGGCGTGATCGACGGCGCGCAGGTCGCGGGCGACACGCTGCGGCTCACCGTATCGCGCACGACGTTCTGGCAGAATCCGCGGCCGTGGCTGAAGGCGCCCGCGTCGGGCGGGATGCCGCTGCGCTACGCGATCACGAACGGCCATCGGCATCCGGTGCGGCCGCCGTCGCCGGCCGGCGAGATTTATGCCCGCGCGATGCCGCAGGTCGGCATGACGTTCAGCCTGCGCACCGTCGACATCGATGCGCACGCGGACCTGTTCAGCACCTGGATGAACCTCGACCGTGTCGCGCATTTCTGGGACCAGCGCGGCACGCGCGACGAGCATGCGGCGTATCTCGCCGAACGGCTCGCCGACCCGCACATGCACCCGATGATCGGCTATTTCGACGACACGCCGTTCGGCTATTTCGAGTTCTACTGGGCGAAGGAGGACCGCCTCGCGCCGTTCTACGATGCGCACGACTACGATCGCGGGCTGCACCTGCTGATCGGCGACTCGCGTTTTCAGAGCGCCGGCAAGCTGCATGCGTGGTGGAGCGGGGTGCTGCACTACATGTTCGTCGACGAGCCGCGCACGCAGCGGCTCGTCGGCGAGCCGCGCGTCGACCACGTGCGGCATATCGCGTACATGCATCGGCTCGGGTTCTACACGCTGAAGGAGTTCGATTTCCCGCACAAGCGCGCGGCGCTCACCGTGATCGAGCGCGATACGTTCTTTGACACTTTCCGGTTGCCATGAGGGGCGGCGCGCGCAGCGTCGGTGCGACGGTGTGCGCGGCCTTGCGATGCGTATGCATTGGCCGTCCGGTATATGGACCGCGCGGCCTGCGTCATGAAGAATGGATTGCTCCTATCATCGACGACAGGCCGGCAGCATGAATCAGACATCCTCGACCACGTGGGGCGCAACGGTGGATTCGCCTCCCGCCAAATTGACATATGCCAGCATATGTCTACAGTGGGCGCATCGTACTCCCATGGAGTGGCTCATGCGCACCGTTTCCATTTTCAAGAACGCCCGTAACCAGGCAATCCGCATCCCGAAGGACATGGAGTTCGAGGGTGTCACGGAGCTCGAGATCCGCCGCGAGGGCGATACGCTGCTGTTACGGCCGGTCCGTCCCACGTGGCTGTCGTTCGCGAACGAACCGCTGGCCGATACCGATTTCCTTGCCGAGCGCCCGGCCGTCATCGAATCCGGCCGCTTCGACTTGTCCGGCGACGCCGATGTGCCGACGGAGTCCAAGCGGTGACCACGCTCTACATGCTCGATACGAACATCTGTTCGTTCATCATGCGCGAGCGGCCGCCCGCGGTGCTGTCGCGGTTGCAGTCGTGCGTCAACGCGCAGCACCGGATCGTCGTATCGGCCGTTACTTATGCCGAAATGCGGTTTGGTGCAGTCGGCAGAAAGGCATCGCCGAAGCATGCCGAGCTCGTGACGAGCTTTGTCGCGCGGCTGGACGGCGTGCTGTCGTGGGATACCGCGGCGATCGATGCAACGACTGCGATCCGCGCCGACCTTGCCGCACGCGACACGCCGATCGGCGCGAACGACGCCTCGATCGCCGGCCACGCGATCGCAGCCGGTGCGGTGCTCGTCACGAACAATGGTCGCGAATTCAGTCGTGTCGCGGGGTTGCCGCTCGAAGACTGGGCAGCCTCGGCATGACGCGGCGAATGCACGATGGTATTGCCGTCGCGCGGCAGCATGTCATGCCCGACGAACGGGCGGATCCGAGAGGAAGCCATCGCGGAACGCATCGAGATACCGGTCGGCATCGTCATTGAATTCACCTGGCAAGAGCGCGAACGCGCGGGCCTGCAGATCCTGCCCGAGCGTCGCGTAAGTCGCTTCGTCGGACAACAGCGCGCGGATCGCATCGCGCGTATGCGGCGACGCGGCGCGCTTCGCGTCACGCGCGAGCAGCGCCGCTGCCGCCAGCTCCGGCTGAAAGCCATGTCGCTCGAGCAGGTCGGGCGCGACGTCCCAGATGCGCTCGCGATTGCCCGCATCGTGAAAATGCGTGAGCAGGAACAGCAGGTCGTACGCGTCGCTGTTCTGGCGTGCGCGTCGGTCCTTCCACGCGAGCAGCTTCAGCAGCGCGAGCGCCGGCAGGCTCGCCACCGGCACCGTGATGCCGGCGCCGATCGACACGGTCAGCGCGGTATCGACCGCCTCCTGAAAACCCAGCACGTTCAGCACGAAGTCGCCGCCGGGCGGCCATGCGATTTCGCCGGGCGGTGCTTCGAGCGGCCCGAACGGCACGAGGTCGAGTTCCGTGCGAAAACCTTGCGTACCGCTGTCGAACAGCAGTTTCTGCCGATGCTTCGGCGCGCGGGCGAATTGCCCGGTCGCGACGAGCGTATCGACGAGCCGTGCATGAAACGGCCAACTGACCGCGCACACCGCGACGTCGACGTCCCGCGTCGCGCGCACCGGCCGGATGCCGTGGACATGCCACATCAGGATGTCGCGTGCGGTCGCGCCGGCCACGACGAATGCCGCGTCGAGTTGCGCGCAGGCCGCGCCGACCGACTGCAGCAGCGCCACCGCCGCCGGCTCGAGCGGGCGGCTCGCATCGACTTCAAGCGGGCGGGTGGGCGAGGTATCGGTCATGGATGTGTTCGGCGGCGGCAAGATTGCGGCTGTCTCCGGACGAGACGAGATCCGCATAGATCAGGAGCGGCGGCACGAGCGGCACATCTTGCTCGCGCCAGTCGAGTGCCGGCGAGCGCGGCCAGAACGCTTCGAGGATTTCGACGTCGCCGTGCGCGTCCGGACGCAGGCGGCCCTGCAGCAGCAGGCGGTTCGGCACGGCGCCGTGCGTATAGACGGTGATCGCGGCCGGCTTCAGATCGTGCGTCAGCAGATCGGCCGCCGGCTCGCCGCCGAGTTGCGCATCGAAGGCCGCGAAATCGAAGCCGCGCCACCAGTCGGGCGCGAGGCCGGCAAACCGGCGACTCGGCAGCTTCGCACGCAAGCGGCTCGGGTACAGCGCGGCCCATTCCTGTACGAAGCGCGGCCAGTCGGGAATCAGGCGCTCGCCGTTGCGGCGTTGCCCGACGAGACCGCGCGCGATCAGATCGTCCATCGCGAGATTGACCGTGCCGAGCGCGACGCCCGACGCGGCGGCAATCTCCCGATACGGCTGCGCGACCAGGCCCGGCTGCGTCGCCAGCGCGAACATCATGGCCAGCCCCTTCGGCGTCGTCGCGCGTGACGCCTGCCGGCGCGGCGTGCGTGCAGGTTTGGGCCGGCCCGCGATCATGACGGTCGCTTCCGGCTGGATCAGACATACGTTGCCGGCGGTGTCGAGAAACGGAATACCCTGGTCGATCAGGCCGGCGGCCAGTTCGCCGGAAAGGTAGGGTGCGACCAGCATCAGCGGCCGCTCGCCGGGCGCGTGTGCGGTCCCGCCTCTGCGGCGACGCAGTTCCGCGAGCGCGCCCGCCAGCGATTCGATACGAAGGCTCACGGCGGCCGGCATCTCCACGACCTGTCCCGCCACGTCGAAGCGAATCATCGCGTCGGCACGCGCGCGGTATGCCGCCGGCATGCGCACGGGCCGCGCGTTGAAGCGCGGGGTTATGCGGCCGAACGCGGCGCACGCTTCGTCGAGCACCTGCTGTTCCGACATCGGGAGAGTGGCGTTCTTGGGCATCAACGAGGATCGCTTGTTCACTTTTTTATCAGCGTACACAAAAAATGTACAAACGTCAAATAGTGAACATAATCTCGTAAGTCTTTGAGATAAAGGCAGTATTTCAGGCGCATAAATGACCACGACCACCCCTCTTGCACGAGAATTCGCGACAGGACGCCCAGTGTCGCACGGCCGGATCGGCCGCGTCAGTCGTCCGGATGGCCGGCCACCATGTGCCCTGAGCCATATTTCCATATAGCAACCACCGGTTGCTACCGCGACGACTTTCCGTCTGCCCGGTTGCTGCCGAATCGACTATCGTTGCCTGCATGTTCCTCATCGCCCATCAGGAGACGACACCGTGACGCACAGCGTGATTCCCGCAGGCCTCGCCGACGAAATGATCGAGATTCGGCATCGCATCCACGCCCATCCCGAACTGGGTTTCGAGGAATTCGCGACGAGCGATCTCGTCGCCGAACAATTGCAGTCGTGGGGCTACACCGTGCATCGCGGGCTCGGCGGCACCGGCGTCGTCGCCCAGTTGAAAGTCGGCGACGGCAAGCAGCGCCTCGGCCTGCGCGCCGACATGGACGCGCTGCCGATTCACGAAGCGACGGGCCTGCCGTACCAGAGCACGATCGCAGGCAAGATGCACGCATGCGGCCACGACGGCCACACGGCGATGCTGCTGGCGGCCGCGAAACACCTCGCGCGCGAACGCCGCTTCTCGGGCACGCTGAACCTGATTTTCCAGCCGGCCGAGGAAGGGCTCGGCGGCGCGAAGAAGATGCTCGAGGAAGGGCTGTTCGAGCAATTTCCGTGTGACGTGATCTTCGCGATGCACAACATGCCGGGCTTTCCGACCGGCAAATTCGGTTTCCTGCCGGGGGCGTTCATGGCGTCGTCGGATACCGTCGTCATCGACGTGCAGGGCCGCGGCGGTCACGGCGCGGTGCCGCACCGGGCGATCGATCCGGTCGTCGTGTGCGCGCAGATCGTGCTGGCGCTGCAGACGATCGTGTCGCGCAACGTGTCGCCGCTCGACATGGCGATCGTCACGGTCGGCGCGATCCATGCGGGCGAGGCGCCGAACGTGATTCCCGATCGCGCGCAGATGCGCCTGTCGGTGCGTGCGCTGAAGCCCGAGGTGCGCGACCTGCTCGAAACGCGCATCAACGAGGTCGTGCATGCGCAGGCGGCCGTGTTCGGTGCGACCGCGACGATCGACTACCAGCGCCGCTACCCGGTGCTCGTGAACGATGCTCAGATGACGGCGTTCGCGCGCGGCGTCGCTCGCGAATGGGTCGGGGAAGCCAACCTGATCGACGGGATGGTGCCGCTGACCGGCAGCGAGGATTTCGCGTTCCTGCTCGAGAAACGGCCGGGCTGCTACCTGATCATCGGTAACGGCGACGGGGAGGGCGGCTGCATGGTGCATAACCCCGGCTACGACTTCAACGACGCGGCGCTGCCGACCGGCGCGTCGTACTGGGTCAAGCTGACCGAGGCGTTTCTGGTGTGACGGACGAGGCGAGGCACGCGGCGCCGGGCCGAGCATCGGCCCCGCTTCGGAACGGCGAACGAGCGGCCTCGATCCGAGCGCCGCATCCAGCTATCTAGAACGCGTCCCCGCTGAACAACGCCACGACTGCATCCGGATTCGACGGCCAGTACATGTGCATGTACGTCGCGACGATCGCGCCGCTCCGGTAGACGGCTTCGCCGCTGTCCCGCGCGGCGTCGGGCCGCGCGGCGCGCGCGACCGGTTCCAGCGGCGTCGCGAGCCGCGAATAGTGGAACGTATGACCTCGCATCGGCCCGGTGCGCGTATCGAGCTGCTGCATGCCGAGCGCCGCGAACCGGCGCTGCATCGTCGCATGCCCCGGCAGCAGGCCGAGCATCGGCGTCGTCGAGCCATCCGCATCGGTCAGCGATTCGCACAAATACACCATCCCGCCGCATTCCGCGACGATCGGCCGTCCGGCTGCCGCGTGCGCACGAATCGTCCGTGCGGTCACGGCATTCCCGGCAAGCGTCGCCGCATGCAGTTCCGGATAGCCGCCCGGCAAAAACAGCGCATCGCAATCGTCGGGCACGGGTTCGTCGGCGAGCGGCGAGAAGAATCGCAGCGTCGCACCGAGCGTATCCAGCAGTGCGAGATTGGCCGGATAGATGAACGAGAACGCCGCATCGCGCGCCACTGCGATCCGCTTGCCGGCCAGCGCGCGCGGCAGCGGCGCGGCCACGTCCGGTTCCGCGAACGCGACGGCCGGCGGCAAGTCGGCCAGCGCCGTCTGCGCGAGCACATCGGCCGCGCGATCGAGCCGCGCGTCGAGATCGTCGATATCGGCCGGCCGATGCAGGCCGAGATGTCGCTCCGGCAGCGCGATGCCCGCATCGGCCGGCACGTGTCCGAGCCAGCGCAGCTCGTCGGGCAACGCCTGTTGCAGCAATTGCGCGTGCCGACCCGAGCCGACGCGATTGGCCAGCACGCCGTGAAACGGCAATCCCGGCCGGAACCGCGCGAGCCCGAAGGCGATCGCCGCGAACGTCTGCGCCATCGCCTTCGCCGAAATCACCGCGACGACCGGCACGCCGAACGCGGCCGCGAGATCGGCGCTGCTCGGCGTGCCGTCGAACAGCCCCATCACGCCTTCGATCAGGATCAGGTCCGCGTCGCGCGCGGCTTCGGCGAGCAGTGCGCGGCAACCGGCCTCGCCGACCATCCCGAGGTCGAGCGCATGCACGCTCGCGCCGCTCGCGCGTTCGAGCAGCATCGGATCGAGAAAATCGGGGCCGGTCTTGAACACGCGCACGCGGCGGCCGAGCCGGCGGTGCAGCCGCGCGAGGCCGGCCGTCACCGACGTCTTGCCCTGGCCCGACGCGGGTGCGCTGACGAACAGCGCGGGGCAGGCCGGCATGCTCAGAACTCCACGCCGCGCTGCGCCTTCACGCCTTGCTCCTTGTACGGATGCTTGACGAGCCGCATTTCGGTGACGAGATCGGCTGCATCGATCAGTGCATCGGGCGCATGCCGCCCGGTGACGACGACGTGCACCGACGCCGGACGCGCGACGAGCGTCGCGAGCACTTCGTCGAACGGCAGGTATTCGTACTTCAGCACGGTGTTCAGTTCGTCGAGGATCACCATCCGGTAGTCGCCGCTTTCGATCATCCGGCGCGCCTCGTCCCAGCCCTTGCGCGCGGTCGCGATATCGGCATCGCGATTCTGCGTGTTCCACGTATAGCCGTCGCCCATCGTCACGAAATCGCATTGCGCGACCGCGCCGAGGAAGTCGCGCTCGGACGTGTGCAGCGCCCCCTTGATGAACTGCACGACGCCGAGCCGCATGCCGTGGCCGAGCACGCGCACGGCCATCCCGAACGCGGCCGTGCTCTTGCCCTTGCCGTTGCCGGTGTGAACGATCAGCAGGCCCTTTTCCTGCGTGGCGGCGGCTTGCTTCTTCTCGTGGCCGGCGCGGCGGCGTTCGGCCATCCGCTGATGGGATTCGGAATCGGTCTTCATCGGGAATCGTCCTGTCGAAAGCGAAACAACGGGTTCAGAGCGGGCCGGCGAGCGCGACCGTCACGCCGTCCCGGATGGATTTGGGGCCGAGCAGCCGGCCGTGCGGCGCGGCGAGCTGCGCGCACGGCTCGGCCACGCCCGCGATGCCGAAGCGCGCCAGCGCGGCGCCGGACGGGCCGCTCGCGGCCAGTTCCGGGCAGCTCGCGAGTTGCGCCGCATCGAACGCGACGAGCGGCCAGCCACGGCGTGCGCACAGCGTGCGCAGCGCCCGGGCGCGTGCCTTGTCGGCGAGCGTCGCGACGAGCGCCGGTTCGGCGGCCGGGTAGCGCGCGAGTGCGGCACGGATCGCGGCATCGAGTTGCGCGGCCGTGACGCCCGCGCGAAAGCCGACGCCGAGCGCGACGCGCATCATGCGCAGCCGCCGAGCGCCGCACGCACCGCCGGATCGTCGGCGAGCGCCGCGACGCGGCCGATCACGACGATCGCAGGCGAACCGATACCGGCCGCACCGACACGCTCGACGAGCGTATCGAGCGTCGCGAGCAGGTGGCGCTGTTCGGGGCGCGTGGCGCTCTCGATCGCCGCGCACGGCGTATCTCCGGGCAGGCCGCCGTCGCGCAGCGCCGCGACAATCGCGTCGAGCCGGCGGATGCCCATGTAGATCACGATCGTCATGCGCGTGGCCGCGAGCGCGCGCCAGTCGGGCTCGTCGGCCCCCGCGCCGTGGCCGGTGACGAAGATCACGCCCTGCGCGTCGCCACGGTGCGTGACCGGGATGCCGAGCGCGGCCGGCGCGGCGATGCCCGCGGTGATGCCGTTGACGACTTCCACCGGAAAGCCCGCCGCGCCGAGCGCGACCAGTTCCTCGCCGCCGCGGCCGAACACGAACGGATCGCCGCCCTTGAGCCGCGCGACGCTGCGGCCCGCGCGCAGGTGCGCGAGCATCGCGGCGACGATCGCCTCCTGCGGCGTCGACACATGGCCGCCACGCTTGCCGACGTGCTCGATCAGCGCGTCGGCGCGCGCATGGCGCAGCACGTCGGGGTTCACGAGATCGTCGACGAGCAGCACGTCGGCCGCGCCGATCGCGCGCACGGCCCTGAGCGTCAGCAGGTCGGCGTCGCCGGGGCCCGCGCCGACGAGCCATGCGCGGCTCATCGCGCGCGGCACGGTGCGCACCGTGTCGACACAGTGGAACGGGGAAGGCGGGCGGCACATCGGCGGCCGGCGGGCAGGCAGTGCATGACGGATCGGGCGAAACCCCGCGCGAACGCGGGTGGAATGCGCACCCCATCCGTCCCCCGCGGATCGGGCGTTCGGCGAGCATCGCGCTCGCCCCTTGCGTCGGCCGGTATCCGGGCTGGCCGCTTGCCAGACCGCAGCCTTCCCGCCCGGTCGAAGGGCAGTGGCATCGCGGGCGGCCTGGGCGCACGTGCGGAAAAGCGCGTTGCGCGGGCGGCGTACCGTTGCGGGGACAGCACAGGCCGGGCGGACATCCGCCTCCTGTTTCCCGTTTAACTGCATGCGCGGAATGCGCATGCGAGCACCGAACGCGGCGCATACGATAGCACAGGCGTGCAACGCACGAGCCGCCCGGCGGACCGGTTGCGCGGGGCGTCGGCGCGGCCCGCGAGGTCAGAACTTGTACGCCGCCGTCAGTGTAAACGTGCGTGGCGAACCGGGCACGATCTGCGCGAGACCCGTCGCATTCGCGTAGTAGTCGCGATCGGTCAGGTTGACGGCCGCCAGCGTCACCTCGAGGTCGCGCGTGCGATATCCGGCCTTGCCGTCCCAGCGGACGTATGCGGGCAGTTCGAGCAGGTTGTCGCGATCGGCGTAACGCGCTCCTTCGTACACCAGCCCGAGTTCGGCGAAAAATCCGCGCAGCGGAGCATGGCCGACGAACAGGCTGCCGTTCGCCCCGGACACGCCCGCCGACCGCTTGCCCGCGTACTTCGGCTCGGCGTCGACCACGCGTGCGTGTTGCCAGCCGATGCCGCCGCGAACGAACCAGTCGCCCGCGAGCCGGCCGGCGACGCCCAGTTCCAGGCCGCGATTGCGCTCGAGGCCGTTGAGGTCGAAAAAACCGGGCCGAACCGGATCGGCGACGCGGCGGTTGTACAGATCGAGCTGAAACAGTGCGAGCGTCGTGCTCAGCGCGCCATCGCGCCAGTCGCTTTTCACGCCGATCTCGTACTGGCGGTTGTATTGCGGGCCGAGATCGTTGGCGTTGCCGCGCGCGTCCGGCGTGATGCCGATCAGGTCGCCGCCGACCGGCGCGAAGCTCTTGCTGTACGACGCATACACGCTGTGCGCGCCAACCGGCGACCACACGACGCCGAGCCGCGGGCTCCATGCCGTCGTCGTGCGCCGTGCATGCAAAGCGTTCAGCGCGTTGGTCGAATCAACGTCGAAGCGTTCCCCGCGCACGCCGCCGAGCAGTTTCCACGCTCGCCCGAGGTCGATGCGATCCTGCGCGAAGATCGCGTAGTCGCTGAGGCGATGGCGGTTCATCGCATACGGGCGCGGCGCTCTACCGGCCGGCGCGAGACGATCCGGCCCGGTGATCGGGACCGGCGCCGCGTCGGCCTGCCAGAGCGTCGGGCTGCGTTTCTGCCAGCCGTATTCGATGCCGAACAGCAGGTGATGCAAGCCGGGGCCGGTCGCGACTTTGCCGCTCAGCTCGACGCCGGTCTGCACGTTGAGATGCGTCATGTCCTGCAGGTAGCGCGCACGTTGCACGCGCCGGTAGTCGCGCGGCTTCGTGACGTAGCTTTGCGTGACGTAGGTATTGTCGAAGGTGCTGCGCAAATCCAGCACGCCCAGCGTATGGCGCAATTTCCAGTCGCCATCGAGCACGTGCGTGAAGACCGAGCGCCAGTTCATGTTCTCGTCGCGGAGGGTGTCGCGGCCCGCCGCGCCGAAGAAGGTTGCGCGTGGCGTGGACGGCAGCGAGAACGCGACCGGCTTGCCGGCCGCGTCGACCGCGGCGACCGGCGCCGGCATGCCGCGATCGGGCACGCGGTCGTACGTGTCGTATTCGAATTGCAGCAGCCAGCTTCGCCGCGCGTCCTGCCACTTGATGGACGGCGCGACGTACTGGTGCGTGCCGTCGACGTGGTCGCGGAAGCTGCCTGCGTGTTCGCGCCCCGCGTTGAGCCGCATGCTCCATGCGCTCGACAGCATCCGGTTGAGATCGACCGACGCGCCGAGCCGTCCATAACTTCCGGTCGCCGCCGAGACATGTCCGAAGTTTTCCGGCAACGGCTGCTTGGTGATCCGGTTGATGACGCCGCCGCCGCTGCCGCGCCCGTACAGCGCCGCGGCCGGCCCCTTCAGCACTTCGACGCGTTCGATATTGCCGAGACTGCGCACGTATTGCGCGTCGTCTCGCATGCCGTCGAGCAGCAGGTCGCCCGCGGCGGAAAAGCCGCGGATGCGGAACGCATCGAAGCGCGTGTCCGACGTATTGGACACGCCCGGCACGCCGGCCAGCGCGTCGGCAAGCGTGCGGCCGCCATAGGACAGCGTTTCCTCGACCGGGACGCTGTCGACGGTTTGCGGGACGTCACGCGGATCGCTCGCGGTGCGGGTCGCCGTGCTCACGCTTTCGGCGCGCGGATCGTTCGGATGGCGTCGGCTGCGCACCTCGAGCGTGGGCAGCTCGTCGTCGAACTCGGCCGCCGGGGCAGGGCAGGAAGCAACGCCGGCGATCGAGCACAGCGACAGGGCCAGCACAGGAAACCGCCGCCCGGATATCTGTCGTTTCGACATGGAAATTTAAGGATGACTGAGTGATTGCCTCACATGGCCGTCGCGTGATGGTAGGTTTCGTTATCGAGCGAAGTTTATCTCACGTAGTTGAAAGCGACAATCATTCGCATTTGCTGCCGGCCGCTCGCCTTGACGCTCCCCGCACCGCCGCCTACACTCGCACGCGTTTTGGTGCTCGCGCGCGCCGCTCCGGCGCACGCAGTTAAACGGGAAACAGGGAGCCTGCCTGCGCCGCAGTCGAGCCAACCTGTGCTGCCCCCGCAACGGTAAGCGAACGCGTCGCGCGCAGCGCGATGCAGCGCCGCTTCGCCGCATGCCCCGCGCATGCGAACGACCGCCACTGGATGCCGCGCGTATCCGGGAAGGCGAAGCGGCGTGTTCGTCAGCCCGGATACCGGCCTAAACGTTGGGGTTCAGCGCCGCGGGGAGGCGGCGCATCGTCCACGGCCGCAGCAGGCCCGACGCCCGGTGTTCGACGCTTCCTCCGCCCATCTGCCGCCGCGCGCACGCGAGCGGCCGGCGCGGCGAGCGGCAGGCGGCGCGGGCGGGGCCGCGGCAGCCGTGTTGGCATTCACGATGTCGACCGTTCGCAAGGAAGCACCATGCCCGATTCGTTGTTCCGCCCGTCCTGCGGCTGTCCGGCCGGACTGCGCGGCGGCCTTCCCGCGTCCCGCCCCATGAATGGCCGCGCCGCCACCGACGCGACGACCCCGGCCTGATTCCATTTCCGTCACAGGACCTACCATGACCCTACGCAAGCTTCCCGTCACGATCGTCACGGGCTTTCTCGGCAGCGGCAAGACGACGCTGATGCGCCATATCCTGCAGCACGCCGAAGGCCGCCGCATTGCGGTGATCGTCAACGAATTCGGCGAACTCGGCATCGACGGCGAAATCCTCAAGGGCTGCGGCATCGGCTGCGACGATGCACGGGGCGAGGCATCGGGCCAGTTGTACGAACTCGCGAACGGCTGCCTGTGCTGCACCGTGCAGGAAGAGTTCTATCCGGTGATGGAAGCGCTCGTCGAGCGCCGCGCGGACATCGACCACGTGCTGATCGAGACATCGGGCCTCGCGCTGCCGAAGCCGCTCGTGCAGGCGTTCAACTGGCCGACGATCCGCAACAGCTTCACGGTCGACGCGGTCGTGACCGTCGTCGACGGGCCGGCCGCCGCGAGTGGCCAGTTCGCGGAAAACCCGCAGGCCGTCGACGCGCAGCGCCGCGCCGATCCGAATCTCGACCACGAATCGCCGCTGCACGAACTGTTCGCCGATCAGTTGTTGTCCGCCGATCTCGTGATCGTGAACAAGGCCGACCTCGTCGGCGACGCCGAGTTCGCGCGGATCGAAACCGCGATCCGCGACGAGATCCCGCCACAGGTGAAGATCGTGCGCGCGACGCGCGGCGAACTGGATCTCGCGATGCTGCTGGGCCTCGAATCGGCGTCGGAGGAAACGATCCACCTGCGTCACGACCATCACGGTGCGGCCGACGACGGCGATCACGACCACCATCACGACGATTTCGATTCGGTGGTGGTGTCGGGCGACGCCGGCACGCGCGAAGCGACGATCGC
The DNA here is from genome assembly GCF_001524725.1 of Burkholderia sp. MSMB1072. NCBI lineage: Bacteria > Pseudomonadati > Pseudomonadota > Betaproteobacteria > Burkholderiales > Burkholderiaceae > Burkholderia > Burkholderia sp. MSMB1072. The sequence goes on from NZ_LOYC01000010.1 coordinate 249,066, forward strand.
CGCGCTGCAGCGCGTGGTCGAAGCGCACACGATCTATCGCGCGAAAGGCTTCGCCGCGCTGCCCGGCGCGCCGATGCGGCTCGTGATCCAGGGCGTCGGCCGCCGCTTCGACAGCTATTTCGACCGCCGCTGGCAGGACGGCGAAACGCGCGCGAGCCGCTTCGTGCTGATCGGCGAGGATCTCGACGCGGCCGCGCTGCAACGCGCGTTCGACGCCGCGTGCGCGGCCGAGCCGCAACGGGCGTAACGCACGATGCATCTGCTGCGCACCACGCCGGGCGGCTTCGTCGACGATACGCAGGGCGTCGTCCGGATCGACCAGCAGCCGGCCGACATCGTGATCCTGAGCTCGGCCGACACGACGCTGTCGTTGCTCGCGAGTGTCGTGCCGCACTTGCCCGCCGGGTTCCCGAGCGTGCGGCTCGCGAACGTCACGTTCCTGCGGCAGCCGGCGTCGGTCGATTTCTACGTCGACGACGTGCTGCGTCACGCGAAGACGGTCGTGATCGATCACCTCGGCGGCGAAGCGTACTGGCCGTACGGGATCGAACAGGCGGTGTCGCTCGCGTCGAAGAGCGGGCAACGGCTCGCGATGTTCTCGGGCGACCTGCAGGAAGACCCGAACCTCGTCGCGAAGAGCACGGTCGGGGCCGACCTGTGCCGGCTATGGTGGCGCTATCTGCGCGAAGGCGGCGTGCACAACGCCGACGCGCTGTTGCGCAGCATCGCGTTTCACACGCTCGGGTTCGGCGACGAGCCCGAACCGCCACGCCCGCTGCCGGCCGCCGCGCTGTATCACCCGGCGCGCGATCGCGCGAGCGTCGACGACTGGCGGCCGCGCTGGACACCCGGCGCGCCCGTCGTCGCGATCCTGTTCTATCGCGCGCACTGGCAAGCCGCGAACACGGCCGTGTTCGATGCGCTGGCCGACGCGCTGATCGACGCAGGGCTGAATCCGTTGCCGATCGCGGTGACGTCGCTGAAGGATGCGGTGAGCCGCGAGGTCATCGCGCAACTCTGCGACACGCACGGCGTCGCACTCGTCTTGAACACGACCGCGTTCGCGGCCGGCGCGATCGACAGCCCAGAACACGACGTGCTCGCCGGCGACGCGCCGGTGCTGCAAGTGATCCTGTCCGGCGGCAATCGCGACGCGTGGGTGGCCGACAACCAGGGCCTGCACGCACGCGACATCGCGATGCATGTCGCGCTGCCCGAAGTCGACGGGCGCATCGTCACGCGCGCGGTGAGCTTCAAGGGGCTCGCGTATCGCTGCCCGCATACCGAGGTCGACGTCGTGCGCTACCAGCCGGATGCCGAGCGGATCGCGTTCGTCGCGGCGCTCGCGCGCGGCTGGTGCCGGCTGCGCACGCTGGACAATGCCGACAAGCGCATCGCGCTGATTCTCGCGAACTATCCGCAAAGCGAAGGGCGCATCGGCAACGGCGTCGGGCTCGACACGCCGGCATCCGCGCTGCGCGTGCTCGCGGCGCTGCGCGACGCGGGCTATACGGTGGCCGATCTGCCGCCCGACGGCGACGCGCTGATCGCGCGGCTCACCGAAGGCGTGACCAACGACACGGCCGTGCATGCGCTGCGCCCGGCGTTCCAGAGCTTCCCGCTGGCCGACTACGTCGCGCATTTCGCGCGGCTGCCGGCGGCCGTGCGCGACGCGCTGAACGCGCGCTGGGGGCCGCCTGAAGCCGACCCGACGCTGCGGCAAGGGCGTTTCACGATCGCCGGCTGGCGCGCGGGCAACGTGTTCGTCGGCATCCAGCCGTCACGCTCGCGCGACGACCACGACTACGCGAGCTACCACGATGCGGAGCTCGTGCCGCCGCATGCATATCTCGCGTTCTATTTCTGGCTGCGCGATGCGTATCGCGTCGACGCGGTCATCCATCTCGGCAAGCACGGCAATCTCGAATGGCTGCCGGGCAAGAGCGTCGCGCTGTCCGACGCGTGCTGGCCCGACCTGACGCTCGGGCCGCTGCCGCACCTGTATCCGTTCATCGTCAACGATCCGGGCGAGGGCAGCCAGGCGAAGCGCCGCACACAGGCCGTGATCGTCGATCACCTGATGCCGCCGCTCACGCGCGCGGAAAACTACGGCCCGCTGCAGGATCTCGAACGGCAGGTCGACGAATACTACGAAGCGCTGATGGTCGATGCGCGGCGCGCGAAGCTGTTGCGCAAGTCGATCCTCGCGACGATCGCCGAGCATCGGCTGCACGACGAGCTGAGCGTGTCGCCGCCGCGCGACGCGGGCGACGAGGATGCGCTGCTCACGCGGGTCGACGCATGGCTGTGCGAGTTGAAGGAAGCGCAGATTCGCGACGGGTTGCACGTGTTCGGCGCGTCGCCGATCGAGCGCCAGCGGCGCGACACGCTGCTCGCGCTCGCCCGTTTTCCGGTCGGCGACGGCAAGGGCGAACGCGCCGGGCTGATCGGCGCACTCGCGCGCGATCTCGCGCTCGGCGACGATTTCGACCCGCTCGCGGCCGACTGGGCCGCGCCGTGGACGGGGCCGCGGCCGACCGTCCTGCAGGCGCTCGATGCGTCGCCGTGGCGTCATGCGGGCGATACGCGCGAGCGGCTCGAACGGCTTGCGCAGCATTGGCTCGACGCCGTGTGCGGAGCCGCTTCAGACGGACCCCGCATCGACATTCCGCCGCCCGGCGCATGGCCGCATGCGCTCGCGGTGATCGAGCGCGTGCGCACGATGCTGCTACCCGCGCTCGACGCCTGCGGCGGCGAGGAAATGCGTCAGTTGCTGCGCGGGCTCGACGGCCGTTTCGTGCCGCCGGGGCCGAGCGGCTCGCCGTCGCGCGGCCGTCCCGACGTGCTGCCGACCGGCCGCAACTTCTACTCGGTCGATACGCGCGCGGTGCCGACGCAGGCGGCGTGGTCGCTCGGCCTGAAATCCGCGCAGCAATTGATCGAGCGCCATCTGCAGGATCATGGCGACTATCCGCGCGCGATCGGGCTGTCGGTGTGGGGGACGGCCACGATGCGCACCGGCGGCGACGACATCGCGCAGGCGTTCGCGCTGATCGGCGTGCGGCCGAAATGGGCGCACGGCAGCCATCGCGTGACCGACTTCGAGATCCTGCCGATCGAGATATTCGACCGGCCGCGCATCGACGTGACGCTGCGCGTGTCGGGTTTCTTCCGCGACGCGTTCCCGAACCTGATGCACCTGTTCGACGCGGCCGTGCAGGCCGTCGCCGCGCTCGACGAGCCCGAGGCGCTGAACCCGATCCGCGCGCGCATCGAGCGTGAACGCGCGAAATGGATCGCGCAGGGCGTGGCGCACGACGAAGCGCGGCGCCGCGCCGGCTGGCGCGTATTCGGCGCGCGACCGGGCAGCTACGGCGCGGGCCTGCAGGACCTGATCGACCGGCGCCGCTGGCAGACCGACGCCGATCTCGCAGACGCCTACCGTCGATGGGGCGGCCATGCGTACGCGCAGAGCAGCGCAGGCGACGCGGCGGCCGACGTGTTCGGCGAACGGCTGGCGACGATCGACGTCGTCGTGCAGAACCAGGACAGTCGCGAGCACGACATCCTCGATTCGAACGACTACTACCAGTTCCAGGGCGGGATGACGGCGGCGGTGCGGCACCTGTCCGGGCAACAGCCGAGCATCTACCACGGCGACCATGCGAACCCGGTCGCGCCGAAGATGCGCACGCTGCGCGAGGAAATCGCGCGCGTGATCCGCTCGCGCGTCGTCAACCCGAAATGGCTCGACGGCGTGAAGCGTCACGGCTACAAGGGCGCGGCCGAGCTGGCCGCGACCGTCGACTATCTGTACGGCTATGACGCGACCGCACGCGTGCTGTCCGATCACCAGTACGCGCTCGTCGCCGACGCGTACCTGTTCGACGACGCTACCCGCGCGTTCCTCGAGCGGCACAACCCGAAGGCGCTGCACGGGATCTGCGAACGCTTCGTCGAGGCGATACAGCGCGGGTTGTGGCAGCAGCCGGGCAACTATCGCGAGCGGATCGAAGCGGTCTGGCTCGCGAGCGAACAACTTCAGGAAGGGGGGCGGCGATGACCGATCCGACGACGCACCGCGCCCGCGCGGTTTTTCCGTTTGCGGCGCTCGTCGCGCAGGACGCGTTGCAGCAGGCGCTGCTGCTTGCCGCGATCGACCCGTCGCTCGGCGGCGTGCTCGTCAGCGGGCCGCGCGGCACCGCCAAGTCGACTGCCGCGCGCGGCCTCGCGGAGCTGTTGCCGGAAGGGCAGTTCGTCACGCTGCCGTTGTCGGCGAGCGACGAGCAGGTGACGGGCACGCTCGATCTCGCGCATGCGCTGGCCGAAAACGGCGTGCGCTTCCGGCCGGGCCTGCTGGCTCGCGCGCATCTCGGCGTGCTGTATGTCGACGAAGTGAACCTGCTCGCCGACGGGCTCGTCGATACGCTGCTCGACGTCGCCGCGAGCGGCGTGAACATCGTCGAGCGCGATGGCGTGTCGCACTCGCACGACGCGCGCTTCGTGCTGGTCGGCACGATGAATCCCGAGGAGGGCGAGCTGCGCCCGCAGTTGCTCGACCGCTTCGGGCTGATGGTCGAACTGGAGAACTGCTTCGACGCCGCCCAGCGTGAGCGGATCGTGAAGGCGCGACTCGCGTTCGATCTCGATCCCAACGCGTTTCGCGCGCGTCACGCGTCCGCTCAGCGGAAACTCGCGGACCGGATTCGCGCGGCGCGCGCCCGGTTGCCGGCGCTGGATTTCGACGATGCGGTCCATGCGCGCGTCAGCGCGCTGTGCATCGACGCGGCCGTCGACGGGCTGCGTGCCGATCTCGTGATGCTGCGCGCCGCGCGTGCGCTGGCCGCGCTGGAACGGGCCGGCGCGGTGGCGGTGTCGCACGTGGAGCGCGTGGCCGAGGCCGTGCTGCGGCACCGGCGCCATGCGGGGCCGCAGTCGTCGCAGCAATCGTCGTACCAGTCGTCGCAGCACGATGGCGAACGCGACGGTCGCGCGCCGCCGGACCCGCGCCCCGACGACCGGCCGCGCGAAACGGACGACCCGACGGCCGGCGTGTCGGCACCGCAGGCCGACTGGGGCTACCTGCCGCCCGAACCGGCCGGGCTGCGCGACGTGAAAAGCGTGGTGCCGCTGCCGCTAAAAAAACGCTGAGCCATCGAGCCGGCGCCGCCGCGAACGCGATTCGCGGTCCTCGATGGCAGTCAGGCGCCGCCGCGCGCGTGCCGGGCACGGTGCGCGCCGGCGCGGCCATCGCCTGGCCGGCGACGCTCGCCGCGAAACGCGGCGGCCCGCTGCATCGCGATCATCTGCGCTACGGGAAACGTGCGGGCACGCCGCACGCGCTGCATTGCTTCGTGCTCGACTGTTCGGCGTCGATGCTGTCGCACGAACGGCTCGCGCTCGCGAAGGGGCTGATCGTCGCGTATTTCGATCAGGCCGCGCGCGCGCGTGTCGAAACCGCGCTGGTCTGCTTCGGCGGCAACGGCGCCGTGCGGCGCTTCGGCCCGGCCGTGCCGCGCTGGTGGAATGCGCGCTGGCTCGAGCCGGTCGACGGCGGCGGCGGTACGCCGCTCGCGGACGGCATCGCGGCCGCCGCGCAGTTGCTCGCCCGCGCGGCGCGGCGCGAGCCCGGCAAAGCGCGCTGGCTATGGGTGTTGTCCGACGGGCGCACGCGCGACACGCCGGCCAGACCCGCGGCGGCCGATCACGTCGTGTTCGTCGACTTCGACGATGCGGCCGTGCGGATCGGGCAGGGTGCGCGGCTCGCCGCGTCGTGGGGCGCGCAGCGGGTGACGGCCGACGCGCTTCGCACCGATCTCGGCGGCCGATGGCCGGCCGGCGGTGCGCTATGATCGCCGCTTCTGCTTCTGCCCACCGGAAACCTCCACCATGCAAGTACTGGTCGATGCCGACGCGTGTCCCGCCGTCATCAAGGACATGCTGTTTCGCGCCGCGCGTCGCGCCGAGATCTGCGTGACGCTGGTCGCGAACCAGTTTCTGCGCACGCCGCCGTCGCCGTTCATCAAGGCCGTGCAGGTGCCGGCCGGCTTCGACGTGGCCGATGCGCGCATTGTCGAGCTGGCCGAACCCGGCGACCTCGTGATCACGGCCGACATCCCGCTGGCCGCCGCCGTGCTCGACAAGGGCGCACACGCGCTCGACCCGCGCGGCAACTGGTTCAGCCGCGAGAACATCGAGGAACGCCTGTCGACGCGCGCGATGATGGACCAGTTGCGCAGCGCGGGCATCGACACGGGCGGGCCGGCGCCGTTCAGCGCGCGCGACGGCAAGGCGTTTGCGTCGCAGCTCGACCGGTTCCTGGCGCGGCACGGCAAGCCGTGACGGCACACGGCGCGCCCGACCAAGGATGCAGGTTTGCGCCGACGCTGCTATCGTGTGGCGCGAACCCCAGCACAGGAGCGCACGCGTGTCACCGACCCAACTTCTCGTTCCGACCTACATCCAGATGCTGCGTGCGCAGTCCGCGTGGCTCGACAAGGCCGTCGCGCACCGGCAGTCCGCCGGCGACGAACCCGACGCGGCGATGACGCTGAGGCTGGCGCCCGACATGTATCCGCTCGCCGCCCAGGTGCGCTTCTCGTGTTTCCAGGCGATGGAGCCGGTCCACCGGCTGCGCGGCGAACCGCTGCCGGCGGCGTTGCTCGCGTTGCGCGAGGCGGGCTGGAACGCCGATGCGCAACCCGGTTCGCCGGCCGATGCGCAGGCGATCATCGCCGGCACGCTCGCCTTTCTCGGCGAACTCGCGCCGGATGCGCTCGATGGCGGCGCAGCGCTGCCGATCACGCTCGAACTGCCGAACGGGATCGCGTTCGACATGACGGGCGAACAGTACGTGCGCGACTGGGCGCTGCCGCAGTTCTACTTCCACGCGATCGCTGCGTACGCGATCCTGCGCCATCACGGCGTCGAGCTCGGCAAGGCCGATTACGTGCCGCACATGCTTGCGTACGTGCGGCCGGGCACGATTCCGCAGGGCTGAGCCGGCCTTTCGGGCGGCCGCGAAGCGACATGACACGGGCACTGTTCATCTGCAGCCGCAACCGGCTACGCAGCCCGACGGCCGAAGCGGTGTTCGCCGCGTGGCCCGGCATCGAAACCGACTCCGCGGGCCTCGCGCCCGACGCGGACGTACGGCTGTCCGCCGAGCAACTCGACTGGGCAGACATCGTGTTCGTGATGGAGCGCGCGCACAAGGCGCGACTGTCGGCGCAATTCGGTGCGCATCTGAAGCACCGGAAGATCGTCTGCCTCGACATCCCCGACCGCTACGCGTTCATGCAACCCGCACTCGTCGCGCTGCTCGAACGCAAGGCCGGTCCGTTCCTGCGCGCGTAATCGCCGCGGTCGGAGCCCGACCCGGCATCGGCCTCAGCGAAGCGGCCCGCTCGCGAGCGCAGAGAAACAGTCGAGCCGCAGCAACTCGATGATCTTGCGCGTCGGCACGCTGGCTCGCAGCGTATCGAGCCGGTCGACGGTAAACCACTTGCAGCGGGCGATCTCGTTGCTCGCGCGCGGCGTCAGGTGCGCCGGCACGTCGGCCACGAACACGTGATGCAGCTTCGTCAGCCCGCCGAACTGCACCGCGTAGTCGAGCGCGAGCCCCTCCAGCCGCGTTTCCTCCGCGAGTTCCCGCTGCGCGGCTTCGAGCGGCGTCTCGCCGCGCCGGATCGTGCCGCCCGGTAGCGACCAGCGCGCCGCGGTGCGCGCGACCAGCAGCACGCTGCTGCGCTGGCGGCACACGATCGTGGCGCGTTCCTTGTTGACGGCGAGGGTATCCGGCCCGGTGCTCATGTTCTGGCAAAACAGGTGCTGAATCGTGGAGGAAAGGCACGTCGGCTGCGCAGGGTCCGGCAGCAGGCGGCGACGGCATGCAAGCCGCCGCGCCGATGTTACCGGCCGTTCGTGACAATCGCGTGCACCGCGGTCGCGCCACGGACGCCAGTCACGCGTGCGTGTAGATCCCGCCGCGCGCCGGCTTCGCGCCGCGCGAATGGCGGCGCTTGTGAACCGCACGCCGATGATGAGGCGACGGCGCGGCGACGTGCCGGCGTGCGGGCGCGGGCCGGGCCGCCGGCGCGGCAGCGTGCGGCGCCGCGCCCGGCATGCCGGCTTGTCCTTCGCCGAAGTGGAAAGTCTGGTTTTGCGCGTGCGCGACGCCCAGCGTCGACGCCAGCACGAAGGCCGCCAGCCACAACCGTTTCATGAATGTTCCGCCTTGTATGGGGGGGATGAATGTCGCCCGCCAGCTTAGCCAACGGCGGGGCGCGACCGCAACCGGCGCGCGTTCGGTGCCGTTCCACCTCGTGCACGCCGACGTCGTCCGCGCGGCAGCCGGGTCCATCCGGGCTTGACAACATAATTCGTGGGTGTGAATATAAATTCACATACAAGAATTATTCGTCGAATCCGGAGCAACCGCGCTGCACGCGCCGGGACGCCGGAACCGGCAGTCCGATCAACCGGAACCAGGAGCGAGACGCATGGCGGAACACGAGCAGCAGGGCGCGCTGGCGGGATTGCGCATCATCGATCTGTCGCGGGTGCTGGGCGGTCCGTACGCGACCCAGATCCTCGCCGATCACGGCGCGGAGGTGATCAAGGTCGAACCGCCGTCCGGCGACGAAACGCGCACGTGGGGCCCGCCGTTCGACGGCGACACCGCGTCGTACTTTCTCGGCGTGAATCGCAACAAGCTCGGTATCGCGCTCGACCTGACGCAGCCGGCCGATCGCGAGCGGCTGCTCGGGCTGCTCGAACATGCGGACGCGCTGGTCGAGAACTTCAAGATCGGCACGATGGAGCGCTGGGGGCTCGGGTTCGACGCCCTGCATGCGCGGTTTCCGCGCCTCGTCCATTGCCGCGTGTCGGGTTTCGGCGCGGACGGCCCGCTGGGCGGGCTGCCGGGCTACGACGCGGCCGTGCAGGCGCTCGCGGGGCTGATGAGCGTCAACGGCGAAGCCGGCGGCGCGCCGCTGCGCGTCGGCGTGCCGATCGTCGATCTCGTCACGGGGCTGAACGCGGCGCTCGGCGTGCTGATGGCGCTGCGCGAGCGCGACGCCAGCGGCCGCGGCCAGTTCGTCGAATCGACGCTGTTCGACTGCGCGCTGTCGATCCTTCATCCGCATACGCCGAACTTCTTCCATTCCGGCAAGGCGCCCGTGCGCACCGGCAACGCGCATCCGAACATCACGCCGTACGACAGCTTTCCGACGGCGGGCGTCGACATCTTCCTGGCGGTCGGCAACAACGGGCAGTTCGCCGCGCTGTGCGACGTGCTCGGCACGCGCGACTGGCTCGACGATCCGCGCTTCGCGGACAACCGCGCGCGCAGTCAGCATCGCACCGCGCTGCGCACGCTGCTCGAAACGGCGCTGGCCGCGCACGACGGCGCCGCGCTCGCCGAGCAACTGATGCGTCGCGGCGTGCCGTGCGCGCCCGTGCTCGGGCTCGATGCGGCGCTCGACCACCCGCATGTCGCGCATCGGCGGATGAAGATCGAGCTGGGCCGGCATCGCGGCATCGCGTCGCCGATCAAGCTCGGCCGCACGCCGGCCACGTACCGGCGTCCGCCGCCCGCGCTGAACGAACATGCGGCGCAGGTTTTTGCGGACGACGAAGGCAACGACAACGGCAACGCCGACGACCGCCGGCGCTGACCGGCATCGCGGCCGCCAGCCGTGCGGTACCGCGGTGCACGGCCGCGCGCCGCGCGCACCGTCATTCGGACATCACGCCGGCCCGCGCGTCGACACGCACCGACATGCGCACCGGCAGAAGAGGAGACGCATCATGCTCGCATGGATCGGCGCGGTCGCCATCGTCGCGCTGTTCGGCCTGATCATCACGAAGCGGCTGTCGCCGCTCGTCGCGCTGATCGTCGTGCCGGTGGCCGCGTCGCTCGCGGCAGGTTTCGGGCTGCAGACCGGCAAGTTCGTCGTGCACGGCGTACAGAACATCGGCCCGATCGCCGGGATGTTCGTTTTTGCGATTCTTTTTTTCGGCATCCTTACCGATGCGGGGATGCTCGACCCGATCATCGCCGGCGTGCTGCGCGTGATCGGCTGCCATCCGCCGCGCATCGTGATGGGCTCGGCGCTGCTCGCGCTGCTGATCCATCTCGACGGCTCCGGCGCGGTCACGTTTCTCGTCACGCTGCCCGCGATGATGCCGCTCTATACGCGGCTCGGGATGGATCGCCGCATCCTCGCGTGCGTCGCGTCGATGGCGGCCGGCGTCAACTTCCTGCCGTGGGTCGGGCCGATGCTGCGCGCGTCGGCGGCGCTGCACATTCCCGGCTCGGCGATTTTCACGCCGATGATTCCGGTGCAGATCGTGGGGCTCGCGTTCGTGTTCGGCACCGCCTGGGTGCTCGGCCTGCGCGAGGCGAAACGGCTCGGGCTCGACCGCGCCGGCGCGGCGTCGCTCGCGATCGCGCCGCGCGAGCTGACCGACGCCGAACGCGCGTTGCGCCGGCCGCGGCGATTCGGGATCAACGTCGCGTTGACGCTCGTCGTGCTCGTCACGCTCGTGTCGGGCATCGTCGACCCGATGGTGATGTTCATGCTCGGCACGGTCGCCGCGCTCGTGATCAATTACCCGGACGTCCAGGCGCAGCGCGAGCGGATCGACGCGCATGCGAAGGCCGCGCTGATGATGGCGAGCGTGCTGCTCGCGGCCGGTGCGTTCACCGGGATCATGTCCGGCACCGGGATGCTGAAGGCGATGGCCGAGGTCGTCGTCGCGCACGTGCCCATCGAGCATGCGCACCACATGCCGTTCGTGCTCGGGCTGCTGTCGATGCCGCTCAGCCTGCTGTTCGATCCCGATTCGTTCTACTTCGGCGTGCTGCCCGTGCTCGCGGAAAGCGGCAAGCTGCTCGGCGTGCCGCCGATCCAGATGGCGCAAGCCGCGTTGCTCGGCCAGATGACGACGGGCTTTCCGGTGAGCCCGCTTACGCCCGCGACGTTCCTGATCGTCGGCCTGACCGGCGTCGAGCTCGCCGAGCACCAGAAATTCACGATTCCGTTCCTGTTCGCCGCCACCGTGCTGATGGTATTCGCCGCGGTCGCGACGGGCGTGTTTCCGTTATGACCGTGCGCGTTGCCCCGACGCCGCGTGCCGGCCGCCCGAAGGCGTTTTTCGTCGGCGCGACGGCCGGGGCGGCCCGGTGTCGTCGCGAAAGCGGCGCGGCCGTTCACGTTTTCCTGGAGAGCAAACCATGCAGTTCGACCTGACCGACGACCAGCGCGCGATCGAAAGCGCGATCGAGAAAATCTGCGAGCGCTTCGGCGACGACTACTGGCTCGAACGCGATCGCGCGGGCGGGTTTCCGGCCGATTTCCATGCGGCGCTCGCCGACGCCGGCTGGCTCGGCATCGCGATGGATCCCGCCTACGGCGGCGCCGGGCTCGGGATGACCGAGGCAGCGCTGATGATGCGCACGATCAGCGCATCGGGCGCCGGCCTGTCCGGCGCGTCGGCCGTCCACATGAACATCTTCGGGCTGAACCCGGTGCAGGTGTTCGGCAACGATGCGCAGAAGGCGCGCTTCCTGCCGCCGCTGATCGCCGGGCGCGACAAGGCGTGCTTCGCGGTGACCGAGCCCGACGCGGGCCTCGACACCACGCACCTGAGCACGCAGGCGCGCCGCGACGGCGATCACTACGTGCTGAGCGGACGCAAGATCTGGATCTCGACCGCGCAGGTGGCGAACAAGATGCTGATCATCGCGCGCACGACGCCGCTCGACCAGGTCGCGAAGCCGACCGACGGGCTGAGCCTGTTCTATACCGACCTCGACCGTTCGCGCGTCGAGGTGCGCGAAATCGAGAAGATGGGCCGCAAGGCGGTCGATTCGAACATGCTGTTCATCGACAACCTGCGCGTGTCGCGCGACGACCTGATCGGCAACGAAGGCGACGGCTTCCGCTATCTGCTGCACGGCCTGAACCCCGAACGGATCCTGATCGCCGCCGAGGCGATCGGGCTCGGGCAGGCCGCGCTGCGCCGCGCGACGCAGTATGCGTGCGAGCGCGTCGTGTTCGGCCGGCCGATCGGGCAGAACCAGTCGATCCAGCACCCGCTCGCGCAGGCGTGGATGCAGCTCGAGGCCGCATGGCTGATGGTGATGAAGGCCGCGACGCGCTACGACGCGGGCCAGTCGTGCGGCGCGGAGGCCAACGCGGCGAAATACCTCGGCGCGGAAGCCGCGTTCCAGGCCTGTCAGACGGCGATCGCGACGCACGGCGGGATGGGGTATGCGAAGGAATACCATGTCGAGCGCTACCTGCGCGAGTGTATGATTCCGAGGCTCGCGCCCGTGAGCCCTCAACTGATCCTGTGCTACATCGCGGAGAAGGTGCTCGGGCTGCCGAAGTCGTACTGACCGTACCGACCCGGCGGCTCGCCCGGCGCGCGGTTTCCCGTTCCGAATCAAGCGCTCGTCATGGACGTCAAACTCGTTGCCCGCACGCTCGACCTGTTCGAGCTGTTCGCCGCCGAACGGCGGCCGCTGCCGCTGACCGAACTCGCGCGCCTGCTCAACGTGCCGGCGTCGAGCTGTCTCGCGATGGCGCGCACGCTCGTGAGCCGCGGCTATCTGTACGAAGTGCGCAAGCGCGGCGGCTACTATCCGACGCGACGCCTGCAGACGGTCGCCGCCGCGATCGACGCGACCGACCCGGTCGTCGACATCGTGCATCCGCACCTCGTCGCGCTGCGCGACGCGACCCGCGAAACCGCCGTGCTCGGCAAGATCCAGGGCGTGTCGGTCACCTACCTCGACGTCGTCGAATCCGAGCAGGCGATCCGTTATACGCGCCAGCCGGGCGAGCTGCGCCCGCTGCACGCGAACTCGATCGGCAAGGCGATCTTCGCGGAACTCGCGAGCGACGTGCAGCAGGCGCTCGGCGCGCAACTGCCGTTCGAACGCTTCACCGACGCGACGGTGGCCGACCTGCCGGCGCTCGTCGCGCAGACCGCGCGGTTTCGCGAACTCGGCTGGGCGGAGAACTTCGGCGAGAGCGCGCCCGAACTGTCGGCGATCGCGGTTGCGCTGATGCTCGACGGCGACTGGTACGGGCTGTCGGTCGTCGGGCCGACCGAGCGGATTCGCCAGCATCGCGACGCGCATGCGGCGCTGCTCGTCGACGCGAAGGCGCGGCTGCTGGCCGAGCATGCGCGCGGGTAGGGCGGCGGCACCCGACGGCGCCGGCAGCGGGCCGTTGCCGGCGTGCGGTCCTGCCACGCCGAACACGGCCCGTCGCGCGTCACGCGCCGGCCCGTCGCAACGTCACGACTTCACCCACACGCCGCCCGCGCTCGGGTTGTCGCCCTGCGTCCACCATTTCGCGCAATACTTCGCGCCCTGATACGTCACGCACGTGCCGCCCTGGTAGGCGGTCGTCGCCGACCACGCGGGCGTGCCGCCGCCGACCGGCTTCCACACGGCCGCCTGCCCGGGCACGTCGCCCTGCGTCCACCACTGCGCCTGATACGTCGTGCCCTGGTAGGTGACCGTCGCGCCGGCCGTATAGACCTGGCCGGCCGCCCACGGTGCGCCCGGCTGCGGCGTGCCGCCATTCGTGCCGCCGCCGTAGTTCGGGTCCTGCGTGACGCCCGCGCCCCACTTGCCGTCGAGCTTCTTGAAGATCGTCGCGAACGCGTACGGCTGCTGCGCGACGCCCGAGCAGGTCGGCGACGCATACGTGCCGCCGGACGGGCACGCCTGGTCGCGGCCGACCGACCAGTTGCCGAAGAAGCCGTAGCCGTTCGCGACTGCCGCGTTCAGCACGGTCTGCGCATTCGCGAGCGTGAACGTCTCGCCCTGCACGTCGTTGACGCCGATCATCGGCGTGACGCCGACCATCTGCCACAGCTGCGCATTCGTCTTCGGCTGGCCGGCCGACTTGAACGCCGTGTCGAGCTGCGAGTAGAGCGCCTGCGCGGCGCTGATCGCCGCGGCGCCCATGTCGAGGTTCGCCGGGCCGTAATCCATCGCCATCACGTTGACCGCATCGAACGCGGTCTTGTTCGCGATGGCCGCGTTGACGACGTTCACGCCGTCCTGCGTGAGCCCGGTCGGCATCGTCGGCAGCGTCAGCGTCACATGCAGCGGCTTGCCCTTCGCCGCGTAGTCGGCCTGCAGTTGCGCGACGGCCTGGAAGTTGCGCGCGATCGCCGCCGTGTCCTGCTGCGACCCGCCCTCGATGTCGAAGTCGACATGGGTGAGGCCGTACGTGTCGATCACCGTCTGGTACGCGGCTTTCAGCGCGGGGACCGTCGAGCACGCCTGCATCAGCGGCGTGCCGTTCGCACCGCCGAACGACACGGCGACTTCGCCGCCTTTCGCGCGGTAGCTCGCGATCGACGTGGACAGTGCAGTCAGCAGGCCGCCGCTCGCGCCGTTGCCGATCGGCTGCACGCCGCCCCACGACGGCACGCAGCCGTTGCCCGCGACCACGAACGCGAGCGTGAACTGCTGGATGCCCTGGCGCACGCCGATCTGGTCGATCAGCGGTGTCGGATAAAGCGTCACGTCGACATAGGGCGCATAGACGCCGGCACCGTGCGACACGCTCGCCGCGAGCAGACAACCCGCGGCAAACGCACGCGGAACGAAACGCGTCAACGCATTGTTGTTCATTCTGTGTTCTCCAAGTGGAAGAGGGATACGCTGGCCTGCGTATCGCCGCCGATGGGGCAGGCACGTGCCCCGCCGGCGGCGTGCCTATCTTGGAGGATTCGCGTCGAATAGGGAATTTAGGTGTTCTTCTTTTTGTTATTCGATTCCCGATACGTAACGAACTTGCCGATTCGATCGCATTTCGAAACGCAGGGCGGGCATTTTTTCCGGCCGATCGCGCGACGCGGTGCGCATGGACCGGTTCCAGCGAACCGGCGACGCGCCGGCATGCCGATTACCGGCTCGCGCGCATGCGCATTCACGCGAGCGCCGCCGGATGCGGTACGCGCGCCGGCCGGGCGCAGCGGCCGTCAGCGATACCAGCGCGGCGTATAGACCCATTCGCGCGTGTTGCCGATCGCGAAGCGCCGCGTCGTCGACGAGCCGACGATCACCATCGTGCGCATGTCGACCTGGTCGCCGCGTAGCGCGCCGAGGGTCGTCGTCGACAGCGTCGCGCCCGGCCGGCCGATGTCGCGGCCGAGCACGACCACCGTGTCGGCCGTGCGATACGCGCGCACGATATCGAGCGCCCGGTCGAGCTGCCACGGCCGCGCGCGCGAAATCGGGTTGTAGAACGCCATCACGAGATCGGCTTGCGCCGCATGCCGCAGGCGCGTCTCGATCACTTCCCACGGCTTCAGGTTGTCCGACAGCGAGATCGCGCAGAAGTCGTGACCGAGCGGCGCGCCGGCCTGCGCGGCCGTCGCGAGCGACGCCGAGATGCCGGGCTCCACGCGCAGGTCGACCGCGGCCCATTGCGGGTCGCGCGCTTCGTCGAGCGCTTCGAGCACGGCCGCGGCCATCGCGAATACGCCGGGGTCGCCCGACGATACGACCGCGACGCGGCGGCCCTCGGCCGCCAGTTCGAACGCATGGCGCGCGCGCTGCATTTCCTCGCGATTGTCGGTGCCGTGCACGCGCTGGTTCGCCCGGAACGGGCCGGCCATGTTCACGTAGGTCGTATAGCCGAGGATGTCGGTCGCGTCCGCGAGCGCCGCGCGTGCGGCCGGCGTGAGCCATGCGGCGCCGCCCGGGCCGAGACCGAGCACCGTCAGGCGGCCGCGTGCGCGGCCGAGCGTCGCGGGATCGATCGGATGCGAGGCGACCGCGCACGCGAGGCCGTGCGATGCCGCACGCATCGTGTGGGCGACGCGCAATGCGCGGGCGAGCAGCGTGGCGGCGTCGGCGGGCATGTCGCGGTCGCTATCGCCATCGACGAAACGCAGCGGCACGTCGAGCGTGCTCGCCGCTTCTTCCAGCGCGGATTCGCCGATCGCCGACGCCGGCGCGACGATGGCCGCGAGCGCCAGCCGGGCGAGACCCTGCGTATCGAGCGCAGCTGCGATGCGCTCGGCCAGCGCGTGTTCCGCATGCACGGCCTCCGCGGCGACGCCGACCACCACGCTGCGCGGATGAATCACGAGTTCGTCGCGCGCGCCGCGCCACGCATCGGGCGTCACGCGAATCGCGTGTGCGGCCGCGGCATCGCGCGGCAGCGCGACCGCGTCGAGCCACGGCGCGGCGCCGTCGATGCGCGTCGACGCGCCCGCGAGCAGGTCGGACACGAAGCGCTTGCCCTGCGCGAGATCGGCGAGCGCATAGCCTTCCGGCGGATTGAGCACGCACGCGCCGAAGCGCAGTTCGCCGCTCGTCGTGATCGCGGGCGCGACGCCGACGCATTCGGCAATTTCGCGCGCGATCGCATTGACGCCCGTCAGCCCGCCGAGCAGCGGCACGACGGCCGAACCGTCCTCCGCGACCGCGAGTACCGGCGGCTCGACGCCCTTGTCGGCGAGTGCGGGCGCGAGGCAGCGGATCACGATGCCGGCCGCGCACAGCGCGACGATCGGCAAGCCGCGCGCATACAGTTCGCGCAGGTGCGCGCCGAGCTCGTCGAACGGCACGTCCGCGTCGACGCGCGACGCGAGCCCGTGCACACGGGCGCCCGGGTAGCGCGCCTGGATACGTCGCGCGGTATCGAGCGCGCTCGCGCCGAGAATCACGATCGCGGGCGGTGTCGTCATCCTTGCCATTTTTCCCCCGGCACGACGAGCAGCGAGAAATACGGCGACGCCATCGGATCGACCTCGTCGAGCGGCACGATGCGCTGGTTTGCCATCGTCGCACGCTCGACGTACAGCGCGCGCTTCGCGAGCCCGAGTTCGTCGAGCACGCGCCGCACCTTGTCGAAGTTGCGGCCGAGCTTCATCACGACCGCCGCATCGGCGCGCGCGAGCCGCTCGCGCAGCTCGTGCTCGGGCAGCACGCCCGACAGCACCGACAGGCTCTGGTTGCGATAGACGAGCGGCTGGCCGAGCACGGCCGTGCCGCCGAGCATCGCGCACACGCCGGGGATCACCTCGGTGTCGTAACGCGGCGCGAGACGGTCGTGCAGGTACATGTACGAGCCGTAGAAGAACGGGTCGCCTTCGCAGATCACCGCGACGTCGCGGCCTGCATCGAGATGCGCCGCGACGATCTCGGCCGCGGTGTCGTAGAAATCGGCGATCACCGTCTCGTAACACAGCGGCGGCGGCAGCGCCTCGGTCGTCACCGGATAGACGAGCGGCAATTGCGTCTGCCCGTCGAGCAGGTGCGCTTCGACGATGCCGTACGCGTTGCCTTTCTTGCCCTTCGCGACGAAATACGCGACCACGGGCGCCGCCTGCAGCACGCGCAGCGCCTTGATCGTCATCAGTTCGGGATCGCCGGGGCCGACGCCGACACCGAACAGCCGTCCGCGCGCGCTCGTCATTCGACCTCCGTCGCCAGCGCATTGACCGCGGCGGCGGCTATTGCGCTGCCGCCGCGCCGGCCGAGCAGCGCCACGTACGGCACGCCGCGGCTGTCGGCATCGAGCATCGCCTTCGATTCGGCCGCGCCGATGAAGCCGACCGGGAAACCGAGGATCAGCGCGGGGCGCGGCGCGCCGGCGTCGATCATGTCGAGCAGGTGGAACAGCGCGGTCGGCGCATTGCCGATCGCGACGACGCTGCCCGCGAGATGCGGGCGCCACAGTTCGAGCGCGGCGGCCGAACGCGTGTTGCCGAGGTGCCGTGCGAGGTCGGGCACTTCCGGCTCGCCGAGCGTGCAGATCACGCGATTGGCCGCCGGCAGCCGCGCGCGCGTGATGCCTTCGGCGACCATCCTCGCGTCGCAGAGGATCGGCGCGCCGGCCGCGAGCGCGGCGCGGCCGGCCGCGCCGGCACCGACCGAGAAGCGCAGGTCGTACACGACGTCGACCATCCCGCACGCGTGGATCACGCGCACCGCGAGTTTCTCGAGATCGGGCGGAACCCGCGACAGGTCGGCCTCGGCGCGGATCGTCGCGAACGACTGGCGGTAGATTTCCTGCCCGTCGCGAATGTAGTCAAGCATCGGTGGTGTCCTGGCTGTGCCGCGCGTCCATGAGTCGGACCGCGGCCTGATCAATCGTCAGATGGCGCGCGAGCGGGGCGCCGAGGCCCGCGGCCGCGTCGCGCCGGTAAAGGTCGTAATGCGCGGGCGCCACCGCGACGAGCGTATGGGCGGCCGGGTGCGGCAGCGCGCAGTGGCGCTCGCATCCGGTCAGATGCACGTCGAGCGGATGGCCGACGCGCGCGGCGAGTGCGCGTGCGTCGCGTTTCGTGTCGGCGCGCGCTTTCGCGCAGCCCGTGCTGCCGGTGCAGGCAACGAGCATCGCCAGCGGGTCGGACGGCGCGCACACGAGGCCGAGCGACGCGAGTGCGTCGCGCGTCGCAGCCGCACGCTCGTTCGGCACGCCGTGCACGAACACGCCTTGCCACGGCGTCATCGACAGCGTGCCGTCGCCATCGGCTTCGGCCCGTGCGGCGAGCTGCTCCAATTGCGCCGCGTCGAGCCGCCCGAGCGCGAATTGCGCGCCGACGCTGCAACGCGCCGCGTCGCGCGACGGGCGCGCGCCGAAACGCAACGCAGGGTCGACACGCGTGCGCCGCCAGTCGGCAAGCGCCGGATCGGCCGCGAGCGGGAAGGGCAGGTAGTGCTGCGCGCGCTCCAGCAGCGTGCGTTCGTCGCACGTCGCAAGCAATGCGCGCATCCGCGTGACGTCAGCCGGCGCGAGATCGAGGAACGCGAGCAGCAGCGCGCGAACCAGTGCCACGCCTTGGTCCGCGGACACGTCGACCGAAGCCGGCCGATCGCCGTGCGCCACCGGCGGACAGCCGGCTAGCCCCGCCGCGAGACGTACCGCGCCGTCGCCGCGGCGCCACGCGGCCAGCCAGATGTCGTGCGGATGATCGAGCGCCGCGACCGTTTCGCCGCCGTCGAGCAGGATCGAGAATTTCGGCGACGATTCGCCGCGACGCGGCTCGCTCGCGAGCATGTCGAGCAGCGGCACGGCGAGCGCGTGGCTGTCGACGAGTGCGGCAGGGTCGTGCCCGGCAAGCGGGCTCAGCATCACGTTGCGGACGTCGTCGCTCGCCGCGAGCGCGGCCGCATTGACGATGGTGGCGTTGTCGGCGCTTGCTCGCGGGCCGAGCCCCGCATCGAGCAACGCGCGCGTCAGCGCATCGGCCGCACCGTCGCGAATGCCGCGCAACTGGAGATTCGCGCGATTGGTCGCATCGATCATGCCGGAGCCGTACAGGCGCGCGGCGGCGGCGATTGCGCGCGCCTGGCGCGCGTCGAGCCGGCCGCCCGGCAGCTTGATCCGGCACAGCCCGCCGTCGGCGGCCGCGACCACGCGCACGAGCCCCGGGCAGGCCGACGGGCGCACGACGGACGACGCAGGAATCGAATCGGGAGCGGAACTCAACGGGATACCGGAACAGTGTGGCGCCGCGGCCAACGCATCGGTACACCCCGCCCGACGCCGACTGGCACGCACGCACTTTCTGGCCGGCAGGTCTCCTGGCTGACAGGTCGGCGCCGGCTCCCGGCCTTCCCGGTGGAACCAGTGGCATGAGGGGGGATCGGCTCGCTGTCTACAGTTGCGGGGGCAGCCACAGCGGCGCGCGGTGCGCCCTGTGTTCCCTCTTCGGCCCCGAAGGGCACCGGCGAACGAACGGCCGTAGGATACCCGATTTCGGCCACGATTCGCGACCGTCTGGCCGTTCGCGGCGGGCGAAGCGGGCAATGCCCGGGCGCGAGCGGGCGGCCGGATGAAACGCGGGGTGGAACACGGTACCATGCCGTATTTCGCAATGCGGACGGCCGCATCGGCGCTTTCCGGGCCGCGCGGCGACACGATGAAATCGAACGATGGGGAAGGGTGGATGACGGCGTGGCTGACGGTAGTGGGCATCGGCGACGACGGTTACGCGGGGCTCGGACGCCACGCGCGGCGCGCGTTGCTCGAAGCGACGCGCGTGGTCGGCGCGAAACGGCATCTCGACATGCTGCCCGCACGGCTGCGGGCGACGCGCGAAGCATGGCCGTCGCCGTTCGACCTGTCGGGGCTGCTCGCGCGCCGCGGCGCGCCCGTGTGCGTGCTCGCGAGCGGCGACCCGATGCTGTTCGGCGTCGGCGCGACGCTCGCCCGCGCGCTTTCTCCCGACGAATGGCGCGTGCTGCCCGCGCCGTCGTCGCTGTCGCTCGCGGCCGCCCGCCTCGGCTGGGCGCTGCAGGACGTGGGCGCGGTCTCGCTCGTCGGGCGGCCGCTCGCGACGCTGGCGCGCCATCTGCTGCCGGGCCGGCGCCTGTTCGTGCTGAGCGCCGACGGCCGCACGCCGGCCGCCGTCGCGGCCGAACTCGCCGCCCGCGGTTTCGGGCCGACGCGCGTCAGCGTGTTCGAACACCTCGGCGGCCCGCTCGAGCGACGGATCGATGGCCTCGCGCAAGACTGGAGCGTCGCCGAAACCGCCGCGCTCAATCTCGTCGCGCTCGACTGCCGGGCGGGCCCCGACGCGCCGCGCCGCGCGCTCACGCCCGGCCTGCCCGACGACGCGTACCGCCACGACGGCCAGCTCACCAAGCGCGACCTGCGCGCGATGACGCTCGGGCGCCTCGCCCCCGCGCCCGGCGAGCTGCTGTGGGACGTCGGCGCCGGCAGCGGCTCGATCGGCATCGAATGGATGCGCGCGCATCCATCGTGCCAGGCGATCGCGATCGAAGCGCATGCGGAGCGGCAGCGCTTCATCGAACACAACCGCGAAACGCTCGGCGTGCCGGGCCTGCAACTCGTCGCGGGTCGTGCGCCCGAAGCGCTCGCGGGGCTCGCTGCGCCCGACGCGGTCTTCATCGGCGGCGGCGCGACGGCGCCCGGCGTGCTCGACGCGTGCTGGGCGTCGCTGAAACCGGGCGGCCGGCTGGTCGCGAACGCGGTCACGCTGCAGGGCGAGATGGCGCTCGCCGCGTGGCGCGACGTGCACGGCGGCACGCTCACGCGCGTGTCGCTCGCACATGCCGAACCGCTCGGCCGTTTCGACACGTGGCGACAGCCGCTGCCGGTCACGCTGTACGACGTGCGCAAGCCCGACGCGGCCGGCTCGTCGACCATGTCGACTCCGTCGAACGCAACGGACGCGTGATGCGCGACGAAACTCCCGAACAGCCCGCGCCGCTGCGCTTCGGCTACACGACCGGCAGTTGCGCGACCGCGACGTCGCTCGCGGCCGCGCAACTGCTGCTCGCGGGCCATGCGGACGACGCGGTCGAGATCGTGCTGCCGAAGGGGCAGCGCGTGATGATGCGGCTCGAATTCTGCCGCGCCACGGCCGACGGCGCCGAAGCCGGCACGATCAAGGATGCCGGTGACGATCCGGACGTCACGCACGGCGCGCTGATCTTCGCGCGCGTCGCGCTCGCGGCGGCGCCCGGCGTGCGCTTTCATGCCGGGCCGGGCGTCGGCACGGTCACGCGGGCAGGGCTGACGCTGCCGGTCGGCGAGCCGGCGATCAACCCGGTGCCGCGCCGGATGATGACCACGCACCTGGAAGCGCTCGCCGCCGAACACGGCTACGCGGGCGGCTTCGACGTGACGATCGGCGTCGACGGCGGCGAGGCGCTCGCGCTGAGGACGATGAACCCGCGCCTGGGCATCGTCGGCGGGCTGTCGATCCTCGGCACGACCGGCATCGTGCGGCCGTTCTCGTGCTCGGCCTATATCGCGTCGATTCATCAGGGCATCGACGTCGCGCGAGCGAACGGCATCGCGCACATCGCCGCCTGCACGGGCAACGCGAGCGAGGACGCGATGCGCGCGCACTACCGTCTGCCCGATATGGCGTTGATCGAGATGGGCGACTTCGCGGGCGCGGTGCTCAAGCACCTGCGGCGCGCGCCGGTCGCGCGCCTGTCGATGTGCGGCGGCTTCGGCAAGCTGAGCAAGCTCGCGGCCGGCCATCTCGATCTGCACAGCCGCCATTCGAGCATCGACCTGCCGCTGCTCGCGCAGTGGGCGGCCGAAGCCGGCGCGAGCGATGCGCTGCAGGCCGCGATGC
Source organism: Burkholderia sp. MSMB1072 (assembly GCF_001524725.1). Lineage (NCBI taxonomy): Bacteria > Pseudomonadati > Pseudomonadota > Betaproteobacteria > Burkholderiales > Burkholderiaceae > Burkholderia > Burkholderia sp. MSMB1072. The sequence continues at coordinate 271,173 of NZ_LOYC01000010.1, forward strand.
GCGCCGCGAACACGAGCCAGGAAGCGTTGAAACTCGCGCAGGCCGACGGCGTGCCGCTCGGCGATCTCGTTTGCGCACATGCGTTGCAGGTGGCGCGCGACATCGTGCCGCCGTCGGTCGCGGTCGAGATGTTCGCGATCGACCGGCAAGGCCGCTTCGTCGGGGAGGCGCGATGAGCCCGCGCATCCTGCTGCTCGGCGGCACCGGCGATGCGCTGAAAATCGCGCGCGCGCTCGGCCCGCATCATGTCTATAGTCTCGCCGGCCTCGGCAAGACGCCCGACGACTTGCGCTGCGGCGTGCGCGTCGGCGGTTTCGGCGGCGCAGCCGGGCTCGCCGCGTATCTTCGCGACGCCGGCATCGGCCTCGTGATCGACGCAACGCATCCGTATGCCGCGCAAATCAGCGCGAACGCCGCGGCGGCGACGCGCGACGCGGGCGTGCCGCTATGGGCGCTGCGCCGCGCGCCGTGGACGCCGCAACCGGGCGACGACTGGCGGATGGTCGACGACTGGGCCGGCATCGAGGCCGCGCTCGCGCCGTTCAGGCGTCCGCTGTTCACGCTCGGCCGCGAACCGCTCGCGCATCTCGACACGATCCCGCCGCACCAGTTCTGGCTCGTGCGCTGCCTCGATGCGCATCCCGGCAACGCCCGCGCACAGGTCGTCGCCGCGCGCGGGCCCTTCACGCCCGACGGCGAGCGTGCGCTGTTCGCACTGGCGGGGATCGACGTCGTCGTCAGCAAGAACAGCGGCGGCGCGGCCACGGAGGCCAAGCTCGACGTCGCACGCGAACGCAGGCTGCCGGTCGTGATGCTGCGCCGGCCGCCGCTGCCCGATGCCGACCGCGCGTTCGACTCGGTCCGGACGCTCGTCGACGCACTCGATCCGGCCGCGCGCGCCTGACGCGACGCAGCGGTCATCCCACGAATTGACGGAGAAATTTCGATGACGGTGTATTTCATCGGCGCGGGCCCCGGCGACCCGGAGCTGATCACGGTAAAGGGCCAGCGCCTCGTGCGCACGTGCCCGGTGATCCTGTATGCGGGCTCGCTCGTGCCGGCCGCCGTGCTCGACGGTCATCGCGCGGAGCAGGTCGTCAACACGGCCGAACTCGACCTCGACGCGATCGTCGCGCTGCTCGCCGCCGCGCATGCGAAAGGGCAGGACGTCGCGCGCGTGCATTCGGGCGACCCATCGCTGTACGGCGCGATCGGCGAGCAGATCCGCCGCCTGAAAGCGCTCGGGATTCCGTACGAAATCGTGCCGGGCGTGACGGCCACGGCCGCGTGCGCGGCGACGCTCGGCGTCGAGCTGACGCTGCCCGGCGTCGCGCAGACGGTGATCCTCACGCGCTTCGCGGGCAAGACGACGATGCCGGAAGGCGAAGCGCTCGGCTCGCTCGCCGCGCACCGCGCGACGCTCGCGATCCATCTCGGCGTGCGCCATCTCGCGCGCATCGTCGACGAAGTGCTGCCGCATTACGGCGCCGATTGCCCGGTGGCGGTGATCTATCGCGCGAGCTGGCCCGACGAGGAACGCGTGACGGGCACACTGGCCGACATCGTCGGCAAGGTGCAGGGCACGCAGATCGAGCGCACCGCGCTGATCCTGATCGGTCGCGTGCTCGACGCCGAAGGGTTCGCGGATTCGACGCTGTACGCGAGCGCGGGCTGAACGCACCCGCGCCCGCGTCGCTCAGACCCGCGCCACGTGCCGCGCCAGCTTCGGCGCAAACCCCGCCGCCAGCGCGAATAGCGCGACGCACAGGCACGCCATCGCGACCCACGCGGGCGTCAGGTCCGCGAGATGCTGGCGCACGACACCTGCCGCGAATGGAAACAAGCCGGCGACCAGATAGCCGACACCCTGCACGAACCCCGTCAGCGACGCGGCATCGGCGGGCGTGGCCGCGTGGTCGACCGTGACGATCAGCGACAGCGGAAACAGCGCGCCGATTCCCGCGCCGAGCAGCAGCGCGGCCGGCAACGCGAGTGCGTCGGGCGCGGCCAGCATCGTCAGCAACCCGACGAACAGCGACGCGATCGCCGCATGCAGCGCGGGCCGGCGATCGGGCAGGCGGTCGATCGTCGCGGCAATCGTCAATCCCGCGACCACTTCCGCGAGCGTCACGCCGCCGAGCAAGCTGCCGGCCGCGGTCGGCGACCAGCCGAGCCGCATGTAGTACGGCGGCAGCCACGCGAGCACGAGCGTGTAGGCGCCCGTCGCGATGCCGAAGAACAACGCGAGCCGCCATGCGCGCGGCGAACGCGACGGCCGCGCATTCGATACCGACAGCGGCCCGCCGGCCGGCGCGTCGCCGCCACGGCTCGCCAGCGGCCAGGCCAGTGCGGCGAGCGCCGCCGGCAACGCCCAGCCCGCGAGCGCGACGAGCCAGCCCCAGCGCGCCGCCGCGAAGGGCGCGACGACGCTCGCGAGCACCGCGCCGCCCATGATCGACGTCGAGTAGACGCCCATTGCACCGCCGATGCGCGTCGCGAAATGCGCCTTCACGAAGCCGGGCAGCAGCGCCTGCACCATCGCGATTCCAACGCCCGCGCAGCACGCGCTCGCGAGCAGCAACCCTGCGTGCTGCGCACCGACGCGCGCGGCGCAAGCCAGCCCGATCAACGCGACGCCGAGCCACACGCCGCCCGCGATCCCGGCGACGCGCTGCAGGCGCCGCGCGCTCAGCGCGCCGAATCCCATCAGCAGAATCGGGATCGTCGTCAGCAGGCTCGCCGCGCCGTCGCCGATACCGGTCGCGCGCTGGATCATGTCGAGCAACGGGCCGACCGCGGCGAGCGCCGGCCGCAGGTTCAGCCCGACGAGCACGATCGCGGCGAGCCGCCATCCGGGGGAAGTGAAGCGATTCAATGCAAGGCCCTCGATATCGGTGCGCGGCTGCCCACGAGGCGCCGCGCGTTTTTCAGGTAAAGTATCTCGATATCAAGATAAATGACTATTTATCTCGACGTCAAGATAACTGGCAAGCCGAGGAGGGTTAATGGATCGAGCCGAGCATGCGCTCGCGCAATGGCGCGCGGAGCGCCCGGATCTCGACGCGACATCGATGGTCGTGATGGGGCGGCTGCAAGAAGCCGCGCTCGTGATTGCGCGCGACCGTCTCAATCCTCTGTTCGCGCGCTACGGCATGCAGCCGGGCGAATTCGACGTGCTCGCGACGCTGCGGCGTAGCGGTGCGCCGTTCGCGCTGACGCCGACCGCGCTGTACGACGCGCTGATGATGTCGTCGGGCGGGATGACCGCGCGCATCGACCGGCTGCAGAAGGCCGGCTGGGTCGAGCGCCGGCCGAACCCGGCCGACGGGCGCGGCACGCTGGTCGCGCTGACCGACGCCGGGCGTGCGCTGATCGACGAAGCGGTCGTCGCGCACATCGACAACCAGCGCGACCTGCTGGCCGCGTTGTCGGCGGCCGAACAGGCGCAGTTGTCGCAACTGCTGGGCAAGCTGCTGGCGGGGCTGGAAAATCCTGCACCGGACGCGCGTGGCGGAAAGTAGCGCCGCCGGATGCGTGACGCCGGCGCACCGCACGGGCAAAAAAATGCCCGCCGCGCAATGCGGCGGGCTTGGCTCGAGCAGCGCGCGGGCCGCACACGGCGAGCCCGCGCTGCTGCCCGGTCTCAATCGCGCGCCGGGATATTGAGCCCGCGCGCGACGGCCGGCCGCGCAACGAACGCGTCGAGCACCCGCTTGACGTGCCGGAATTCGTTGAAGCCGACCAGATCGCCCGCCTCATAGAAGCCGACCAGGTTGCGCACCCACGGGAAGATCGCGATGTCGGCGATCGTGTAGGTATCGCCCATCACCCACTGGCGGTTCGCGAGATGCGCGTCGAGCACGCCGAGCAGGCGCTTCGATTCGGCGACGTAGCGGTCGCGCGGGCGCTTGTCCTCGTAATCGCGGCCGGCGAACTTGTGGAAGAAGCCGACCTGGCCGAACATCGGCCCGATGCCGCCCATCTGGAACATCACCCACTGGATCGTCTCGTAGCGGCCCGCGAGATCCTTCGGGATCAGCTGGCCCGTCTTGTCCGCGAGATAGATCAGGATCGCGCCCGATTCGAACAGCGGCAGCGGCTGGCCGTCGGGGCCGTTCGGATCGATGATCGCGGGGATCTTGTTGTTCGGATTCAGCGACAGGAATTCGGGCGACATCTGGTCGTTCGTGTCGAAGCGCACGAGGTGCGGCTCGTACGGCAGGCCGGTTTCCTCGAGCATGATCGACACCTTGACGCCGTTCGGCGTCGGCAGCGAGTAGAGCTGGAGACGGTCGGGGTGCTGGGCCGGCCACTTGTGCGTGATCGGGAAGGCGGACAGATCGGGCATGAAGGTTCGCTCGTCGAAGTGAATGATCCGCGCCCGCCCGTGCCGCCGTGCTCGCGCACGGTTCAGGGCGCGGCGGCGGGGCGGTGCGCGCCGAAAGCGCCCACTGTAGCCGATCCGGGAAATCGATGCAGGGGTCGGTCGCGCCTGAGCCTGTGCCGCCTGGCTGCACATCTGCCATTCCCGGGCATCGTCGCCGCGAGCCGCAACGATCCGCTCGCGTGCTTCGAACGCACCGAGACGCTGACGGCCGGGTGGGGCGGCCAGCTCGTCCATCTCGGCGAGGTCGGGCACCTAATCCGGCATCCGGCTACGGCGAGCGGCGTGATGCGGAGCGGCTGGCCAACGAGACGATCGCGCTCGGCGAAGGTCGCTCCGGTCCGAGGGATTGACGCACGGACACCGTTTGCCCGTCCCGAGCCTCCTTCGTCGGTTCGTCGGGTGCTATGATTGCCGGTGATATGGCCACCCGTATGAGAACGGGGTAAGCGGCTGATTGTTATCGTTTTTTTTAGCGGGTATCTGTCATGGCTCCCAAGAGAAAGGTGCTGTACGGGGTTGAACTGAAACCCCGCGCAATCATTCGTCCCACGACGGAGGTCAAGGCTTCGACCGAGACCGAGAAAGGCGATGTGCTTCGCGCGGCGCGAAAAGTCATTTCGGAACACCGGGACGTACTAATCGCGTTGAAGGATCGCTGATTTGCTGGATCTCGACTACGTCATCACCATCCACGACGAGATCATCCGCGATCTCGGCGGCCTCGGCGGTTTCGCGCATGCGGGTCGGGGCGGAGTCGAGGCCGCCCTGCAACGCGTCGACAATCATGTCCATTACGCGGGTCTCGATGACGTGTTCGGCATTGCGGCGACCTATGCCGTCGCAATCGCACGGGGCCACGTGTTCAATGATGCGAACAAGCGTACCGGCCTCACTTGTGCGTTGACGTATATGGAACGACAGGGCATCTCGATTCCTCGTCTAGCCGATCTCGAAGATCTCATGGTCGATGTTGCCGACGGTAGCGTAACGAACGAGGAACTGGCCGAGTATTTCAGTGCGGTCTGGGAATTGTCTCTGTCTCGCTGAAAGCGGGTCCCGCCGGGCCATTTTCTCACCATGTCCCCGCCAATGGCCACTCGTCGATAAACAACGGGCACGAAGATTCGATTACTCGCGCCGGACGTCCGTCGGGCCTGGCATTCCATCCCGCGAAATATGCCGGTTGTGCTTGGTCGCCGCCCGGTTTCAGCCTGATCTCGCATCGATATACGATGTCCTAACTCATATCGTTCAGCGCTCCATTTCGGCCCTTGGCGCTCATTCTGCCTGCCGGATCGCCTCACCGCAGAAGGGTTTTTGTCAGGGAAAGTCCCGCCCCGGATTCCGTGGTTTTTTGTTGACCGACATCGTATAACGCCGTCATGATTTCCTGACAAGAAAGGTCCCATCCACCGACCGAAGTGAGGAGACATGAACACCACCCCGATCGCTTGCCGTGTCCGCCGGATCGCACTCGCACTGGGCTTCGCGCTGTCGGCCGCCGCAGCCGTTGCCGCCCCCGTATCGCTGAACATCGTCGACGTCGCAGGCAACCTGCAGCTCACGCAGAAGGCCATCGAGGCGTTCAAGGAGAAGAATCCGAATCTCGTCGCGAACGTCACGTTCACGAACGCACCCGCCCCGCAGTTGCCGGGCAAGATCAAGGCGATGCAGGCGGCGGGGCGCTCCGACATCGACCTCGTGCTGACGGGCACCGACGCGCTGGCCGCCGGCATCGAGCAGAACCTGTGGCAGAAGCTCCTGCCCGACAACGCGGCCGCCTTCCCCGGCGTACTCGACAAGTACGCGCCCGGCCCACGCAAGATGCAGGATCTCGCGCAGGGCTTCGGTCTCGAAGTCACCTACATGCCGGCCGGCCCGTTGCTCGAATACAACCCCGCGAAGGTGAGCGCCCCGCCGAAGACCCCCGATCAACTGCTCGCCTGGTGCAAGGCGCACCCGAACAAGCTGATCTATGCGCGCCCGGCGAACTCGGGCCCCGGCCGCACGTTCCTGATGGGGCTGCCGTACGTGCTCGGCGACAAGAATCCGCAGGACCCGATCAACGGCTGGGACAAGACCTGGGCGTTCCTGAAACAGTTGAACGACTGCGTGCCGTACTACCCGGGCGGCACGTCGGCGGTGATGAAGGAGCTCGGCGAAGGCACGCGCGACATGACCGTGACCGTCACCGGCTGGGACCTCAACCCGCGCGCGCTCGGCATCGTGCCAGCCGAATTCAGAATCCAGGCGTTCGACAACATGACGTGGGTCAACGACGCGCACTACATGGTGATCCCGAAGGGCGTGCCGAAGGAAAAGCTCGACGTGCTGTTCAAGCTGATGAATTTCCTGCTCGAACCGGCGCAGCAGGCGATGACCTACGACGACGGGTACTTCTATCCGGGGCCGGCGGTGAAGGGCGTGACGCTCGAGATGGCGCCCGCGCACAGCCAGGAAGTCGTTCGCAAGTTCGGTCGCCCCGAATACGCGAAGCTGCTCGCCGATCGACCGCACGTGCAGCCGCTCAGCGCGCAGGCAATGGTCGCCGCGTTCCAGAAGTGGGATCGCGAGATCGGTTCGCAGAAATCCAAGTGACGGCTGAACCGGCGGGCGCCGCGGCGCCCGCGTCGATGGAGTTCGTGGAATGAAGCACGGTTTCGAACGGTTGCGGCTCGACGGCGTGTGCCGCAGTTTCACCAATGCGCAAGGCGCACAGGTCGCCGCGTTGAACGGGCTCGACCTCGAGATCCGACGCGGCGAGTTCATCGCGCTGCTCGGCCCGTCGGGCTGCGGCAAATCGACCGCGCTGAACTGCATCGCCGGGTTGCAGCCGCTCACGCGCGGCGGCATCTGGCTCGACGACACGCGCATCGACGTGCTGCCGCCCGAGCGTCGCGGCTTCGGGATGGTGTTCCAGAACTACGCGCTGTTTCCGCACATGTCGGTGCTCGACAACGTCGGCTTCGGCCTCAAGATGCGCGGCGTGCCGAAGCAAGAAACGCGGCGGCGCGCGCAGCAGGCCCTCGAGCTCGTGCAGCTCGTCGGCCACGAAGGCAAGCTGCCCGGGCAATTGTCGGGCGGGCAGCAGCAGCGCGTCGCGATCGCGCGCGCGATCGTGATCGAGCCGCCGCTCGTGCTGATGGACGAGCCGCTGTCGAACCTCGACACGAAACTGCGCATCGAGATGCGCGCGGAGATTCGCCGCATCCACACGCAGCTCGAACGCGCGACGATCTACGTGACGCACGACCAGGACGAGGCGCTGTCGATGGCCGACCGCATCGTCGTGATGAAGGAGGGCGTCGTGCAGCAGGTCGCGTCGCCGAAGGATGTGTACACGCGCCCGCACAACCTGCATGTCGCGCGCTTCATGGGCTATCGCAACGTGCTGCCGTTTACGCTCGAAGGAATGGCAGGCGATCGCGTGAGCGTCGCGTCGGGCGGCGTGCGCCTCGCGGGCGTGCCGATGGCCGGCTTCGACGCGAAGGACGTCGTGGTCGCGCTGCGCCCGGACGACGTCGAGCGCGCGGAAGAAGGCGCCGACAACGCGTTCGACGCGACCGTCGAGACCGTCGAGTACGGCGGGCGCGACTCGCTGATCCGCGCGCTCACGCCGTTCGGCGCGATCTGGGCGCGTGTGGCCGGGGAGTTCGCGGAAGGTGAACCGCTGCGGCTGCGCGTGGCGCCGGCACGGACGCTGGTCTATCCGGGAGACGTGCAATGAACGGGCTGCGCCAAGCGGCATGCACGGCGGCGTCTCGCGCGGAGGCCGCATGAGCACGCTCGCGACCGGCGGCGCGCCGCGCGACGCGAAAGCCTGGCTCGTCACGCCGGCGCTCGCGTTCATCGCCGCGCTGTTCATCTATCCGTTCGCGTACGGTCTCGTGCTGTCGTTCCAGCCGATGAACGGCGGCGGCGCGCTCGCGAACTACGTGCAGTTCTTCACCGACACCGCGATGTGGCCAACCGTGCTCGTCACGCTGAAGCTCGCGGTGCCCGCGACGCTGCTCAATGTCGGCATCGCGGTGCCCGTCGCATTCGCGCTGCGTCGCAACTCGCCATACCAGAAGTTCGTCACGACGCTGCTCGTGATTCCCGTTACGCTCGGCACGGTGCTCGTCGCCGACGGGATGCTCACGTATTTCGGGCCAAACGGCTGGTTTCCGCAGGCGCTGCAGGGGCTGCACCTGTACACGGACGAAGTGCGCCTCACGCACAACTACTGGGGCGTGCTGCTGTCGCTGATCGTGTCGGGCTTTCCATTCGCGTTCCTGCTGATGCTGTCGTACATCAGCGGCATCGACCCGACCCTCGCGCACGCGGCCGCGACGCTCGGCGCGAACCCGTGGCAGCAGTTCCGGCAGATCTACCTGCCGCTGCTCGTGCCGGGGCTCACGATGGCCGCGTGCCTGTCGTTCGTGCAGGCGTTCTCGGTATTTCCGTCGGCCGTGCTGCTCGGCGCGCCGGCCGGGCCGACGCGCGTGATCTCGATCGCGGCGGCCGAAGCCGCGTTCGAGAGCTACGACTATTCGCTCGCGTCGGCGATCGCGATCGTGATGGGCTTCGTGCAGCTGCTGGTGGTCGCGTCGATGCTCGGCGCGCGCCGCTTCTTCTATACGGGCGCGGTGACGGGAGGCAAGGGCTGATGGCGACCGACGATCATGCCGCTCGCACGTGGCCGCCGAAGCACGATGCACCCGACGCGCGGCCCGTCGACACGGGAAAACCGCACAGGATGAGAAGCAACCTCGCCGGCCGCGCATGGAAGGCGCTCGTGTGGGCGCTGATGGCGTTCTTCCTGCTGAACGTGATGCTGCTGATCGCGACCGTCGCGGTGAATTCGGTCGCGACGCGCTGGTTCGGCACGCCGTTGCCGCAGGGCTTCACGCTGCACTGGTATGCGAAGGCGTGGGAAGACTTCCAGCTCGCGAGCGTGCTGTGGGTGACCGTCGAGGTGGTCGGCGCGGTCGTGCTGCTGTCGATCGCGCTCGGCGTGCCGGCCGCGTATGCGCTCGCACGCGTGCAGTTCCGCGGCAAGCGCTTCGCGCTGCTGGTGTTCCTGCTGCCGCTGATGGTGCCGCCCGTCACCTACGGGATCCCGATGGCGACCGTGATGTACAAGATCGGGCTCGCGGGCACGCTGCCGGGCGTGATCCTCGCGAACCTCGTGCCGGCGCTGCCGTTCGTGATCCTCGTGATGACGCCGTTCATCGAGCAGATCGATCCGAACCTCGAAGCCGCCGCGCGCATCTTCGGCGCGAACACGTGGCGCTATTTCCGTTACGTGCTGCTGCCGCTGCTGGTGCCGGGCATGCTCGCGGCCGGGCTGCTCGTGCTGGTGCGCACGATCGGGATGTTCGAGCTGACGTTCTTCACCGCGGGCCCGAGCACGCAGACGCTCGTCGTCGCGCTGTATTACGCGGTGTTCTCGACCGGCGTGCGCGCGCCGCAGTCGATCGACGCGATGGCGATGATCTACATGGTCATCACGCTCGTGTGGGTCGTGATCGCGCTGCAGTTCGTCAGTCCGACCCAGCTCGTGAGCCGCGTGAAGCAGGAGCGGCAGTAGGCGAGGGCATCGTACAGCCGCGCGGGGCTGCCGACAGCGTGCAATTGGTTACAAATGGATACCGCGCACGACACGCGGACGTTGCAGACTACGCGGCGTTCCCCCGATCGACGGATATCCATGAAGGTTCAAACGCTGCTGACACTCGCCGGCGCCTCGACGCTGCTGGCCGCCTGCAACCTGCTTCACGACGGTCCCGGATCGAGCGACGTCGACGCCGCCGTGCGCCGCGCGCTCGAAGCGGAAAACCACGGCGGCCTGAACGCGCTGTTCGGTCAGCCGCTGCCCGTATCGGCCGACGTCGTGTCGGCGAAACCCGACGGCGACTGCAAGAAGCTCGGCGATCGCACGTATTCGTGCGACGTCGTGGTCACGTGGCGCAACGCCGATTACTCGCCGTCGCGCGCGAACCTGACCTTCGTGAAGGCAGCAGACGGCTCGTGGCAGACGTCGGGTGTCGACGCGGCGATCGTGACGGGCACCGCGAAGTCGCTGATCGACCATATCGGCAAGGCGTGGCCGGGCAATGCGGCGAGCGGCGCGTCGGCGCCGCAGTGATGCGCGGGCGGCAAGCCTTCGTTCTCTTCCCCGGATAGGCGGCGCGGGCCTTGCCGGCCGTAGCGCCGCGCTTGCCCCGGTAAAAGGGCGCGAGTGTCGTGCCCATCTCGTTCGAACGCATCCTCGGTATGCAGAAAGGGTTATAGGGAAAACCCTTATCTCAAGGTATAATTTCGGCCATGAGAGAAAGGTCATACCATGCCTGAACGCTTCCAAACCCTTGAAAAATTTGTGTTTTCCATCGTCGTGATGTCCGCCGTCGTGTGCTCGGCCTTCCTCGCGTACGAGCGTCATCCCGAGATCAAGATCGCGCTGCACGAAGGCGAAGCGCTGATGCGCGAAAGCGCCAAGTACTCGGTCATCTGCTCGCCGTCCAAGGTCGATCCCTGCGTCGAGATGTCCGCTTACTGAGCCTGAGCAGCTTTTCCGCTTGCCGGGCTTGCCCGCATCACCGCCGATCCGAATGCGTTGAAGCAGCGGCCATCCGGCATTCGGAAACCGGCCGCAAGACAGGGAGCATGCACGAATCTGTTACGTGCCGAGTCGCTGGCGTAAGCAGCCCCACATCCGGTCGGCCCCGCTTCGAGCAATCGAGCGGGGCCGTTCTGTTTGTGCATGTCACGCGACATGCCGCAGCCCGCCGCCAACGAAAGCGGCGACGTTGCGCGTCGCGCAACGTGGGTCGTCCACGAATGGGCGAGACCGGCAGCGCTGCTGGCTCGCGCGCTGCCGGCAGCCGAGCCGTTCGCGGCGCTCGAACGCGAAACGCGCGCGGCAATCGCGCGGATGCAGCACGTGCTGGACCGAGCGCGTAAGCCGCGGATTTGCAATGTCCTGTATCTGCGCCGACCGTCGATACAGTGCGATACAACGCCCGCGCGCGGGTTCGCTATAAAGCAGGCATGACCGTTTCGGAGCCCATCATGTCTGCCACCTGGTTCAAAGGGTCCTGCCATTGCGGGGCCGTCAGATTCGAATTCAGCGCGGCCATCACGCCGGCCGTCCGCTGCAACTGCAGCCTGTGCCGCCGGCGCGGCGCGCTGATGAGCCCGATGTTCGCCGCCGCCAACCTGACGATCGTCGAAGGCGAGGGCGTGCTGACGTGCTATCGCTTCAACACGCACACCGCGCGCCACTATTTCTGCAGCCGGTGCGGCGTCTATCCGTTCCACCAGACCCGCAAGGACCCGGCATGCTGGCGCGTCAATCTCGGCTGCCTCGACGGCGTCGATCCGACTACGCTCGACGCGACGGTCGCCGACGGCGCGAGCCTTTCGGTCGTGGAGGACGCATGAAACGCTGGCTGATGATCCTGCTGTTTGCCGCGGGCGGGCTCGCGACCGAAATCGCGTATCCGGTGCAGTGCACGTTGCTGTCGGTCAGCCGTCAGCGAACCGGCAAGCGCCGCAAGCCGGGCTGAGCGAACGCGGCGGGCGTCGGCCTATCGACACCGATTATCATGCTTCCGATAAGATCGCATGCGATATATAATGTGATCGTCTGCGACCGTTCGCGTCGCTGGAGGAAGTCCATGAAACCGACCGAAACCCCGTCGCCCGCCGCGCCGAAGCTGTCCGAGTTCCTGTGCTTTGCGATCTACTCGGCGAACCTCGCGTTCGGCAAGGCATACAAGCCGATTCTCGACGAGCTCGGCCTCACGTATACGCAGTACATCACGATCATTGCGCTGTGGGAGCAGGACAACCAGACCGTCGGCCAGCTCGGCGAGAAGCTGTTCCTCGAATCCAACACGCTGACGCCGATCCTGAAGAAGCTCGAGGCGATGGGCTATCTGGAGCGGCATCGCGATCCGTCCGATGAGCGCCAGGTGCTCGTCAGCCTGACCAAAAGCGGTCGCCGCGTGCGCGAGAAGGGGCTCGACATGAACCTAGTCGAAGCTACCGGGCTGAAGCCGGACGAGTTCGCCAAGGTGCAGAAGGCGATCGTCACGCTGCGCGGCAACCTGATCCGATCGACCGAAGCATAAAAACATCCGGATACGGCAAGCGGCCGACGCGGGAATCGCGCCGGCCGCGTTGTCACGTGCGCGCGTCGCCCACCACCAGCAGGTGCATCTCGCGACGGACGACGAAACCGAGTGCGAGATAGCGCGCGATCGCCACCTGATTCGTCGTGAGGACGTGCAGGAAAGGCGTTTCCGCACGCGCACCGATCGTCGCGATCAACGACCGGATCAGCCGCGTCGCCAGCCCTTGCCGCCGAAACGCGGCATCCACGCAGACGGCGCTGATCTCGGTATATCCGTCGACCTGCATTCGCTGGCCCGCCATCGCGGCCAGCCGGCCTTCACGGCGCACGCCGACGTAGTGGCCCAGTTCGAACGTGCGCGGACCGAATGGGCCCGGCTGCGCGGCGGCGGTCAGCGCGAGCATGTCCGGCACGTCGGCTTCGCCGAGCGGGACAGATTCCGCGTCGTGCGTCGGATCGAACGTCCGTTGCCAGATCATTTGAAGCAACGTCGCGCGCCGGATCACCGACAAGCCTGCCGGCGACTCGATCTCGTCCGGCGTGACGAGCGCCGCCGGTCCGTGTGCGGCGATCAGTTCGCACAGCGCGCCGAACGACGCCGGGCTCGTGTCGTCGATCGCGACAAACGGCGCGATGGCCGCCGGGAACCGCAGTGCGCGACCCTCGCCGAGCGCGAAACGGCGTTGCCTGCCCGTGAGCGCATTCCAGACGACCCGGTCGAGCACGTGCGCATCGCCTGTCGCGTTTCCGGTCATGGCGTCCGGCATCGGCGGCTCCTTGGTGGAAGATGGGGTGCCGCACAGAATAATCCCGGATCAGGCGAACAGGTAGCGCTGACGATGCAGTCCGGACGATGCAAATAATAACGCGCATGCGATTACATCGCATGCGCGTTATATAGTGGACTTCGGCGGCCGAATTCGCCGTACCGCGCTCAATGGCCGAAATAGATCGAGCGCTCGGCTGTACGCACCGTGTTTCGGCTGCCGGACTGCGTGGCGCCGCCGGCGTCGCTGCCGTAACCGGCCGCCTGCGTATCGGCCGCGACGGCGCCGCCATCGCGAATCCGGTTCAGCGCGGCCTGGATATTGTCCGGGTAGTTCGGATCGTTCGGGCGATTCGGCTGGTAGCCGGCTTGCTGCAACGCGGCCAGTTCCGCACGCACCTGCGCACGCGTGACAGTGCTTTCGCCGGCAAAAACCGGTGCGGCGGCAGAAGCCGACACGGCAACGAGAAGGGCGGCAATCAGTTGGGTCTTCATCATTCACCTCGACAGGGATTCAGGAATTCAGGGGTTGCGCATCGCACGCCGGCCATCGGCGCCGTTCGCGCGTTCGTTCAATGACCGAAGTAGATCGAGCGTTCGGCGAGTCGCGTCGCCGGCCGGCTACCCGACTGCGTCGCGGCAGCGGCATCGTTGCCGTAACCGGATGCCGCAGCATCGGCCGCCACCGCGTTGCTGGCATGAATGCGCGTCAACGCGGCCTGCAGGTCGTCCGGATAGTGCGGATCGTTCGCGCGGCCGGGCCGATAACCGGCCTGTGCCAGTTGGACGAGTTCGGCGCGGACTTGCGCGCGGGACACGACGGCTTCGTCGGCAAACGCCGGTGCGGCGGCAGAGGCGGAAACAGCCACGAGAAGGGCAGCGATCAATCGGGTTTTCATCGTTCACCTCGACAAAACAAAATGGAATCAGGGATAAAGGGAATCAGGGTTCACGTACCGCGAGTGTGTTCAGTGACCGAAGTACACCGAGCGCTCGGCCACGCTTGCGACGTGCCGGCGACCGGATTGCGTCGCGGTGTCGCCGTCGCTGCCGTAGCCGGACGCTGCGGCGTTGGCCGCGACGGCATCGTCGGCGTGGATCTGCGTCAGCGCGGCCTGCAGATCGTTCGGGTAGGTGGCGTCGGTCGCGCGGTTCAGCGGATAGCCGACGCGTTGAAGCTGCGCGAGTTCGGCGCGCACCTGCGCACGCGTCACGGTGGCTTCATTGGCAAACGCCGGAGCGGCAACGGCAGCCGAAACAGCGACGAACAGGGCAGCGATCAGTTGGACTTTCATGTTTCACCTCGATGGAAAAGGAATCGGGAATTCGGGAGGGCGGCGCTCGGCCGCCCGATGCAACGTTCAGGCGATCCGGATGTCGACGTCGATGTTGCCGCGCGTCGCTTTAGAATACGGGCAGGTCTGGTGGGCGGCGTCGACGATGCGTTGCGCGACGTCGCGCTCGAGCCCCGGCACGCTCACGTTCAGCCGGGCCTGCAGGAAGTACGCGTTGCCCGCCGTGCCGAGATCCACTTCGGCGTCGACCGCGAGATCGGCCGGCAGCGTCACCTTCGCGGCGCGCGCCGCAAGCTGCATCGCGCCGATGAAGCAGGCCGACCAGCCGGCTGCGAACAGTTGCTCCGGGTTGGTGCCGGTGCCGGCGCTGCCCGGCGACGACAACTGAATGTCGAGGCGGCCATCGGAACTGCGCGCGGCGCCGTCGCGGCCGCCGGAAGTCGTATGCGTCTTGCCCGTGTACAGCACTTTGTCGATCTTGCTCATCGTTTGCTCCGTCGGTAGGTTTGTCTCAGATGCGATTCGATCGCATGCGACGCAGTTTCCGCCTGACGGCCAGCCACGTCAAGCGCATTCGATTAAATCGCATACGATATTTTGTATTTCAATGTATCTGGATCGTGTAGCGCCTTGCTGGACAAGGCTTTCGGGCGGTCCGGCGATGATGGCCGGACATCGACGAACGGCGAACGATTCCGGAAAGGCCGCGGGAAAGCGGAGCAGTCGTCTGCTCAACGTTTCCCTAAAGCGAACAGGCGCCTCGTCATTATTCCGCTTTATACAGCGCACCGTCTCTCCCAGCTTTGCAGGCCCCGATCGCGAGCGACCCGCCGACGGCCTGCGCTTGCACGGACAACGAGCGCATTCGAAACGGAGACGTTACGTGTCGCGCGACGACACCGCGCCGGGTGGTTCGACGAGTACGGATTTGCGGCGCGCGGCGCGTCGATTCTTCTGTCGCGGAACACGCAGTTGGATCACGAAAACACTACCATCCGGATAACTTTTCTTATCACAATAGGACGATAAAGAATCCGAACTCGCCGTTCCAAAAACGCGCGTGATACCGAACGCGCGCTCGATTCGAAGGGCAGGGAAGCGAAAGCGCCGTCACTCCGGCGCCTTCATCCGCGCAAACAGCAACGTCAATACTTCCGCCGTCGCGCGCGCGACATCATGTGCGGCCGTATCGACCAGCGCATGCGCGCATTCGCGATACAGCGGGTCGCGCATCCGGTACAGCGCGGCGAGCGTCTGCTGCGGCTCGCCCGACTGCAGCAGCGGCCGCCGCCGCGTGTCGTCGCGTGTCCGCCGCCACAGCACATCGGGATCCGCATGCAGATAGATCACGCTGCCGCGTTCGCTCAGGCGGGCGCGGGTGCGCGGATTCAGGACCGAGCCGCCGCCGGTCGCGACGACCACGTTCGCGCGTTGCGTCAGCTCGTCGACGATCTGCGTTTCGAGCAGCCGAAAGCCGCCTTCGCCGACCACATCGAACAGCGCGGGGACCGAGCGCCCCGTGCGCCGTTCGATCTCGTCGTCGCTGTCGGCGAACGCCCAGCCGAGCGAAGCCGCGAGCGCGCGGCCAAGCGTCGACTTGCCTGCACCCATCATGCCGACCAGGAACGCGCGCCCGCCAGCCGGCGCGACCACGCCGCTCATAACCGTCGCGCGAGCGGCCAGCGCGCCCGCGTCGCCAGACAGATCCGTCGCGCGCGCACCGCATCCGACAGCGTGTCGAGCGCCGCGTCGGTCGACGCGTCATCGGCGTCGAGCAGCGCGCCGAGCACCGGCGCGTCGGGATCGCCGGCCACGAGGTGCTCGGCCGCGTCCGCCGCGATGGTCCGCGGCGTGCGTTCAGGCTCCGCGTCGCGCCCCGGCCGTCGCCACCTGCCGTGCAGATCGCGCCACCGCACGACCAGCCCGTAGAGCAGCGCACCGCCGGGCACGGCCGTGTCGTCGGGGGCCGCCGCCGAACCGTCGGGCGTCGTACACCGTGTGACCCAGCTCGCGAATTCGAGCAGCGACGCGTCGTGGGCCACCGTCGCCGCGTCGAGCGCCACGGCCACGCCGGCGTCCCGCAGCCGGCCGAGCAGCGGCCGCACGCCGTCGTGCACACCGCCGCACGGCTGCAGCAGCACCTCCAGCTCGTCCTCATGGCGGCATGCGAGCGCGCGGTGCCGCTCGAGCGTCGCCGGCTCGAGCAATGCCTGCGCCGCATGCCGGACGATCACGATCGCGCGATCGTCCCGCCGCTCGACGATCGCGCCGATCCGGCGCCGGGCGCGCGCCACCGCGCAGCTCACGTGTCGCTCCCGAGCAGGCGCGCCCCCATTACAGCGACCCCTGGAATTCGAGCACGCGCGTCTTGAATTCGTCGGGCACGGCCAGCGTCGTGTTGTTCGCGTAATCGAACATCACGTGCGTCGACACGCCGCGCGCGACGATGGTCTGGTCGTCGCGCTCCATCAGGTGTTCGAGATCGAAGCTCTTGCTGCCGAAGCGCACGATGCTCGAGCGAACGGTCAGGTTGTCGCCGAACTGTGCCGGCGCGAGGTATTCGCACTGTGTCTTCACCATGATGTGCGGCAGTTTCTCGCTGCGCGGCAGGCCGAGCAGGTCGAACATGTAGCAGAGATACGAATGCTGCAGATAGTCGTAATAGACGGGACTGCTCACATGCCCCATCGAATCCGTATCGCGATACTTGACGTGAATGGGGGTTTCGTAATGTCGCTTCGACATGATGACTCTCCGCAATGACTGGGTTGATTTATATTTTCGAGCCCGAATGGCCTGTCGGGCATCCGAAAATTAATCGAACGACTATCGGGCCGCCACTATCAGAACGAATAGCGAAGCTTGGTAAAAATGCCGTCCGTGCGTGCATTGCCGAGCAACAATCGCATCCGCGTTTTCAAATGAAAACCGAATGCACGCTCCATTTCACGCCCCGCTAACAGCAAATTGCCGGACCCCAAATTATCGAATCCGACGCTTATTCTTCACATTCATAAGGTTATGAATTAGATACTGATAAATATGTTAGTTGCGCGTCGAAAGCACCATTCAATACAGTCGCGCTGTAGTAAAAAGTCTCGTTAATTATCGACAGGAGGGCAGTCCCCATGGATGCAAACGCCTGGACGACAAACCGCGACGCCGTGCTGCGCTTGCCGTCCCCTGCGGATCTGGCCGACGCACTGCCGCCGGCGTGGCGCGCGTCGCGCACCGTTCATACGACCCGCCGCGCGATCGTCGACGTGCTCGACGGCACGGATGACCGGCTCGTGGTGATCGCCGGCCCGTGCTCGATACACGATCCCGACGCCGCGCGCGACTACGCGGCGCGGCTCGCGCTGCAACGCGCGCGCTTTGCGGACGAACTGGAAATCGTGATGCGCGTGTACTTCGAGAAACCGCGCACGACGGTCGGTTGGAAGGGGTTGATCAACGATCCGCTGCTGGACGGCAGCGACCGGATCGACGTCGGACTGCACACGGCCCGTGCGTTGCTGTGCGACATCAACGGCACGGAAATGCCGGCTGCGACCGAGTTGCTCGATCCGCTGTCGCCGCGCTACCTGGCCGATCTGGTCGCGTGGGGCGCGATCGGCGCGCGCACCGTGGAGTCGCAGGTGCATCGCGAGCTGGCGTCGTCGCTGCCGATCCCGATCGGCTTCAAGAACGGTACCGACGGCAATGTCCAGATCGCCGTCGATGCGATGCGCGCGGCGGCGCACGCGCACCGCTTCCTGTCGATCGATGCGGGCGGCCGGCTATGCGCGGCCGCGTCGTCCGGCAATCCGCATACGCACGTCGTGCTGCGCGGCGGCCGCGAGCCGAATTTCGACGCGGCCGCCGTGAATGCCGCGTGCGAGCGCATGACGGCCGCGCACTTCGCACCGCGCGTGATGATCGACGTCAGTCACGGCAACAGCCGCCGCCAGTACCGGAATCAGCTCGCGGTCGGCGCGGAAGTTGCCGCGCAGGTGGCGGCCGGCGATACGCGCATCGTCGGCGTGCTGATCGAGTCGAACCTGATCGAAGGGCGCCAGGATGTCGTGCCCGGCGTACCGCTGCGCTATGGGCAGAGCATCACGGACGCGTGCCTGTCGTTCGCCGATACCGCTCGGCTGTTCGAGACGCTCGCGCACGCCGTCCGTACGCGGCGACGCGGCCACGCGCTGCCGATCGGCGTCGAGTTCGCTCACGAGCCGCTGCTCGCCTGCTGCGCGTGAGCGGCCCGGCGCGACGTGCTCAGATGGCGGCTTCGTCATGGATCCGCGTCGCATCGCCGGCCCACGCGTCGCGATAGCGGGCCAGCCAGTGTTCGGCCTGGGTCGGCGCGCCGGCGACGATCTCGTCGAGCGGCGCGAGATACATCGATTCATCGCGGCCGGCCGCATCCATGCGCGCCCGCGCGCGCAGGCCGCGCTGCGCGATCGCGAGCGCATCGGCCGCGATCGCGCGCAACGACCGGCCGTCGACCGGCGTATCGAGCCCGGTACGCGGCACGTCGCGACGCAGCGTGAGCAACGTGCCGCGGTCGATCGCGGCAGCCAGCGTCCCGGCGTCCGACAGCGCGGTCGGATCGTACAGCAGGCCGGTCCAGAACGCGGACAGCGCGACCATCATGTCGGGCGAGCCGGCATCGGCGCCGCGCATCTCGAGATAGCGCTTCAGCCGTACCTCGGTGAACACCGTCGTCAGATGGTCCGCGAAATCGCCCAGCGTCGGCGTCTCGCCTTCGAGATGCGGAATGCGCCGCCGCATGAAATCGCGGAACGTGTGCCCGGTCGCATCCGCATAACGATCGCCGCGCCGCACGAAATACATCGGCACGTTGTCGAGCAGCCAGCTCACGTAGCGCTCGAAGCCGAAGCTGCGCGACAGGAACAGCGCCGGCACGCCGCAGCGATCCTCGTCGGTATCGAGCCACGTGTGTGCGCGCGTCGACAGCAGGCCCGACGGGCAGCCGTCGCGGAACGGCGAATTCGCGAACAGCGCGGTCGCGACCGGCTGCAACGCGAGCGCGACGCGCATCTTGCGCGCCATGTCGCTTTCCGATGCGAAATCGAGGTTGACCTGCACGGTGCAGGTGCGCTGCATCATGTCGAGCCCGCGCGTGCCGACACGCGGCATGTAGCGCCGCATGATCGCGTAGCGCTGCTTCGGCATCCACGGCAGCGCGTCGCGCGACAGGTGAGGGTGAAAGCCGAGCGGCACGCAGCGCAGGCCGAGCGGATCGCATGCCGCACGGGCCGCGGCGAGGTGCGCATGCAGTTCGGCATGCGTGTCGTGCAGCGTATCGAGCGGCGCACCCGACAGTTCGAGCTGGCCGGCCGGCTCGAGCGAGATCGCGGCGCCGTCGCGCTGAATCACGCCGACGGTCTGCCCGGCATCGACGATCGGCGTCCCGTCGCCGCGCAGCCGCGCCAGCACCGCGGCGATGCCGGACGGCCCTTCATAGCGCGCAGCCGCGTGCGTCGCGCGGGATACGACGAACTTCTCGTGCTCGGTACCGATCCGGAACTGCGCGGCCGGCTTGCAGCCGGCGGCCAGATGATCGGCGAGCTGCTGCTCGGAGACGATCGGCGTGTTGTCCGATCCGACGGCATTCGACATCGACATCCTCCACAGGTCACATTGAGCGACCGACCGGCCGGTCGCACGGCGACTATAGCGACGTCGATGCGCGCGCAGTACTGGCAGGGGTGATAGGGGCCGTGCGATGCCGTGCGGCATTACGGCTGCTTGCGCTTCGCGAAGTAATGGGCAGGCGAATCGCCGAACGCGCGACGGAACATCGCGATGAAATTGCTCGGCGTCGCATAGCCGAGCGCGTCCGCGATGTTGGCGACGCTGTCGCCGTTCGCCAGACGTTCGAGCGCATGCGTGAGCCGCGCCTGTTGCCGCCACTGCGCGAAGCTCGTGCCGGTTTCCGCGACGAACAGCCGGCTCAGCGTGCGGGCGGACAGTCCGGCCCATTCGGCCCATGCGTCGAGCGTGCGGCCATCGTGCGGCTGCCCGAGGATCGCGTTGGCGATCCGCAGCAACCGCCGGTCGTGCGGCATCGGCAAGTGCAGCGGTTCGTGCGGCGCGCGGCGCATCTCGTCGAGCAGCACGACGCTCATGCGCGCCTGCTCGATGTCGAGCCGATCCTGACCGGCCCACGACACCGCGCGCCGCACGAGTGCGCGCATCAGTTCGGTGATCGCGATCACGCACGGCTGATCGGGCATCCGGCGGCTCGCGGCCGGTGCGATCACGACGCTCCAGCCGCTCAACGCACCGCTGATGCTGACCTTGTGCTGCTCTCCCGGCGGAATCCAGCCCGCGCGATGCGGCGGCAGCAGCCACGAACCGTGCGGCGTGCGCACGTGCGCGAATCCGCTTTCGACGCAGAACACCTGGCCGCGCAGATGGCTGTGCCAGTCGACCTCTCGCGTGCCGAGCTGGTAGGCGTTGCTGCCGTCGTCCTCGCCCCAGACGGCGATCAGTGACGGGCCGTCCGCGCGTTCGCTCGGATCGGCGTTGGCGCGCTGCACTGCGCGGGCGGGAGAAGCGTCTCGGATGGGCATGGCCGGAATTCATTATTTTTTGTCTAAACAAC
>NZ_LOYC01000011.1:0-86713 GCF_001524725.1 Burkholderia sp. MSMB1072
GACGTGATCGAGCTGTTAGCCGTCGACAGGCCAGTCGAAGTCGACGTGGACAGCGACGTGATCGAGCTGTTAGCCGTCGACAGACCGGTCGAAGTCGAGGTCGACAGCGACGTGATCGAGCTGTTAGCCGTCGACAGACCGGTCGAAGTCGAGGTCGACAGCGACGTGATCGAGCTGTTGGCCGTGGACAGGCCAGTCGAGGTCGAGGTCGAGAGCGACGTGATCGAGCTGTTGGCCGTGGAGAGACCAGTCGAGGTCGAAGTCGAGAGCGAGGTGATGGAACTGTTGGCCGTGGACAGACCCGTCGACGTCGAGGTCGAAAGCGACGTGACGGAGCTGTTAGCCGAGCTCAGGCCGGTAGACAGCGAGTTGATGCCGCTCAAGGTCGACGTGGACAGCGACGCGATCGAGCTGTTGGCCGACGAGAGGCCCGTCGACGTGGAAGACGAAAGCGACGTGACGGAGCTGTTAGCCGAGCTCAGGCCGGTAGACAGCGAGTTGATGCCGCTCGAGGTCGACGTGGACAGCGACGCGATCGAGCTGTTGGCCGACGAGAGGCCCGTCGACGTCGAGGTCGAAAGCGACGTGACGGAGCTGTTAGCCGAGCTCAGGCCGGTAGACAGCGAGTTGATGCCGCTCGAGGTCGACGTGGACAGGGACGCGATCGAGCTGTTGGCCGACGAGAGGCCCGTCGACGTCGAGGTCGAAAGCGACGTGACGGAGCTGTTAGCCGAGCTCAGGCCGGTAGACAGCGAGTTGATGCCGCTCAAGGTCGACGTGGACAACGACGAGATCGAGCTGTTGGCCGACGAGAGACCCGTCGACGCCGAAGTCGACAGGCTGCCGATCGCGCTCGTGGTCGTGCTCATGCCGGTGCTGAGCTGCGCGACGGTGACGGCGTCCTGCGGAGCCGAGCCGTCGGCGACATTCGTGATGCGGCGCAGCGCGCTCGCGCTGCCGACCGACACTTCCGACAGCGGCGCGGCGCTGCCCGTCAGATAGCCCGTTCCGGTCGGCGCAGCCGTCCCGGTGACGCTTCCCGCGCCGAGCGCGACGCTGGACGCATACTTCGCGTTGCTGCCTGCGCCGAGCGCAAGCGCACCGGTACCAGTCGCCGTTGAGCCCGTGCCGAACGTCGTCGCGTTCGTGCCGCTGGCCGTGGAGCCGACGCCGATGACTTGCGCGCCCGTGCCGGTGGCGAGCGTGCCATTGTTGCCGATGGCGATCGAGTTCATGCCGTTGGCGGCAGTTTGGGCGCCGATCGCCGTCGAGTCTTGGCCCGTGGCCGCCGCACTGGTGCCGAGTGCCAGCGAATCGCCGGACCCCGACGGCGACGTCGCGGTTGCGCCGTTCCCGATTGCGATCGTGGTGCCGGAGAAAGCGGTGCCTGCGTTCGCGCTGTTGCCGATCGCGATGCCGCCACCCGTGCCCGTATTCGAACCGGCGGTTGCCGATTGACCCAGGGCGACCGACGAGACGCCGCTTGCCGTCGCGCCATCGCCTTGCGCGATGCCGTACGCACCGTTGACGGTCGCACCACGGCCAACAGCAATACCCGACGTGGCGCCCGACGCGACGGACGACTGCCCGCCGATCGCGATACCGTCCGACGCGGCGGACTGCGCGCCCTTCGTCGCGTTGCTGCCGATGGCGACTGCGCCCGCGCCCGAAGCGATGGTCGAGTTCGCATAGGAAAGCGGGGTGGTGCCATTACCGGCTGCACCGCCGATCGCGACCGAATTCAATGCGTTGGCCGTTGCCCCGAAGCCGAGCGCGGTAGAACCGGCGCCGCTGGCGGTCGACTCGAGACCGGCAGACGTGCCCCAGAGCGCAGCGGATGACAGAAAGCCCGTCGCCGTACCACCGGTGCCGGTCACTTGCGCGAAGGCACCATAAACCGTGGCCGCGAGATTGTTGTTGCCGCTGGAGTTACAGCCCGCAACCGTGGAGTAAGTGCCGGATCCGTCGACGGGATAGGCATTGGTGTTGCCTGTCGTCGTGCGGCCGACGGTGCCGCTGCCACCGCTCGACGTACACGACGACACGGTGAATTGGCTACCGTTCGTCGTGCCTGGCACGAAGGTATTGGCGCCGGCGAGCGACGGGAGCGTTGCGACGGCGACCAGTACTGCGGCAGCAACGGCCGACTTGTTCGGCTTACCCCGTGCCGAATCGTTTTCCGATGCCGCGACCCAGGCGCCAAGGGCTTCGTTCCAGATCGAGCGGTATGTGCGGTTCATGTCCTGCTACCTCCAAATGTGCACGCAACACACCGGTCTCTTTCGTTAGAGGATTACTCCGTGCGCTCGCGCGAATCTCAAAAATTGATGGGCGGAGTTTATTGGAGGTGGATTTTAAAGATTGACAAACAGTGATAAATGAGGTGTTTTTAAAGTTAAAGAATGGTTAATGCATCGTGTTTTGATGCGTCTGGCGTGAATGAATTTGAAAGATGGTCGAACGTTCGATGTAGGGGGCGTAAGTGGCTGCCACGTCAAAAAATTTACCTTTTAAATCAATGGCTTAATTGACTTTTGTGCGGTGGGTTACACACCGGATCGCTCAAAAAGTAAGACAAATGAAATAGCAAACGTTTGCGAGGTGCCAAAGTCTTTCATATTTGTAATGTAAGTCGATGTGCCGAGATATAATGCTGCAGGCGTTTAATTAACTTGTTAATGTTTTGGTTTTGACAGGATTTGAGTTTGTATTTTTTGGTTATCTGATAATTGAATTTATCCGACTCGGAGGGAATTGAATTATGCCGATATGCGCATCCCGGCCGGCGCAGTGGCCCGCGCGGCGGGCATTCCGGGCCGCCCGGTCGGTGGAAGTTGTAAAAAAGTGCTACGGAGCGCAGAGACGAAACAATTCGCGTCAATTTATCGGATTTGTCCTATTGACGATTGCATCAAAGTCGGCGTCAAGGCGGAATAGGCGCACATGCCGGAAGTCGAGTTGGCGCGCTCGCGGCAGGCGTTTCGCGTGATGGTGACGGGACGTCAGATATCGCGGGTCAGCGTCGGGTCGGCGGCGCCTGAAATGTCAGATCCGGGCGCGGCAATTTGCCGCCCATGCCGTGTGTGTGCTGGCGTGTCGAAGAAAAATAGGGATGGATTGAATGTGTCGGACACGCCACATTCGGTCCCGGGGCGTAGACTGAATCAGGCGCTTGCCGCATGACCGGCGGCAAGCGCCCGACTTTACTTCTTCATGAACCGCAGCGCGAACCGCGCCATCCGCGGCACGAACATCGGGCGCAGCAGGCGCTCGTCGTAACCGGCCATTCGCCGGTCGTTCTCGGCGAGACACAGCTCGATCAGCTCGCGCGGATTCAGCGCATCGCCGATGTCGGCGGTGCTCGTTGCCGGGAAGTTCGCGTCGTGCGCGACGCCATCGGCGTCAATGCCGCGCGCAATGCCGATGCGTTCGCGGATCAGGTGTGCCCATACGGCCGCGACACGTACGAAGAACCACGGCCGGCGCCACCACGGCAGGTTGCGCCAGTGCCACGCGAACCAGTTCACGAAGAACAGGATGTGGCGGCCTTCTTCCTGGATCACCGGTTCGAAGGTTTCGACGAGCTCGGGCGGGAAATAGCCGGAGCGCTGCGCGGAACGGAACAGGCCGAACGCGAAGAAGCTGTCGATGCACTCGCTGAAGCCCGTGACCATCCATGCCCATTCGGCATGCTTCGGCGCCGGGTAGGCCGGCTCCGGCGCGAGCGCGATGCCGTACGCCTCGACGAGCTTCGACAGCACGACCTTGTGGCGGGCTTCCTCGCCGCCGTCCATCTCGAGCGCGCGGCGCAGCAGCGGATCGTCGACCGTCGCGGCGTAGGTCGCCACGCGGATCGACGCGCGGCCTTCGGTTTGCACCGCGATGTCCCAGATCGGCAGCGACGTGAGCCGCCTGAGTTCGGCCGGCTGGAGCGCCGGCCAGTCGATCACGGCCGGCTTGTACGGGTTGTGTGTGTCGAGCAGCATCCGACAGAACATCTGCTTGTGCGCATCGGAACCGATTCGGACCGGGCCTTGCCTCTCGAAGGTCCAGTTGCGCATCGCGTGATCTGCGGCTGCATGCTCTTCGTGCAGCGTGTCGGTCATGGCTATTGTTATGCGATTACGGATCGAAAGATTCTTGCACAGCTTCCGTCATCGCGTATTTTCGAGTGGCCATGGGCACGCCGACCCCGCGCGCGTCGCGGTCACGCGTTCGTGTCGACCCAGAGGCGGCCCCAGCGTGACGCGTAGGCGAGGGCGTGTTCTTCCTCGAAGAAGAAATCGATTGCGTCGAACGACACGGAGCGCGGCGACGGCCCGCCGCTCGCGCGTTCGATCGTCAGGTTGGCGGCGAACAGCCCGTTCGGCAACCGGGCGGCAGCGGGAGCGACTTCGTAGCCCTTGTAGCGGATCGTACGGTTCATGGGGTGGCGCGCAAAAAAGTTCGGACTTTCAGCGTACGAAAACGGGCCGCCTGCGTGAACCAATCTTTCGGCCAATGCAAATTACGCGGGGGGCTGAATCGTTATCGGGGCGGTGCGCGGGGAGAGGGCTTTCGGCAGGGGCGGCGACACGCCCGGCACATCGCCGCGCGTCGGAAGACGCGCCGCGCGACCCCGTCGAATCCTGTCGATCGAAGGCGCGCGGCGGAATGCGGAGGTTACTGGTTGGCGACTTTCAGCACGGGAGCGAGCGCATCGACCGATGTCGCATGCGAGGCCGCACGATGCGACGCGAACGCGAGCGCGAATTCGGCGGCTTGCGCACCGACCGTCTCGAGTTGTGCGACGACCTTCGGATCCGAGCAGCTATCGGCGCTTTCGAAGCGGGTTTCGAGCGTGTTGACGGTGGCGCCGAACGGCGTCGGCCAGCCGCGCAGCGCATGGACGATCGAGCGCAGCGACGTCAGTACGGTGCCGGCCGCCTGCCAGCCGTACGCGGTGACGATCAGGCCGACCGCACGGCCGTCGAGATACGGGCGATCGTCCGCGCGCAGCTCCTCGAGCGTGTCGAGCGCGTTCTTCACGAGACCGGACACGCCGCCGTGATAGCCGGGCGTGGCGATGATGATCGCGTCGGCCTGGCGCACGGCGTCGATCAGCTCGCGCTGCGCGTCGGTCAGCGTTTTGTGTTCGGGCGCGTAGTGCGGCAGCGTATGCAGGAACGGGCCGTCGAACAGGCGCGTGCGCGCGCCGGCGGCTTGCGCGCCGCGCAGTGCGAACGACAGCGCGCGTTCGGTGGACGACGCGGCTCGGGTGGTCCCGCCGATGCCGACGACGAACGGGCGGCGGTGTTGATCGAATGCAGTCAAGGGGCGCTCCTCGGGAATGGCTTGCCCGGCTAAGCACAGGCTTAAAACCAGATGGTAACGACCCGGTCGCCACTCTGAAAACGACTTTTCGTTCTATCGATATGCCGCGCGGCGACGGCAAGCGTGTGCGCGGCCCCGCAGATCGATAGCAGAAATGCTTGGTTGGGACGGTGCGCCACGGTCGATAAGATGGGCTCGTCTCCTCCATGATGTCTCTACTGACATGGGTTGGCCCCGCCGCGCGGATGCTGGCGGGGCTTTTTTTCGTCCTCGGCCGGAAAACGGGGCGCGATGCGTAGGGGCGCGGCCCGTTACTCGAACACCGGCCGGAAGAAGCTGCGTTCGTAGCTGACGATGCACCGCGTTTGCTCCGCGTAGCGGAACGCGGCCTGGCAGGCGGGATCGTCCTTCGAGCGTTCGCGGTAGCGCTCGTAGTCGGCGAGGCTCGGGAACGAGAACATCGCGAGCGCGATGTTGCTCGCGCCTTCGGACGGCAGGAAGTAGCCGTGATGCGTGCCGCCGAACTGCTCGACGAGCGGAATCCACATCTTGCCGTAGGTTTCGAATTCGACGAGTTTGTACGGATCGACGACGTAGCGAAGGAAGCAGGTGATCATGGGCACTCGCGGGGGTGACGGAGCGGCGAGTCTGGAGCGCGGGGCGGCACGTGTCAACGGCGAGCGCGCCGGACAGGCCCATCATCACGCGACTTCATCGCACGACGCGTTGCTTGCGCGGGCAACGATCGATGCTTCGATGCGCTTGCCGTGACGTGCACGCGGCATCGGCGCGAACGATATTCGTTCCGTCCGCCAGCCGCGTTACCCCGGGATTTACTCGTTGCGGCTGTGCGTCTCGCCGCCGCCTTTCGCGAGGCGCCATGCGATCGCGCCGAGCACGCCGACCGCGACGATCAGCGCGCCCCACAGCATGTAGCGGCGCCCGGCATCCGCATCGGCGGCTGCCGCCGGCACGACCGCCGACGGCAGCGCCGCGCCGACGCGGGCGGGCCGCACTTCCGGCACCATGCCGACCAGCAGTGCGTCGCGGCTCACGGCCGACGATGCGAGCGACGCGTCGCCGACGCCGAGCGTAAACGGCGGCGTGCCGCGCGCGACGAAGGTCAGTGCGGCCGGATGCCAGCCGAGCGCGACGGCCGGCTGGCCGCCGCCGAGCCCGCCGTTGCGCATGTCGACGACGATTCGCCATGCGCGATCCGTGTTCGCGACGAACTCGAGCGGCGGATTGCGTTGCTCGCCGCCCTTGCCCTGCAGCCGGAACAGCACGGCGGCCGCGACGTCGCGCCACGGCGCCCGTGCATCGGCGCGGCTTTGCAGCGTCGCGCGCGCGACGGTGTTCGGCTGCGGCAGGTCGATGCGCACGCGGTCGACCGGATACGCGCCGTCGGTGTCGAACAGATACTCGCCCGGCGCAGCGCCGGCGCGTATCCGCACGGCGTCGCGCCACTGGCGCGGCACGGACGCCGTGTCGACGCCGCGCGCGTCGCGCGGATGCGTCTCGACGTCGACCGACGCGATCGACGGCGCGCCGTCGGGCCAGTCCAGCCGAAGGTAGCGCGGCGCCGCGCCGTCGAGCGCGATGCGCTCCTGCACCAGCATGTCGTTGCCGCGGCCGACCTTCAGCAACTGCGTGCTGCCGAGCGGCCGCCAGGTGCGCAGGTCGTCGCTGGCTTCGACGGACACACGCCCCTGGTAGCTGTCGTCGCCCACGTGTACGAGCAGCGCGTCGATGCTGCCGTCGGCATGCGACAGGTCGACGAGGTCCGCGCCGTGCCGGGTGCGCGAAGGCGTCGCGATGGCCGCGCGCAGCGCGCCGTCCGGGCCGACCGTCACGCCGGGCGGCGCGTTGCCGTTCTCGGCGCGCGCGGGCGGCAGCGGGAACCAATGCACCGGCGTGCGGGACGGCGGCACGGCGGCCGCAGCCGCGGCGGGTGCGTCGAGCGAGTACGGCACCGGCTCGCCCGCGCCGTTGAAGATGCGCACATCGCCGAGATCGTCGCGCCGGCTCGCCGCATACACGGGCTGAGGCACGGTGAGCTGGTAATACGCGGCGCTGCCGTCGAGGTCGAGCGCGAAGCGCTGCATCGCGCGTCCGGCGTTCGGTGCGCCGTCGGCCGCCGCGAACGACGCGAGCAGGCTCAGCCCGAGCAGGGCGGCGCGTCGTTTCATGGCCGGCCGCCTTGTTGCGCGGCGGCCTTCGGCGGCAGCGGCGAGAAATAGCCGATCAACAGCAGCAGCACGCCGATGCCGATGAACGACACGATGCGCTCGATGCCGGTGACGTGCGACAGGTCGAACAGGAACAGTTTGACGACCGTGAGCGCGAGCAGCGCGGCGCCGACGAACCACAGCGGTCGCAGCCCGCGGCGCGTGGCCCAGATCGTGATGGCGAGCGCGCAGACCGTCCAGTACACGGACACCGACGCCTGCACGAGCGTCGATTCGGCCATCGCGCCGAATGCGTACGGCACGCCGGCCCAGTGATGCAGCGTGCGCAGCATCAGCACGTTGAACCACAGGAACACGGTCGCGATCGCCAGATAGCCGGCGACGCGCGGATGCCACGCGATGCCGAGCGCTTTCAGGCGACGCAGCCACGCGGCGAACGCGACGAAGACGAGACCCTGCGCGACGTCGAGCGGATTGAGCAGCGGCAGCCAGAAGAGCGGCGCTGCGTCGCCGTCGCTCACCGTGCTGGCGAGGCTCCACAGCCACAGCAGCGCGGCGAGCGGCGCGGCCCCCCACACCTGATAGGCGCGCGGGAATGCCGCGACGGGCCAGCGCAGGCGCGAGCCCGGGCCCGACACGACCAGGAGTAGCGCGCCGAAGCCGTACGCCCATGCGCTCCAGCTCCATGCGCCTTCCGGGACGAACGCGCGCAGGCGCCAGAACCCTTCGAGCGCCAGCAGCCCGCCCAGGGTCCAGAACGTCAGCGTATGCAGCGGCGCGAGCATGCGTGCTGCAACGGAGGGCGTCACACCGCGCGCGTCGGCGGCGTCGGTCGTGCCGCGCGACTGGCGCCACAGCAGCGCAAATCCCGCGCCGATGGTCACGGGCCACGCGAACGCGCCCATGCCCGACAGCGGCGCTTCGTGCGCATCGAACGCACGCAGCGCGAGCAGCGCCAGCACCGGTGCGAGCGCGAGCGCGGGCCATTCGGCGAGCGGCCACGCGAGCCGGCGGCGCGCGGCGTGCGCGAGCCATGCGGTGCCGGCCGCGAACAGCGCGGTCGTATCGACGACGAAGCGGTCGGCATGCAGGTCGACGTGTCGGCTCGCATGGACGAGGATCTCGTGCAGCCCGCCGCTGACCCACCACAGCAGCCCCCACGCGGCGGCCGCGACACCGATCTCGGGCATCCATGCATGCCATGCGCGCGCTTCGCCGCGCCCGTGCAGCCACCAGCCGGTGAACAGGCCGGCGAGCGCGATCAGCAGCATCGCGATATACGGGCTGTTGAGCACCGGCAGCGCGGCCGTGTCGGCCGGGCCAAGCAGGCTCGTGAAGAACGCGCCGGCCGCGGCGACCTGCATCAGCAGCCCGAAGCCGAACGGCAGCAGGCGTTTCTGGCGCACGCCGAGCCACACGACGGCTGCGCCTTCGATGGCCCACGCGGCGCTGGTCGTCGGCCCCGAGAACGCGAACGGCACCGCGAGCGTCGCGAAGATGACCGCGAGCGCGAGCATCGATTCGAACAGCAGACCGAGGCGATCGCGGCGCCGCGCGAGCCATGCGGCCACCGCGACGTAGAACGCCGACAGCGCGACCGCGCTCCATGCAAGCCCGAACGGCATGCCTTTCACGAGCGACGCCTGCAGTGCGGACGCGACGATCGGCGTGCCGAACACGAGCGTGCCGTCCACATAGTGTCGCAGCGCGAGTTCGCGTTTCACCGCATACAGCAGTGCGATGCCGACATACATCAGGAAGAACAGGACGAGGAACGGCTCGGTGCTCGCGAACAGCGCGGGGCGATAGGCCGTCACGCCCCACGCGGAGCCGATCGTGAACGTGAACACGAAGCCGAGCAGGTTCAGCGGGCGCCAGGCCTTGAACCACGCGATCGCGAAGATGCCCGCGTTCAGCAGTGCGTAGTAGCCGAACAGCGCGACGTGGTTGCCCTGGCCGGTCGACAGCAGGATCGGTGCGAGGAAGCCGCCCGCACTGCCCATGAACGCGAGCGGCAGCGCGTTCTGCCGCACCGCGAGGAATGCGCTCAGCGCGCAGACCGCGACCATCAACGGGAACGCGGCGCCGACGGGCAGCAACGCATCGAGCCTGGTCGCGGCGAAGATCGTCAGGTACAGGATGCCGGTGCCGCCGCCTTGCAGCACGAGGCCGTATGCGGCGCGGCGCGCACGCACGCGCCAGCCGATCGCGAGCAGCGCGGCCGCCGCGAGCGCCGTGCCCGCGAGACGGAATTCGATCGGCAGCATGTCGTTGTCGGCAGCGTACTTGAGCAGGAATGCGACGCCGAAGAACAGTACGACGATCCCGACACGCACGACCGTGTTGCCGCCGAGCAGCCAGTCGCGCGCGGCGCCGAACGCGCGTTCGGCGATGCCGGGTTCGCGCGGCGCGGGCGGTTCGGGCGGAGTGGCAGGTGCGCTGGCGGTGGTGTCGGCGTGAACGGACGCAGCCGAGGCGCGTGCCGCGGTGGCCGGCGCGGGCGGTGTAGTGGGCGCCGGCGTCGAAGAGGAGGCCGGCGTGTCCGCGCGTGCGGCGGCCGGTCGTGGCGCGGGCGGTGTCGGGAAGTGCGTCGGCAGCGGTGCGGAGGCGGCGTCGGCCGAAGCCGTCGGCGCGATGCCACCGGATGTCGCCGTCCCGGCTTTCGCGCCCGCCAGTTGAGCGCGCAGCGCGTCGAGTTCGCGCGTGAGCGTGTCGACGGTGGCTTCGAGGCGCGCGACGCGATCGGCGAGCGGTAACGGGGTGGGAGGCGGCGCGGAGCTGGCCCATGCGTCGGGCACGGCGCGCCGGCTCTGCAGCTTGCGTTGCCGCAGCGCGTGCCCGACCCAGAACCCGGCGGCGGCCCCGAGCAGCGCGCCGCTCGCGGCCGGGAAATCCCCGATCAGGGCGGCGATGCCGCCCACGACGAAACCGATTACGGCGAATGCCCAGTTCAACGCCTTGCTCCCTCTCACTATCGTTATCGTCCTTCGATCGGGATCGCACCGGATCGAGGCGGTTTCAGCACGGCCGGCAGGCGAACCGGCATGCGCGCGCCATGCGGCTGGCGCCTTCGTGCGAAAGGCCCGCGGCAACGTCGCGATCGGCGTGTTTGCGGCGAATGTATCACAGCGTGCCTGCCCGGATTTCCGCGGTTGGCGCGGTATCGCGGCGTGCGCCGTTCGGTGTCGCCATACGGCTTTTTGCACGGTCATGCTTTTTATTGACGAATGCGATGCGCGTTTTCGTCTGAGTAGATGCGCGCCGGAACGGACGTCAACTTGTCGGAAAGCGACGCGTGCCGAATGCGGCCTGGCGCAAAATCCCATGTGCCGTTCGCCGCGCTGCTGCGCACAAGTCCGAAGGGCGATGCCCGTCGCAGCAGGCCGAGCGCGTATTGCGCCGCCGCAAAGGGCGGTGCGGCCCGCCGGACGGGGCTGGCGGCCGTGTCGTATTTGCGCAAGCGTTTGTCGTAATTCGTCGGCAGGCCGGGGTTTTTTCTGGCAACTATGTAGGCACGCTATGACAAGCGCGAGTCCCCGCTACACGAGGAGAAGGTTTCGATGGATGCCCCCAAGGTTGTGGTCGAAGGTCTGTGCAAGGTGTTTGGAAGCAATCCGCAGCAGGCGCTCGACATGCTCGCCGCCGGCGCGACGAAGGACGATGTGCTCAAGCGCACCGGTCAGGTCGTCGGCGTGCACAACGTCTCCTTCGATGTGCAGGAAGGCGAAATTTTCGTGCTGATGGGCCTGTCCGGTTCCGGCAAGTCCACGCTGATCCGCCTCGTGAACCGGCTGGTCGATCCGAGCGCCGGCAAGGTGCTGATCGACGGGCTCGACGTCGCGTCGGCGCGCCGCTCGGCGCTGACCGCGCTGCGTCGCAAGGACATGAGCATGGTGTTCCAGTCGTTCGCGCTGATGCCGCATCGCACCGTGGTGTCGAATGCCGCGTTCGGGCTGGAAGTCGCGGGCATGGGCAAGAAGGAGCGCGAGCGCCGTGCGATGGAAGTGCTCGAGCAGGTCGGCCTCGCGCCGTTTTCGCACAAGCTGCCGTCCGAGCTGTCGGGCGGCATGCAGCAGCGCGTCGGCCTTGCGCGCGCGCTGGCCGTGAACCCGTCGCTGATGATCATGGACGAGGCGTTCTCCGCGCTCGATCCGCTCAAGCGCCGCGAAATGCAGGACGTGCTGCTGCAACTGCAGAAGGACCAGCGCCGCACGATCATGTTCGTGTCGCACGATCTGGAGGAGGCGCTGCGCATCGGCAACCGCATCGCGATCATGGAAGGCGGCCGCCTCGTGCAGGTCGGCACGCCGCAGGACATCATCGCGAACCCGGCCGACGATTACGTGCGCGCGTTCTTCGACGGCATCGACACCAGCCGCTACCTCACCGCCGGCGACCTGATGCAGACGGGCGCCGTGCCTACCATGTCGAAGTGCGATGCCGCGAACGTCGCCGCGTCGCTGAACGGCAGCGCCGAATACGCGTTCGTGCTCGATGCGCAACGCAAGATCCGCGGCTTCGTCACGCGCGATGCGATCGGTCAGGACACGCCGTCCGTGCGGCCGATCGAAAGCATCCGGCGCGATGCGTCGCTAGAACACGTCGTCGCGCGCGTGGTCGCGAGCCCGAATGCACTGCCCGTCGTCGACGACGACGGCTGCTACTGCGGCTCGGTCGATCGCGCGCTCATCCTGAAGGCCATCACGCGTTCGCGAGGTTCCCATGTCTGAAATGATTCCGCTCGGTACCTGGGTCGACCAGTCCGTTCACTACCTGCTCGACCACGACGCGAAGACGTTCGACGCGATCGGTCGAGCGATCGAGGGGCTCGCGGCATTCGTCGAGCATGGCCTGCAGGCGATCCCGATGTGGCTGATGATGGCGATCTTCATCGGCGTCGGGCTGTGGCGGGTGGGCTGGCGCTTCGCGCTGTTCACCACCGCGTCGCTGCTGCTGATCTTCGCGACCGGCTTCTGGGATCAGACGGTCATCACGCTCGGCCTCACGCTGTCGTCGACGATCATCAGCCTCGTACTCGGCATCCCGCTCGGCATCTGGGCCGCGAAGAGCAAGTGGGTCGCCGCGATCGTGCGCCCGATTCTCGACCTGATGCAGACGATGCCCGCCTTCGTCTACCTGATTCCGGCCGCGATGCTGTTCGGTCTCGGCCGCGTGCCGGGGATCCTGTCGACGGTGATCTTCGCGATGCCGCCCGCGGTGCGTCTCACGAGCCTCGGCATCCGCCACGTGAACCGCGAGATCGTCGAAGCCGGCCAGGCGTTCGGCTGCACGCCGTGGCAACTGCTGTACAAGGTGCAGTTCCCGAACGCGCTGCCGTCGATCATGCAGGGCGTGAACCAGACGATCATGATGGCGCTGTCGATGGTGATCATCGCGTCGATGGTCGGCGCGGGCGGCCTCGGCAACGACGTGCTCGCGAGTATCCAGCGCCTCGACATCGGCCTCGGCTTCGAAAGCGGTCTGTCGGTCGTGCTGCTCGCGATCATTCTCGACCGCATCACCGAAAGCTTCGGCCGCGCGCCGGGCACCGCGAAAGCGCCGCTGTTCTCGGGCCTCAAGCAGCTCTTTCGCGTGAAGGCCGAGCCCGCGCAGGCCTGATCCCCGGCGGCCGGGCACGCTCCGGCCGCTCACCCTCGTCGAATAACGGCTCCCGCGGCTTGCGCCGCGGGGCTGGCTCCCTGCAACCTCCTCGCCAGGAGACCGATGTGACGTCCGCCGTCGCTGTCGCGCCCGTTGCCTGCGTTTCACCGGTTTCGTCCCTCGCCCATTTCGGCTTCCTGACGCTGCCGAACTTCTCGATGATCGCGTTCTCGAGCGCGGTCGAAGTGCTTCGGATGGCGAACTATGTCGGACGGGCGGAACACTACAAGTGGTCGATCTACTCGCTCGACGGCGCGCCCGCGCATGCCAGCAACGGCATCGCGGTGCGGCCCACGCAGCCGCTCGATTACGACGACCTGCCCGACGTGATGATCGTGTGCGGCGGCATCCGCATCCGCGACATGGTCGACGAACGCGCGCGCGATACGCTCGCGGCGCTTGCCGCACGCGGGCTGCCGCTCGGCGGCATCTGCACCGGCGCCTACGCGCTGATGGCGAGCGGGCTGCTCGACGGCTATCGTTGCACCGTGCACTGGGAGAACCTGTCCGCGCTGCATTCCGAATTTCCGCAGGTCGGGTTCGCTGACGAGTTGTTCGTCGTCGATCGCGACCGGCTGACCTGCACCGGCGGCACCGCGCCGCTCGATCTGATGCTGAACCTCGTCGGCATGCGGTTCGGCCAGCAACTGGCCGCGCAGGTATCCGAGCAGTTCATCCTGGAGCGCATCCGCAGTTCGACCGATACGCAGCCGATTCCGGTCGATGCGCGGGTCGGTTTCTCGCGCGCGGAGCTGATCGAGGTCGTGCGGCTGATGGAGGCGAACATCGAGGAACCGCTGTCGCTCGAGGAGCTTGCGCGGCTCGTGCGGCTGTCGCAGCGGCATCTGCAGCGCATGTTCAAGGTGTACCTGAACGTATCGCCGACCCACTATTACCTGACGTTGCGCCTGAAACGCGCACGCGACCTGCTGCGTACGACCGACGCATCGATCGCGCGCGTGACGACGGTCTGCGGCTTTCACTCGCCATGTCATTTCAGCAAGGCATACCGCGCGCAGTTCGGCCACGCGCCGAGCTACGAGCGCCGGCTGCCGGGGCGCTGAACGGGGCGATCAATCGGTCCGCGACGTCGCCGGGATCGCGGCGCGCGGCTTCAATAAACGATCCCGCATTCGAGCAAACGACATCACTTTGAGGAGAAGCAAGATGAAGCGCCTATTGATCGCAGCGGTGTGCGGGATCGGGATAACCGCGCCGATGTCGGCCGTTTATGCGGCCGATCCGCCCGTTTGCAAGAACGTGCGCTTCGCCGATGTCGGCTGGTCCGACATCGCGGCGACCACGGGCCTCGCGTCGACGATGCTGCAGGGGCTCGGTTACAACCCGACGAAGACGATCGCATCGGTGCCGATCACGTTCGCGGGGATCAAGAGCAAGCAGATCGACGTGTTCCTCGGCTACTGGTCGCCGACGATGGACCCGATCATCCAGCCGTTCACGAAAGCCGGCACGATCAAGGTGCTCGCGACGCCCAATCTGACCGGTGCGAAATACACGCTCGCGGTGCCCGACTACGTGTACCAGGGCGGCCTGAAGTCGTTCGCGGACATCCAGAAATTCGCGGACAAGCTCAACGGCAAGATCTACGGGATCGAGCCGGGCAACGACGGCAACGCGCTGATCAAGAAGATGATCGACGGCAACCAGTTCGGCCTCGGCAAGTTCAAGCTGGTCGAGTCGAGCGAGGCCGGGATGCTGGTCGAGGTGAACCGCGCGGCTCGCGACAAGCAGTGGATCGTGTTTCTCGGCTGGGAACCGCATCCGATGAACGTGCAGATGAAGATCGACTACCTGAGCGGCGGCGACGACGTGTTCGGCCCGAACTACGGCGAAGCGAAAGTGCTGACGGCCACGCCGCCCGACTACGCGCAGCGCTGCCCGAACGTCGCGAAGTTCGTGTCGAACCTGCAGTTCACGACGTCGATCGAGAACCACGTGATGGTGCCGATCATGAACAAGCAGGATCCGAACAAGGCCGCCGCCGAATGGCTGAAGGCGAATCCGCAATCGCTCGACAAATGGCTGGCCGGCGTGACGACGATCGACGGCAAGCCGGGCCTGCCGGCGGTGAAGGCATACCTCGGCGTGCATTGAGCGCGACGCGTCGGGCTTTGCGGCCGCGGCCCGGAGCCTGACGTGAATGTCGAGCCGGCGCAAGCAGGGCGACCTGCTTGCGCCGGCTTTTTGCTGCGTGCTGCGTACTCGCGCCAACGGCCGGCGGGCGATGCGCTAGACTGCTCGATCCCCGCCAAGGAGACGGCAATGACCCGCAACCCCCTCGATGCATCCCGGCGGCTGTACGCAGCCGGCACGCGGCTGAATGGCGCGATCGCTTCGGTCGACGCTGGCTGCAGCCGGACGATCCGGTACGTCGGCCGTTCATTCGCATGAAGCGCATCGAGCAAGTGGTGCTCGCCGCCGATCTCGCGGGCACGGCGGTGTTCGCGATCGAAGGCGCCAATGCGGCAATCGGCGCCGGACTCGATCTGTTCGGGGTGATGGTGCTGTCGCTCGTCGTCGCGCTCGGCGGCGGCGTGATTCGCGACCTGCTGATCGGCGCCCGCCCGCCGAGCGCCGTGAGCGACTGGCGTTATCCGGCGCTCGCGTTCGCCGCGGGACTGTTCGCGTTCGTGTTTCATGCACGGGTCGCGTCGTTCTCGCCGTCGCTGCTGACGACGCTCGATGCGGCCGGCCTCGCATTGTTCGCGGTCGCGGGCGCGGTGAAGGCGCTCGAATTCCGCGTCCACCCGTTCATTGCGACGCTGATGGGCGCCGTGACCGGCTGCGGGGGCGGCGTCGTGCGCGATCTGCTGCTTGCGCGGATACCGGTCGTGCTGGTCACGGATATCTATGCGAGCGCGGCGCTGCTCGGCGCGGTCGTCGTCGTGTCGTGCCGGCGACTCGGTTGCCCGCCCGTCGTCGCGGCCGTGCTCGGCGGCGCCGCGTGCTTTGCGCTGCGGATGGCGGCGGTGCGCTTCGGCTGGCAGTTGCCGAAAATTGCCGCGGGGGCGTAGAGCCTGTTCACGACCCCTTCGTCGCCGCCGGCACGTCGAACACGCGATCGAACGCCCACTGGAACACGAACGCGTAGCAGAAGAAGAACGCGAACAGCCCGATATCGACGACGAACGCATCGAACCACGTGATGTCGAGCCACCACGACACGACCGGCACGAGGATGAAGATCAGCCCGCCTTCGAATCCGGTGGCATGCAGGATCCGCCGCCCGAGCGTACGCGCCGGCTGCCGCCGCGACGCTTCCCAGCGTTCGAACAGCGCGTTGAAGATCATGTTCCACAGCATCGCGATCGCCGACATCGTCGCCGACAATGCGCCCGAATAGACGAGGTCCTGCTTGAAGATCGCCGCGATCGCGGGCGAAATGCAGGAAATGGCGATCGCTTCGTAGAGCACCGCCTGCGTGATCCTGCGCGGTAGGCCTTGCACGGGGTTCCTCCGGTTCGACGGCGGCGCCATGCCGCAACGTCCCGCAAGGCTAGCCGCGTTGCGCGCCCGTTTCAATTCACCTAATCTCACCCCGATTGAACCGAATTCAACCCGGCCGCATTCGATCCGCGAGGCTCCGTGTTCTCGAAAATCCCCCTGACCGCTTTGCGTGTATTCGAATCGTCGGCACGGCTCGGCACGTTCAAGGCCGCCGCGGACGAGCTGTCCGTGACGCCGGCTGCCGTGTCGCACCAGATCAAGTCGCTGGAGAGCCGCGTCGGCGTGCTGCTGTTCGAGCGCGGCGCAGGCGGCGTGCGGCTGACGGAAGAAGGCGAGCGACTGTTTCGCGCGAGCCACGAAGCGTTGCTGGCATTGAGCCGGGGGCTCGACGCCGTGCGGCCGGACGCGGCCGACGAGCGCCCGCTCGTGCTGACCACCACGCCGGCCTTTGCGGCGATGTGGCTGATTCCCCGGCTCGGTGCGTTTCGCCGTGTCGATCCGCATCTGCACATCAAGGTCGAAACGGGGAACGCGCTCGTCGATCTCGAACGCGAGGCGCGGATCGATCTCGCGATTCGCGCGACGTCGCGCAAGTTTCCCGCGCTGCACGAGATTGCGTTGATCGACGAGTATTTCGGCGCGTATGCGGCCGCCGGCTTCGACGCGCACCGCACCGACGAGCCGCTCGACCTGATCGAAACCGTGTGGAATACGCCGCTGCCCGTGTCGGTCGACTGGGCGTCGTGGTGTCGTGCGGCGGGCCGGCAAGCATGGCTCGAACGCGCGGTGTTCCGCCATTACGACGACGAGCATTACGCATTGCAGGCCGTGCTGCACGGGCAGGGTATCGCGCTGCTCAGCTCGGTGCTGGCCGCCGAGCATGTGGAGCGCGGTGCGTTGATGCCGATCGAGCCCGCGGTGCGGCTCGACGGTGCGCGCTTCGTCGCGCTGTGCCGGCCGGGGCGGGAGCGCGAGCCGCAGGTCAGGCGGTTTCTCGACTGGCTCGAAGCGGAAATCGCACGGACGCGCGATGCGGTGGCGCGGATGGCGCCCGGCGCGTCTCGCGCCGCTAACCGAACCTGACGCAATACACCGGCGGCAAATGCGCCGATACCTGTCGCCAATGGTCGCCGCCATCGACGGACGTCCATAACCCGCCCGTCGTCGACGCCATCGCGAGGCGCGTGCCGGAATCGTCGACCGCGAGCCCATGCCGGTACACGAGGTCGTACGCGGGCGCGGCCGGCAACCCGTTCGACAGGCTCTCGAAACTGCGGCCGCCGTCGCGCGTGCGCGTGACGACGAACCGGCCGTTCACCGGAATCCGGCACGCATCCTTCACGGCCGGCACGAACCACGCGGTATCCGGTTCATGCGGATGCACGGCCACCGCGAAACCGAAGCTCGACGGTTGCGCTTCGATGCGGCGCCAGTGTTCGCCGCCGTCGGTCGAGCGGAAGATCGCGCAGTGATGCTGCGTCCACAGCACGTCGGGATTGGCCGCGCACTGCACGACGCGGTGCGGATCCTGCATGTTCGGCTCGCCGCGTCGCTCGGGCGGCATGTAGTCGGCTTCCATGCCTTCCGCGGTCACACGCCATGTCGCGCCGCCGTCGACGGTCTGCCAGACGCCGCCGCACGAGATGCCGACGGCGACGTGTCGGCTGTCGCGCGGATCGACCATCACCGAATGGATGCCCGGCGCGTCGTACCCGCCGCCGCCCCATTCGGCGCGTTCGGGGCGATCCCACAGCGCGCGGTTGAGTACCCATGAATCGCCGTGGTCGCCGGAGCGGAACAGGCCGCCGGGAATCGTGCCGGCCCACAGTACGCCGGGCTCGTCTGGGCCGCCGGTTTCGAGCGACCAGATTTGCTGAAGGGTCCACGGCGGCTGCGGCGACCCCGCGGGCTCGTCGTCGGCGTCGCCGCTGCCCGTGTGCGTGTCGGTACGGGCGGCCGACGCGTCGGCAGGCTGCGGCGGATAAACCGGGGCCGCACATTCCTCCCAGTCGGTGGCGCCTGCGCGCAGCCGGTGGAGCTTCACGCCGAAATGGCCGAGATTGAGCGCCGCATACAGCGTGCCGTCGCGCGGGTCGGCGAGCGCCATGCTGACGGGCTCGCCGATGAAATGCGGTTCGCCGAGCGTCCAGCCGCCGTTACCGTCGGGTTGCAGGACGAACAGGCCCTTGCGGGTGGCGACGAGCAGTCGATCGTTCATATGCGGTGTCTCCGGATGGTCCGCCTTGGCGCGACGGCACTTGGTATGGAGGGATGCGCCCGTGCGTCGGCCCCTTTATCCGCCGGTCAGCGCCTGCACGACATACACGCGGCTGGCGTCGCCGAGCGCGTCGGACAGGCGCTGCCGGTCGCGGATCGGCTGGCCGTCGATGAACACCGACAGGTGCTTTCGCAGCGCGCCCTGGTCGTCGACGATGTAGCCGCGCAGCCGCGGTTGCTCGCTGAAAATGGTGTCGAATGCTTCGCCGACCGTGCGCGCGTCGATGTCGCGCTCGGGCGTTTCGACATGCCGCTGGATCGATGCGGCGAAGAAGAGGTGCGCCATGGCGGTAACTGGCAGGAGCCGCACGAAGGGATGGCTTGTAGTTTAGGCGATCCGGCGGGCGCCGAAAGGGGAAACGGCACTGCCGTGCGCGGCGCGGCTGCTAGACCGGAATCGACCGTCCCCTGATCCGGATCCCGAGCCGCACGACGCCGATCACCGCATTCGACAACCACGTGAGCCAGCGCGGCATCCCGCGCCGGCGGATATCGAGCAGCAGCACGATCCGCACTGCGTCGCTGTCGTTCCATACCTCGTGCGTGAACGTGTCGTCCCACAGCAGGAAGCGGCCTTCGTCGAGCCGGTATTCGCGGCCGTCGACCTTCAGCACGGCGGCCGGCGTGCCGTCCGCGCGCCTGGGCATCGACAGCACGAGATAGCCGCGCAGGATGCCGCGGAACGGCCCGCGATGCGGCGGGATGTGCTTGCCAGGCGCGAGGAACGACAGCGACGCGGACAGCACGTCCGGCGACGTCGCGACGAGCGACGCGACGGTCGGGCAGCGCGACAGGTTGCGCGCAAACGGCTGGCCGTATGCCTGCATGATGAACATGCGCCAGTCGCGCGCGTCGTTGGCCGAGATGTCGTACTGCTCGCGCATGATGTCGTGAAAGCGCGGGATGCGCGGCATGTCGCGTGCGACGTCGAGCGCCTCCGCGCGGATCGCGGGCCACGCGCGCGCGAATCGCTCGGCATCCGGGAATGCGGCCGTGTCGAGCACCGCGCCGCTGTCGATATGGCGGTCGTACAGCGTGCGCAGCAGGGCGGCTGCATGGTCGTAAGCGGCGGACATGGTCGATCGATGGGTGGTCCGGATGAAGTGGTGGTCAGTCTGCCCGAAGCACGACGGGCGTTGCGTTACGTCAGGTTACGCCGGCTGACGAACGAATGACAGTTCGATGAAGGTCCGGCAAGGGCGGCCCGGCAGGCCGGGAATAAACATGCCTCCTCCGTCGTCATACGGGTGTAGCACATCGTCTCGTTGACTTCTGAAGGAGTGGAACATGAACAAGCACTGGCTGTTGGCCGCCACGATGGTGGCGATGTCTGCCACAGGTGTCGCGACGCAAGCGTCCGCACAGGCACTCACGCGCACGCAGGTCCGGCAGGAATTGATCGACGCCGAAAACGGCGGGTTGCGCTTCGTGACCGATACGTCGTATCCGGACGTGAGCCCGTTGTTCCAGAACCAAGCCGAGCGGATGCCTCAGCGGCAGGCCAGCACGGCGGTCGGCAGCGATCCGGCCATGTCGTCCGAAGCGGGCAAGCCGGCGGCGATGCCGCCGCGTCAACGCGTCGCCGCATGCGTCGGCCCCGCGAGCTTCTGCGCGATCTATTTCGGAAGCTGATTCACCTGCCTGCATCCGCAGGTCACGCCTATCCCGTGGTCGGTCGATACGTCACATTGAAGGA
Source organism: Burkholderia sp. MSMB1072 (assembly GCF_001524725.1). Classification (NCBI taxonomy): domain Bacteria; kingdom Pseudomonadati; phylum Pseudomonadota; class Betaproteobacteria; order Burkholderiales; family Burkholderiaceae; genus Burkholderia; species Burkholderia sp. MSMB1072. Next base: position 20,605 of record NZ_LOYC01000011.1, read on the forward strand.
GTTCATGATGAAAACATATATCGCACTACTGATGATGATCGGAGCGCTCGTCGGTCAGGCGGCATTCGCGCAATCGGCCGCGCCGCTGACGCGTGCACAGGTTCGCGAGGAGTTGATGCGTCTGGAAGCGGCCGGGTACGACCCGGCGAAGGGCGACGAAGGCGAGTATCCGGCGGATATCCAGGCGGCGGAAGCGATGCTCGCCGACCGGGACCGGGCGCACATGGCGGCGTCGGTTGCGCACGCACCGGATGCCGGCATGCCGGCGCAAACCGGCAACTAGGTGCCGACATGGTCGCGTGTCACGGCTGGCGGCCGTGTTCGCGGGACAGCAAAGCGCATGCGCGTCGCGCGACGTGCCCGAAGGGCGCCGGCCGCCGACAGCGCCGGCAACGGAACGATGCCGACGAGCGTCACGGCCCACGCGCGTGACGACGCGTCGATCCAGCCGAGCAGCGGCACCGCGATCAGCGTCTGCGATCGTACGAGCGTGACTGTGCGCACCGTGAAACGGATTGTAATTGCGCTGCCTCAAATGTCGGCCATTCTGAAGAACGCTAAGGTTGAGTGCCGATAATCCCGCTGCCATCGGCCACGACATTTCTCGGGTAGTGCTCCGCTTCCCCTGATCCCGAACCGGGCAGGTGCGTTCGCCAGGGGTCGGACGCACCTGCCCGCCAATCCGCGACCCTTTCGATCGGCGTACGGTCGATGCATGTCGCCCGTACGGGAGGTTCATTCCTGATGGCACCTTCGACGATCGAGCGATGGCGCGCCTACCTGCTGATCGCCGCACTGGCCGGCATGTTCATCCAGTGCTTCGTGCTGGTTTCGCTGCTGGCATGGCGCGTACCCGAAGCATTTTTCACGACGATGACGTTTCGCATCTGGATCGTCGTGGCGGTCGCCACCGCGATCCTGTCGGCACGTAAGCTTGCCGGCGCGGCGTTCAAGACCGCGGTGGCCTGCGGCTACGTGCGCATCACCGGAATCGATCGCCGCACGGTAGTTGTGTCATCTGATTGCGCGTACCGTCGGTTGGTCGTCCTTCATATCCGGTTCAACGGGAACCGATACGGCGGCGTGCACGGGTGAGCCGCGTGCGCGCGGCCGTTCCCGGGCGCCGCGGTCGTACGGGTCATCACTGGGGAGAACCATGGTTTTGCTGCATGTGCTGCGCGCGCTGGCCGGCGCAATGTCGATCGTCTGCGGGCTGAGCGTGGTGCTGGGCATTGCATACACGATCACGGCCAGCGTGCTGGTCGGCCGGTTCTTTTCCCGAGCGATGGCGCCGCCACGCACGTATCCGGGCGTCACCGTCGCGCAGCCGCTGCACGGCGACGAATGGGATCTCGTACAGCATCTCGAAAGCTACTTCGTGCAGGATTATCCAGGGCCGGTGCAGCACCTGTTCGGCGTGCACGATGCGGGCGACGCCGCGCTTGCGGCCGTCGAGACGTTGCGCGCACGCTATCCGGACGCGAACATCAAGGTCGTCGCCGATGCGCGGCTGTACGGGCCGAACCGCAAGGTCGGCAATCTCGTGAACATGCTCGAACACGCGGAGCATTCGGTGCTCTGTCTCGCCGACAGCGACGTGGTGGTCGAGCGCGATTATCTGCGCGCCGTCGTCGGTGCGTTACAGCAGCCGGATGTCGGCATCGTGACGAGCGTGTATCGCGGCGTCGCGGCGCCGGGATTCTGGCCGGGGGTCGCCGCGGCGATGACGGACTACCATTTCCTGCCGGGCGTGATCACCGGGCTCTTCATCGGGCGCGCGCGGCCCTGCTTCGGCCAGACGATCGCCATCACGCGGGCGACGCTCGAACGCATCGGCGGGCTGGTGCGTTTCGCGCACCACCTGGCGGAAGATCACGCACTCGGCGAAGCGGTGCGGCAAGCGGGCGCGCAGGTCGTCATTCCATCGTTCGTCGTCGGGCATGCGTGTGTCGAAGAGACGTTCGCGCGGTTGTACGCACACGAATTGCGCTGGAGCTGCACGATCCGCGCGGCGGACCGGCACGGTCATCTCGGATCGGTACTGATGCATCCGGTGCCGCTGGCGCTGCTGGCGGTGCTGTTCTCCGGCGGCACGGCCGCCGCGTGTGCGTTCGCGATTGCGGCGCTGGCGTCGCGCGCATGGTTGATGCTGAGAACGAGCCGCGCGACCGGCGCAAGCCTGCGCGGCGCATTCTGGCTGCCGCTCGTCGATCTCCTGCAGTTCGCGGTCTTCGTATCGAGCTTCTTTTCGTCGCATGTCGTGTGGCGCGGCACGCGCTTTCGCGTCGACCGGCAAGGCCTGCTGTCGCCGGCGGGCGAGTCATGACGACGGAGCCGAACCTCGACGCCGCGGCAGCGGGCCGGGTCGCCATGCGCGGCGATGCACGGCTTCGCCATGCGGGGCGCGCGATCGCGCTCGTCGGGCTGGCGCTCGCGGTGTGGCTGGTCTGGCGCGAGCATCCGCAAGACATCCTGCATCGGCTGCGGATCGCCGGAGCCGGGTTGCTGGTCGCCGCGCTCGCGCACATCCTGCCGATGCTCGCGAACGCGTGGGACTGGCGGATGCTGATCCGCGGCCCGCGCCGGCCTTCGTTGCCGACGATGCTGAAACTCGTGTGGATCCGCGAATCGATCAACGGGTTGCTGCCGGTCGCGCGCATCGGCGGCGAGATCGTGTCGTTCGGGTTGCTGCGGCAGGCGGGCGTGCGTCCGGCCACCGCCGTGGCCAGCCTCGTCGCCGACATGCAGCTCACGCTGATCAGCCAGCTGATCTTCGCGCTGATCGCGATCGGCTATGTGCTCGAACGCGTGTCGTCCGATGCCGCGCGGGTGGCCGCCAACCTCGCGATCGGCATGGCCGCGCTGGTGCCGGTGCTGCTGTTGTTCGCGCTGGTGCAGCATGCGCGGCCGTTCGAACGCGCGATGCGCGTGCTCAACCGCGTCACGAGCGGCAAGGTGGTGGCGCTGGTCGGCGAATCGGCACGCACCGACCAGTCGATCCGGATGATCTGGAGAAAGACGGGCGTCGTCGTGCGCTATCTGGGGATCTGGCAGACGCTGCAGTTCGCGGGCTATGCACTGGAAATCTGGCTGGCGCTGTATTTCCTCGGCGCCGAGCCGAGCTTTGCGCAGGCACTCGCGATCGAGGCGCTGATCCAGCTCGTGAGCAGCCTCGCGTTCCTGATGCCGGGCGGCCTGGGGGTGCAGGAGGGCGGGTTCGTGCTGATCGGCGGGCTGCTCGGATTCGATCCGCCGACCTGTCTCGCGCTGGCCGGCGCGCGCCGCGTGCGCGACCTGTTGTTCTATCTGCCGGGGCTGCTCGCGTGGCAGTGGGCGGCGGGTTCGGCGAACCGGCCGGGTGGAGCGAAACGCGCGCCGTTGCCTGCGGGGGAATCCGCCGGGCCGCGCTGACGCGGCCCGACGCGACGCAGCGGGATCAGTGCCGCTCGTCGGCGATATGGCTGCGAATCACGTCCGCGAACGACGTGTCGCCCTTCAGCCCGAGTGCTTCCGCGCGCGACGTATCCCAGCGGCCCGGCCAGCTGCCGACGATCTTCTCGACGCGTTCGTCGGGCGCATGGCGGATCAGCTTGACGACCGCGTCGCCCGCGACTTCGCGCAGCGCCGCGATCATCTCGTCGACAGATACCGACAGCCCCGGCAGGTTGATCACGCGCTTGTTGCCGAGCTTCGCGGCGTCGATCTCGCAACCGGCGACCAGCGCGTCGATCGCGCCGCGCGGCGACAGCAGCCACAGCCGCGTCGAGCCGGGCACCGGGCACACGCTTTCCTCGCCGTTCAGCGGCTCGCGGATGATGCCGCTCGCGAACGACGACGCGGCCGCGTTCGGGCGGCCGGGCCGCACGCTGATGGTCGGCAGCCGCAGCACTCGGCCGTCGACGAAGCCGCGTCGCGCGTAGTCGCACAGCAGCAGTTCCGCGATGGCCTTCTCGGCGCCGTACGACGATTGCGGGTTCAGCGCGGTGTCGTCCTGCACGACGTCGGGCAGCGCGCCGCCGTACACCGCGACGGAGCTCGTGAACACGACGCGCGGCCGGTGGCCGCGCGCGCGGCACACTTCGAGCAGCGTGCGCGATGCGTCGAGGTTGATCCGCATGCCGAGATCGAAATCGGCTTCGGCTTGCCCGCTGACGATCGCCGCGAGGTGGAAGATCGCGCCCGTGCGCGTGTCGATCGCGCGTTCGAGCACCGCGCGATCGGCGATGTCGCCGATGATCGACGTCACGCGCGCATCGCCGAAATCGCTGCCCTGGACGACGTCGAGCAGCACCAGCTCGTCGATTGTCTCGACACGGCCGTCGGGGCCGGTCAGTTCGCCGCGCTCGAGCAGCTTGCGCGCGAGACGCTGGCCGAGAAAGCCGGCGCCGCCGGTGATCAGTACTTTCATGTTCTTCATCCTTTCGGGAATACGGGAATCACAGGTACGGCCTGAGCCAGCCGAGGCCTTCGGACGTGCCGGCCTTCGGCCGATATTCGCAGCCGATCCAGCCGTCGTAGCCGAGCGCGTCGATCAGCGCGAACAGGTACGGGTAATTGAGTTCGCCGACGTCCGGCTCGTGGCGTTCCGGCACGCCCGCGATCTGGATATGGCCGATGCCAGCGAAATCGCGCTGGAGTTTCATCGCGAGATCGCCTTCGACGATCTGGCAGTGATAGCAGTCGAACTGCACCTTCAGGTTCGGCGCGCCGACTTCCGCGCAGATCGCCTGCGCGTCGTCCTGGCGATTCAGGAAATAGCCGGGCATGTCGCGCGGGTTGATCGGCTCGATCAGGATCGTGATGCCGTGCGCGGCCCCCGCCTGCGCCGCATGCCGCAGGTTCGACAGATAGGTGTCGCGATGGCGCGCGCGGTCGGCGCCCGGCGGCACCATGCCGGCCATCACGTGCAGCTTCCTGTTGCCGATCGTGCGTGCATAGTCGAGCGCCTGGTCGATACCGCGGCGGAACTCGTCCTCGCGGCCCGGCAGCGATGCGATGCCGCGTTCGCCCGCGGCCCAGGCGCCCGGCGGCGCGTTGAACAGCGCCTGTTCGAGGCCGTGCGCGTCGAGACGTGAACGGATGTCCGCGGCGGCGAAGTCGTACGGGAACAGGTACTCGACGGCCTTGAAGCCGTCGCGAGCGGCAGCGGCGAAGCGTTCGAGAAACGCATGCTCGGTGTACATCATCGAGAGGTTGGCGGCGAAGCGTGGCATGACGGAGCGTCCTGTGAATGAATGGCGCGGAGCGCCGTGCGCTCCGCGTCGAATGATGAATCGGCCGGCGGCGTATCAGCGGTTCACGAGTTTCGCGGGCGTGAGCCACACGGCGATCGCGCCGATCACGAGCATCGCGGCCAGCACGTACATGCCGGACGACGTGCTGTGCGTGACGTCCTTCAGGTAGCCGATCACGTACGGGCTCGCGAAACCGGCGAGATTGCCGACCGAGTTGATGATCGCGATCCCGGCCGCGGCCGCGGAGCCTGCGAGGAACGCGGTCGGCAGCGACCAGAACAGCGGGGCGCAGGTCAGCACGCCGCCTGCCGCGAGCGACAGGAACACGATCGACACGGCCGTATTGTGCGAGTACGACGCGGCGACCGCAAACCCGAGCGCGCCCATCAGCGCCGGCACGATCAGGTGCCAGCGGCGTTCGCGGCGCTTGTCCGCACTGTGGCCGAACAGGTTCATCACGACGATCGCGACGACGAACGGAATCGCCGACAGCAGGCCGATCTGCAGCGTATCGGTGATGCCGGTCGATTTCACGAGCGTCGGCATCCAGAACGTGAGCCCGTACTGGCCGGTGACGAACGCGAAGTAGATCAGCGACATCCACCACATGCGCGGGTCGGAGAACACGGCCTTCAGCGAATGGCCGTGGTTCTGCTGTTCCTGCGGCTGCGCGGCGATTTCGTCTTCGAGCAGCTGCTTCTCGCGCTCGTCGAGCCATTTCGCGCTGCGGATGCCGTTGTCGAGATACAGGATCGTCGCGATGCCGACGAGCACGGCCGGCACGGCTTCGATCATGAACATCCATTGCCAGCCGTGGAAGCCCGAGCCGCCGTGGAAGCGCTCCATGATCCAGCCCGACAGCGGGTTGCCGAAGATGCCCGACACCGGAATCGCGGACATGAACACCGCGATGATCTTCGCGCGGCGATGGGACGGGAACCAGTACGTGAGGTACAGGATCACGCCCGGATAGAAGCCGGCTTCCGCGAGGCCGAGCAGGAAGCGCAGCACGTAGAACTGCGCCGGCGTCTTCACGAACGCGAACAGCGCGGACAGCACGCCCCACGTGATCATGATCCGCGCGATCCAGATGCGCGCGCCGAGGCGGTGCATCAGCAGGTTGCTCGGCAGTTCGAACAGAAAGTAGCCGAGGAAGAAAATCCCCGCGCCGAGCCCGAACACGGTTTCGCTGAACGCGAGATCCTGCGACATCTGCAGCTTGGCAAAGCCGACGTTCACGCGGTCGAGATACGCGACCACGTAGCAGAGCATCAGGAACGGCACGATGCGCCAGAACACTTTCCTGTAGGTGCGGTCGAGTTCGCCCGACTGGGCGGCCGCGGCGGGCGAGCGGCTTGCGGCCGCGTCGAGAGCAGTCATCGTCGTGTCTCCAAGGACGTCGTGTGCCGGCGGCGCGTAGGCTGCCGGTTCGTATGTGTGTGCTGACGGAAGGGCCCGCGCACACAGCGGGCATGTGAATCGGTATCGGATGCGCGGTGCGTCACCAGCGCGCGCCGAAGGTCTGGCGCAATTCGTCGAGCGCGGCGTCGGACAGCGGTTCGGGCTTCGGCTGCGTCATCAGCCACAGCCGCGCCGTTTCCTCGAGCTCCTCGAGCGCATACGACGCGTGCGACACCGACGGCCCCCACATCACGGGGCCGAGGCGATCGAGCAGCACGCCGCGCACCTGGTCGGCCAGCGCCGCGACTTCGGCCGCGACGGCCGGGTCGCCGGGGCGGCGGTAACGGATCAGCGGGATGTGGCCGACCTTCATCACGTAGTACGGCGTGATCGGCGGCAGCACGTCGGTGTCGCGCCACACGCCCGCGAGCGTCAATGCGACGAGATGCGTCGAATGCGTGTGGACGACGCCATGCGCGTCTGCGTTGCGCGCGTAGATGCCGCGATGCAGCGCGAGTGTCTTCGACGGCTTGCCGCCCGATACGGGCTGGCCGTCGGCGCCGACCTTCGCGATGTCGTTCGGGTCGAGCCGGCCGAGGCACGCGTCGGTCGGCGTGATCAGCCAGCCGTCCGCGAGACGCGCGCTGATGTTGCCGGCGCTGCCGACCGCATGGCCGCGCGCATACAGGCTCGCGCCGACCACGCAGATCTCTTCGCGCAGTTTCGCTTCGTCGCTCATCGTGCGGCTCCGTCCAGCGCGCGCAGCGCCTTGTCGAAAAAGTCCGTCGCGCCGAAGTTGCCGGATTTCAGCGCGAGGCCGAGCGGCTGCGCGTCGACGGTGGCCGTGGCCGGCACGCCCGGGTCGATCTGCGCGCCGATCTGCAGCGACTTCACGTCGAGCGCCTGCACGACCGCGCCGGACGTCTCGCCGCCCGCGACGACGAACTTGCGCACGCCGAGTTCGCGCAGCCCGCGGGCAATCGCCGCGAGCGTGCTTTCGACGAGATGGCCGGCCGCGTCGACGCCGAGCGCCTGCTGCACGGCCTTCACTTCGTCGGGCGTGGCCGTTGCATAGATCAGCACGGGTTGCGGCAGGTGCGTGCGCGCAAAGGCGAGCGCCTGCTCGACGACGGGCTCGCCGCGCGACGCCGCGAGCGGATCGATGCGGAAGCTCGGCCGCGTCGCGCGCCACGCGGCGACCTGCGCGTTGGTCGCCTTCGACGCGCTGCCGGCGAGCACGGCCGACAGGCCGTCGATGCGCGGCAGCGACGCCGCGTTGTCGCGCTCGGGCAGTTGCTCCGCGCGGCGGAAATTCGCGGGCAGGCCGAGCGCGATGCCCGAGCCGCCGGTAACGAGCGGCAAGCCCGCGCACGCTTCGCCGAGGACGTAGAGGTCGCGGTCCGACAGCGCGTCTGCGATCGCGAAACGCACACCTTCCGCGCGCAACTGGTCGATCCGCGCACGCACGGCGGCCGCGCCGAGCGCGATCGTGTCGTAGCGGATCAGGCCGACCGACGACTTCGTTTGCTGCTGCAGCACGCGTACGAGGTTCGCATCCTTCATCGGCGTGAGCGGATGATGCTCCATCCCCGATTCGTTCAGCAGCACGTCGCCGACGAACAGGTGGCCGCGATAGATCGTGCGGCCGTTCTCGGGGAACGCCGGGCACGCGATCGTGAAGTCGCCGCCGGCCGCATCGAGCAGCGCGTCGGCCACCGGCCCGATGTTGCCCGCGTCGGTCGAATCGAACGTCGAGCAGTACTTGAAGAAGAACTGGCGGCACCCTTGCGCGCGCAACCATTCGTACGCGGCGAGCGATTGCGCGACGGCGTCGGCGGCGGGAATCGTGCGCGATTTCAGCGCGACGACGATCGCGTCGGCGTCGACGATCGTGTCGGCAGCCTCGCCGTCGGCGGGCACGCCGATCGTTTGCACGGTGCGCATGCCGCTCTTGACGAGCATGTTCGCGAGATCGGTCGCGCCGGTGAAATCGTCGGCGATGCAGCCGAGCAGGGGACGGGAAGCGGAAGCGGTCATGGCAGGAACGTCGTTCGAATCAGCGGGCGGGCGGCAGCGTGATGCCGGGGAAAGTCTTGATCACGGCGGAATCGTCCTCGCCGCCGTGGCCGGCGCTCGACGCGCTCATGAACATCTGGTGCGCGGTGGCCGACAGCGGCAGCGGGAATTTGCTGCGGCGCGCGGTATCGAGCACGAGACCGAGATCCTTCACGAAGATGTCGACGGCCGACAGCGGCGTGTAGTCGCCGTTCAGGATGTGCGGCACGCGGTTCTCGAACATCCACGAATTGCCGGCGCTGTGCGTGATCACGTCGTACAGCGCGTCGGCATCGACGCCTTCGCGCAGGCCGAGCGCCATCGCTTCGGCCGCCGCCGCGATATGCACGCCGGCCAGCAATTGATTGATGATCTTCACTTTCGAGCCGATGCCGTGTGCGTCGCCGAGGCGGTACACCTTGCCGGCGATCGCCGCGAGCACGTCCTCGCAGCCCGCATACGCGGCGGCCGGGCCGGACGTCATCATCGTCATCTCGCCGGAGGCCGCGCGCGCGGCGCCGCCCGACACGGGCGCGTCGAGCATCTGCAGGCCGGCCGCTTCGATGCGCGCGCCGAGCGCGACCGCGAATTCAGGCGCGACGGTCGCGCTCGCGATCACGATGCCGCCGGGCTTCATCGCCGCGACCGCACCGTGTTCGCCGAACAGCACCGTTTCCGTCTGCGCGGCATTGACGACGAGCGTGACGACGACGTCGCACTGCGCACCGAGTTCGGCCGGCGTCGCGCACGCGATGCCGCCTTCGGCGGCGAATGCCTGCAGCACGGTGTCGCGCACGTCGCATGCATGGACGCGCAGGCCGGCGCGCAGCAGCGAGCGTGCGACGCCGAGGCCCATTGCGCCGAGGCCGATGACTCCAACATTTCTTGACATGGTCAACCTTGATCGATTCGGGAGAGGTTCCGGACAGCGGCGGCGGGCGCCGCCGGCTTCAGCAGATGCCGGCTTCCGCGAGGCGGCGGGCGGCGTTGTACATGTGCGTGCGCGCCGCGTTGCGGGCGGCCATCGGGTCGCGCGCGCGGATCGCATCGGCGATCGCCGCGTGTTCGTCGCGCACCTGCCGCGAGAAATCGTCGCGCGTCGCTTCGTTGCCCCGCGTGACCTTCACGCCGGCTTCGAGGTACTGGTTCAGGAACTGCAGCGTCTTCAGGAAATACGGGTTGCCGGTGACGGCCGCGATCGTGCGGTGGAACGCGACGTCTTCCGCCACGCCGTCGCGCCCTTCGGCCACCGCTGCGTCGATCTTGCGCAGCGCGTCGTCGATGTCGGCCATGTCGTCGTCGGTGTGGTGCAGCGCGGCTTCGGCCGCGACTTCGGCCTCGATCGCGCGGCGCACCGCGAGCAGGTGCGGCAGCGAGCTCGCCTCGACGGCTTCCGCGTAGTCGATGCGCAGCGGCCGGATCGCGCCGTGCTGGTTCACGAATACGCCGCTGCCCTGGCGCGGCTCGACCACGCCTTCGTTCTTCAGCCGCGAGATCGCCTCGCGGATCACGGTGCGGCTCACGCCGAATTCCTGCGCGAGCACGGCTTCGGTCGGCAGCTTGCCGGTGGCCGAGAAACTGCCCACTTCGATCTGCTTGAGCAGTTGCTGCGCGACATGGTCGCTCATCGCGCGGGCCGGAATTTTTTCGAACATGATGCTCAAGTTTGTAGGGTGATGTGGTCATCATACAAATTTGAGTGCGCATCAGCATCCGGGATAACCCTCGTTTTATAGAGAGCAACGTCGGCTAAATTGATTGGAACCGGTTCCAAAAGCGCCGAAACCGATGCGAACGTGTGCGGTTCTGCCATCGGTCAAGGAAGAGGGCGGACGCCTCTGGGCCGTCAGTCGGCGAGGTCCTCGACGGCGTCGGCCGACGCATCGGGCATCGCATCGACTTCGGCCACGTCGCCGCCGCGCTCGCGATACGTCGCCGGCGGCACGCCGAACTGCTTGCGGAATTCGCGCCCGAGGTGCGATGCATCGGCGAATCCGCAACTCGACGCGATATCGGCGACGGTGCGGTCCGAGCTTGTCAGCAGCCAGGCGGCCGTGCGCAGCCGCACTTGTTTCGCGAAGGCCTGCGGGCTCTTGCCGGTCTCGGCCTTGAAGAGCCGCTCGAGCTGCCGCGTCGACAGGTCGAGCTTGCACGCCAGTTCCTCGAGCGGCAGCGCGCGCCCCACGTGCTGTTCCATCAGAAGAATCGCGCGCTTGACCTTCGGATGCGTCGCCGGTTCGAGGCCCGGCGGATGCGGCTGCGGCGCGTTGCCTTTCTGCATCTCGCCGACGAGCAGGATGCGTAGCGCCTTCTGCACGGTGGCGTGATCGAAATGGCGCAGCAGGATCGCGGCGGCGACGTCGATCGACGCGCGGCCGCCCGAACACGTGATCCGGCGCCGGTCGATCACGAACAGCCGGTCGGCGATCAGCAGGTCGGGATCGGCGGACGGAAAGCGCTCGATGAAGTCCCAGTAATGGAACCAGCTCACGCAGGTGCGGTAGCCGTCGAGCACGCCGGCGCGCATCAGCGTGAACACGCCGGTGCAGATGCCGACGACCGTCGCGCCGCCCGTTGCCGCGCGGCGGATGAAGTCGAGCGTTTCAGGGCCGGCCTGCGGCCCCGAATGCAGCAGCCCGCCAACCACCACCACATAGTCGAACGGCTCGGCCGCGTCGAACGTCTCCCACGGCGTGATCTGGATCCCGCAGCTCGCGCGCACCGGCGCGAGCGTCTCGCCGATCACGCTCCATGCGCAGCGCACGGGCTTGCTGTAGTCGCCGTCGTCGGCCGACAGCCGCAGCATGTCGACGAAGCCCGAGAAGGCCGTCAGCGTGAAGTTCGGCAGCAGCACGATGCCGAAGCGGATGCGCCGCGGCGCGGGTTCTGCGAGGGGGGAGGCGGGTACGTCGGGGGTCATCGCGGCCAATCTCGTCACGCCGGTAAGGCGGTCTCACTCGTTTCACTCTGTTTGCGGGCTACGGCTGCCGGAGGGCGGCACGGATGCAGCCAGCGTCGCCGATCGGCCGTGGCCGGACTTGTGGTTTTTCGTCGCGAACCATCGCCAAAACGCACTTTCCGGGCGGCCGGCGCGGCGCTTGGCGGCGCTATCCCACGCCGATGCCGTTTTTGTTCTATCGGCCGATTTTACGCCCTGATGTACTGAGGCCCAACGACATTTCACGCATGCAACCCAAAGGAAGCCAGATGAACGTGAGCGCGTTCGACCTGTTCAAGATCGGCATCGGCCCGTCCAGTTCGCATACGGTCGGCCCGATGATCGCCGCGTGCCGCTTCGCGTCGCACGTCGAGGACGCGAACCTGCTCGGCTTCGTGCGCCGCGTGCGGGTCGAGCTGTACGGCTCGCTCGGCGCGACCGGCAAGGGCCACGGCACCGACAAGGCCGTGCTGCTCGGCCTCGAGGGCCACCTGCCCGACACGATCGATCCCGACCTGATCGAGCCGCGGCTCGCCGCGATCCGCGCGGAGAAGTCGCTGACGCTGCTCGGCAAGCAGACGGTCCGCTTCGACGAGAAGGAACACATCGGCTTCTATCGCAAGCTGATGAGCGGCACCGGCATCGTGCACCCGAACGGGATGCGCTTCCAGGCATTCGACGAACACGGCCAGTTGCTCGTCGAGAAAGAGTATTACTCGGTCGGCGGCGGCTTCGTCGTGAATCGCGACGGCGATCGCGTGAACGGCGTGCGCGCGGCGGTCGACGTGCCGTATCCGTTCCGCACCGGCGACGACCTGATGCGCCAGTGCCGCGAACACGGGCTGTCGATCGCCGAGCTGATGCTGCGCAACGAATCCGCGCTGCGTCCGGCCGACGAAGTGCGCGCCGGGCTGATGGCGATCTGGCGCACGATGGCCGCGTGCGTCGAGCGCGGCTGCAAGGTCGAGGGCGACCTGCCGGGCCCGATGCGCGTGAAGCGCCGCGCGGCCGAACTGAACGGCCGCCTGCGCGCGCGTTCGGAAGAGTCGCTGCGCGACCCGCTGTCGATGCTCGACTGGGTCAACCTGTATGCGATGGCCGTGAACGAAGAGAATGCGGCCGGCGGCCGGGTGGTCACCGCGCCCACCAACGGCGCGGCCGGCGTGATCCCCGCGGTGCTGCACTACTACGTGAAGTTCGTGCCGGGCTCGAACGAAGCCGGCATCGTCGAATTCCTGCTGACGGCCGCGGCGATCGGGATTATCTACAAGGAAACCGCGTCGATCTCTGGCGCGGAAGTCGGTTGCCAGGGCGAAGTGGGCGTCGCGTGCTCGATGGCCGCCGCCGCGCTCGCCGCCGTGATGGGCGGCACGCCCGACCAGGTCGAGAACGCGGCCGAGATCGGCATGGAGCACAACCTCGGGATGACCTGCGATCCCGTGGGCGGGCTCGTGCAGATCCCGTGCATCGAGCGCAACGCGATGGGCGCGATCAAGGCGCTGAACGCGTCGCGCATGGCGCTCAAGGGCAACGGCCAGCACTACGTATCGCTCGATTCCGTGATCAAGACGATGCGCGAAACCGGCGCCGACATGAAGACGAAATACAAGGAAACGTCGCGCGGCGGCCTCGCCGTGAACGTCATCGAATGCTAACGAAGGATCCAAACATGAGCCGCTACTCGATATTCAGCCTGTTCCGCAACGGCCTCTCGTATCACGAGAACTGGGAGAAGCAGTGGAAGAGCCCGGAGCCGAAGAAGGAATACGACGTCGTGATCGTCGGCGGCGGCGGCCACGGCCTCGCGACCGCGTACTACCTCGCGAAGGAGCACGGGATCACGAACGTCGCGATCCTGGAGAAGGGCTGGATCGGCGGCGGCAACACCGCGCGCAACACGACGATCGTGCGCTCGAACTACCTGTGGGACGAATCGGCCGCGCTGTACGAGAAGGCGATGAAGCTGTGGGAAGGGCTGTCGCAGGACCTGAACTACAACGTGATGTTCAGCCAGCGCGGCGTGATGAACCTCGCGCACACGCTGCAGGACGTGCGCGACACCGAGCGCCGCGTGAACGCGAACCGGCTGAACGGCGTCGACGCGGAATTCCTGACGCCCGCGCAGATCAAGGAAATCGAGCCGACGATCAACCTGAACAGCCGCTACCCGGTGCTCGGCGCATCGATCCAGCGCCGTGCGGGCGTCGCGCGTCACGACGCGGTGGCCTGGGGCTTCGCACGCGGCGCGGACCGCGCCGGCGTCGACATCATCCAGAACTGCCAGGTGACGGGCATTCGCCGCGAAGGCGGCGCGGTGGTCGGCGTCGACACGGTGAAGGGGTTCATCAAGGCGAAGAAGGTCGCGGTGGTGGCCGCCGGCAACACGACGACGCTCGCCGACATGGCCGGCATCCGCCTGCCGATCGAAAGCCACCCGCTGCAGGCGCTGGTGTCCGAGCCGATCAAGCCGGTGGTGAACTCGGTGATCATGTCGAACGCGGTGCACGCGTACATCAGCCAGTCCGACAAGGGCGACCTCGTGATCGGCGCCGGTATCGACCAGTACACGGGCTTCGGCCAGCGCGGCAGCTTCCACATCATCGAAAGCACGCTGCAGGCGATCGTCGAGATGTTCCCGGTGTTCTCGCGCGTGCGGATGAACCGCCAGTGGGGCGGCATCGTCGACGTGTCGCCGGACGCGTGCCCGATCATCACCAAGACCGACGTGAAGGGCCTCTATTTCAACTGCGGCTGGGGCACCGGCGGCTTCAAGGCGACGCCAGGCTCGGGCTGGGTGTTCGCGCACACGATCGCCCGCGACGAACCGCATCCGCTGAACGCACCGTTCGCGCTCGACCGCTTCTACACGGGCCATCTGATCGACGAGCACGGCGCCGCCGCCGTCGCGCACTAACCCCCGCATTGAAGGAGAAACAAACATGTTGCTGATCGAATGTCCGTGGTGCGGGCCGCGCGCCGAATCCGAATTCACGTGCGGCGGCGAAGCCGACATCGTGCGCCCGGTGGCGAACGAGACCATGACCGACCGCGAATGGGGCGAATACGTGTTCATGCGCGAGAACAAGCGCGGGCTGCACAAGGAGCAATGGCTGCACACGCAGGGTTGCCGCCGCTGGTTCAAGGTCACGCGCGACACGGTGACCTACGATATCAAGGGCTACGAAAAGTTCGGTGGGGCTGCCATCAGTGGCGCGGCCGCCGGCAACGCAAACGAAGAGGGCACGAGCAAATGAGCCAGAAAGACCGCCTCGGCACCGGTGGCCGGATCAATCGCGCGATTCCGCTGACGTTCACGTTCAACGGCCGCACGTATCAGGGCTTCCAGGGCGACACGCTCGCGTCCGCGCTGCTCGCGAACGGCGTGCATTTCGTCGCGCGCAGTTTCAAGTATCACCGTCCGCGCGGGATCGTGACGGCGGACGTGGCGGAACCGAATGCCGTCGTGCAGCTCGAAACCGGCCCGTACACCGTGCCGAACGCACGCGCGACCGAGATCGAGCTGTACCAGGGGCTCGTCGCGACCAGCGTGAACGCCGAGCCGACGCTCGAGAACGACAAGTACGCGATCAACCAGAAGTTCTCGCGCTTCATGCCGGCCGGGTTCTACTACAAGACGTTCATGTGGCCGCGCAAGATGTGGCCGAAGTACGAAGAGAAGATCCGCGAAGCGGCCGGCCTCGGCAAGGCGCCCGAAGTGCTCGACGCCGATCGCTACGACAAGTGCTACGCGCACTGCGACGTGCTCGTGGTCGGCGGTGGCCCGTCGGGCCTCGCCGCCGCGCATGCGGCCGCCACGGCCGGCGCGCGCGTGATCCTCGTCGACGACCAGCGCGAACTCGGCGGCAGCCTGCTCTCGTGCCGCGCGGAGATCGACGCGAAGCCCGCGCTGCAATGGGTCGAGAAGATCGAGGCGGAGCTGCGCAAGCTGCCCGACGTGACGATCCTGTCGCGCAGCACCGCGTTCGGTTATCAGGACCACAACCTCGTGACGGTCACGCAGCGCCTGACCGATCATCTGCCGGTGTCGATGCGCAAGGGCACGCGCGAGCTGCTGTGGAAGATCCGCGCGAAGCGCGTGATCCTCGCGACCGGCGCGCACGAGCGGCCGATCGTATTCGGCAACAACGACCTGCCGGGCGTGATGCTGGCGGGCGCGGTGTCCACCTACGTGCATCGCTTCGGCGTGCTGCCGGGCCGCAACGTGGTCGTGTTCACGAACAACGACCGTGCATACCAGACCGCGCTCGACCTGAAGGCATGCGGGGCGAAGGTGACGGTCGTCGATTCGCGCGCGTCGTCGAACGGCGCGCTGCCGGCCGCGGCCAAGCGGCAGGGCGTGACGGTGATGAGCGGCGCGGTCGTCACGGCCGCATCGGGCAAGTGGCGCGTATCGTCGGTCGACGTCGCGTCCTACTCGAACGGCCAGACCGGCGGCAAGCTGCAGACGCTGCCGTGCGACCTCGTCGCGATGTCGGGCGGCTTCAGCCCGGTGCTGCACCTGTTCGCGCAATCGGGCGGCAAGGCGTGCTGGAACGACGAGAAGGCGTGCTTCCTGCCGGGCAAGCCCGTGCAGGCGGAAGCGAGCATCGGTGCGGCGGCCGGCGAATTCGGGCTGGCCCGTGCGCTGCGGCTCGCGGTCGATGCGGGCGTGGAAGCGGCGAAGGCCGCCGGCTTCACCGCCGCGCAGCGCCCGGCCGTACCGCAGGTCGCCGAAGCCGTCGAAGGCGCGCTGCAGCCGTTGTGGCTCGTCGGCAGCCGCGAGGCGGCCGCGCGCGGCCCCAAGCAGTTCGTCGACTTCCAGAACGACGTGGCGGCCGCCGACATCCTGCTCGCCGCGCGCGAAGGCTTCGAGTCGGTCGAGCACGTGAAGCGCTATACGGCGATGGGCTTCGGCACCGACCAGGGCAAGCTCGGCAACATCAACGGGATGGCGATCCTCGCGGGCGCGCTCGGCAAGACGATTCCGGAAACGGGTACGACGACGTTCCGTCCGAACTACACGCCCGTGTCGTTCGGCACGTTCGCGGGCCGCGAGACGGGCGATTTCCTCGACCCGATCCGCAAGACGGCCGTGCACGAATGGCACGTCGAGCACGGCGCGATGTTCGAGGACGTCGGCAACTGGAAGCGGCCGTGGTATTTCCCGAAGAACGGCGAGGATCTCCATGCGGCCGTGAAGCGCGAATGCCTCGCGGTGCGTAACGGCGTCGGCATTCTCGACGCGTCGACGCTCGGCAAGATCGACATCCAGGGCCCGGACGCGGTGAAGCTGCTGAACTGGATGTACACGAACCCGTGGAACAAGCTCGAAATCGGCAAATGCCGCTACGGGTTGATGCTCGACGAAAATGGGATGGTGTTCGACGACGGCGTGACCGTGCGCCTGGCCGACCAGCATTTCATGATGACGACCACCACCGGCGGCGCGGCGCGCGTGCTGACGTGGCTCGAGCGCTGGCTGCAGACCGAATGGCCCGACATGAAGGTGCGGCTCGCGTCCGTCACCGATCACTGGGCGACGTTTGCGGTGGTCGGACCGAAGAGCCGCAAGGTCGTGCAGAAGGTGTGCCAGGACATCGACTTCGGCAACGAAGCGTTCCCGTTCATGAGCTACCGCAACGGCACCGTCGCCGGCGCGAAGGCGCGCGTGATGCGGATCAGCTTCTCGGGCGAGCTGGCCTACGAAGTGAACGTGCCGGCGAATGCGGGCCGCGCGGTGTGGGAAGCGCTGATGGCGGCCGGCGCCGAGTTCGACATCACGCCGTACGGCACCGAGACGATGCACGTGCTGCGCGCGGAGAAGGGCTACATCATCGTCGGCCAGGATACCGACGGCTCGATCACGCCGTACGACCTCGGGATGGGCGGGCTCGTCGCGAAGTCGAAGGACTTCCTCGGCAAGCGTTCGCTGACGCGCTCGGATACCGCGAAGGAAGGCCGCAAGCAGTTCGTCGGCCTGCTGACCGAGGACGAACAATTCGTGCTGCCGGAAGGCGCGCAGATCATCGCGAAGGACACGCAGGTGTCGGCGGTCGATCCGACGCCGATGATCGGCCACGTGACGTCGAGCTACTACAGCCCGATCCTGAAGCGCTCGATCGCGCTCGCGGTGGTGAAGGGCGGCCTGAACAAGATGGGCGAGAGCGTCGTGATTCCGCTGGCCAACGGCAAGCGGATCACCGCGAAGATCTCGAGCCCGGTTTTCTACGATACCGAAGGGGTGCGTCAGCATGTGGAATGAAACGAGAAACCAGACGCAGGTGGCGGGTGCGGGCGGCGTGACGCTTGAATCGCCGTTCGTCGGCGCGGCCGACGTGCTGAAGGCGCACCAGGCGCGCGCGTCGAAGAAGTTCGCGCTGCGCGAGCGGCCGTTCCTCGATCTCGTCAACGTGCGCGGCGAGTTGAGCGACCCGGCATTCGTCGCCGCGTTCGAGCGTGTGGTCGGCTGCCGGCCGCCCGCGGAGCCGAACACGGTGGCGCGCGGCGCCGAGTACGACGTGCTGTGGCTCGGCCCTGACGAATGGCTCGTGCGGTCGAACGGGCCGGTTCAGGCAGGCGTGCTCGAAGCGAAGCTGGCGGAGGCCGTGCAGGGCTCGTATGCGGCGGCCGTCGACGTCGGCAGCGGCTACACGGTCGTCGAGGTCAGCGGCGAACGCGTGCGCGACGTGATCGCGCGCGGTTGCCCGCTCGATCTGCATCCGCGCGTGTTCAAGCCGGGCCAGTGTGCGCAGTCGCACTACTTCAAGTCGCCGATCACGCTGATCCCGACCGGCGACGCGTCGTTCGAGATCGTCGTGCGTCGCAGCTTCGCCGACTATTTCGCGCGCATCATGCTCGACGCCGCGGCGCCGCTCGTATCATGAAGCCGTTCGACGAACCGTTCGTGGCGATCGACGCGCCGCGCCTGCGCGGGCGCGGCTGGAGCGTGTTCGTCGACGAACTGAAGGTGCCCGCGCGAATCGGCATCCACGCGCACGAGCATGAAGCGCCGCAGCCGATCGTGATCGATGCGCGGCTCGGGTATCGCTGCGAGCCGAGCGAGCAGGGCGAGTGGATCGATTACGACGGCTATTGCGCGCGTGTCGCGTCGTTCCTGTCGCACAAGCCGCATACGCGGTTGCTGGAGACGCTCGTCGCCGATCTCGCGGTGCTGTCGTTTCGCGAATGGCCGGCGCTGGAATCGCTGACGCTGTCGGTGCACAAGCCGAAGATCCGGCCGGGGACGAAGCGCGTGGGCGTGTCGCTCGACTGGACGCGCGGCGATTATCTGCGGTGGACGGGGGCGGCGGGACAGCTTTGATCGGAGGGGGCTGGATCGAGGCACGAGGGAGGTGATCCGGCGACTCCATGGGACGGCGGCGCGAATGCGCCGCCGTACTCGTTTATAGTTCCTGAAATTCCGGAATTATGGCCCGCACCCTACCGCAACCCGTCGCGATACCTGACCCGCTCGCACTGGATCTCGCCGCCTTGGGGGCGCTCGTGCGCAACCGGCGCGCGCAGAACCAGATGCGGATCGACGATGCAGCCGACATGCTCGGCGTTTCCAAGGACGTGCTGTCACGCCTCGAAAACGGGCGCGCGGTGAGTCTCGACAAGCTGTTCAAGGTACTCGACGGCTTTGGCCTGAATTTGCTCGTCGTGCCGAAACGCGACGTTCAGGTGGCGCGCGACTGCGCCCGAGATCAACGTTGAATTTTGCCGGTATCGGCCTGCCTGCACTTACTTCGCGTTGCGGTTCGCGCCAGGCGCCGGGCCGGACGGATCGCCGATCGGCACCATGTGCGCCTTCCCGTCGCTCGCGGTATTCGCGCTTTTCGCATCGTCCTCGGGTTCGAGCACGAACCGGAATGCATCGACCCGCTGCATCACCTTCGCCGCATATGCACTGGATCCGCCGCTGTAGCTCTTCAGCCCGGCCTGCACGTTGCCGCCGGCGGCTTTCACGTAGCCCGACAGAATGCGCGAGCCGGCATCGACGTTCGCATTCGGCTCGGTCAGGTCCTTCACGTCGCGCAGCATGCCGCGGTGCGCGGACGGCACGACCTGCATCAACCCGGTCGCGCCATGCTGGCCACGCGCCTTTTCCTGGAAGCGCGATTCGATCGAAATGATCGCGTAAACGAGTGCCGGCGGCAGTGAATATTTCGTCGCAGTGACGCTCACGATATCGGCGAGCTTCGCGGCCTTTTCTCTTGCGACGCCGAATTTCTTCGTCAGGTAGGACGTGATGCGGCGGTTTGCTTCGTTGGGCTGATCGTTGGCGTTCGCGAGCGGCGCGGACGCGACAGTCGGCGCCGATGCCGGTACGTCGGGCGCGGAGGCGGACAATGCGGGCGCCTGCTGCGCCGCGGCCTGTTGCGCAATGCCGAGCGAAAGCACGATCAGCCAGAAGAACCGTCGTCGCATGGTCGAGTGCGGGGAAATGGGAGGCGCATAGTATATCGACCAATCGAGGAAGACGGTCGAGCGCTCGCTCGAATGAAAGCGACGTGTAGGCTTGTCACGTTCGCGATCATCGACGCGCCGATCGTTGCGCGGACACGCATCGGAGTCCGAACGAAACGCTAGTTGATGATCTCGCCGATGCCTGTTTCGATGCGGCTTCTGAGTTGCTGGATGAACTCGGGATCGTAGGGTTCCCAGCTATCGAGTTCGCCGACGATTTTCAACGGCAGTGTGCTTCGATACGATCGCGTCGGATTGCCCGGGAATTTCTTGTCCGTGACGTTCGGGTCGTTTTCGAATTCGCCGGTAGGCTCGACGATGTAGACGCGCGGTCGGCCCTCGCCTTTGGCCATTTCGGCAGCCAGGCCCGCGCCTTTGGGCAGCGCCGTGAAATAAACATGATTCATGACGACGTCGTCCCGATAATTCGATCTGAAGCCCGCCGTCAGCAAATCGCCGATCCGCAAATTCGCTTTCGTGCCATGAAAAAACGGGCCGGCGTCCAGGACTGGCATGGTGGCTCCTTCGAAAAAATTGCGTGACCGATGCTAAGCGCGCCGCGCGCTCGCCACCCGCGCAATCGCGCCGATCGCGTCGCTGACGAGTACCGCGAGCAAGCCGACGATCACGCCGCCTTGCAGCACGAACGCGGTGTTCGACGTCTGCAGGCCCGCGATGATCACGTCGCCGAGCCCGCGCGCGGCGACCGTCGAGCCGATCGTCGCGGTGCCGAGATTGATCACGACCGCAAGGCGGACGCCGTTGACGATCACCGGGAACGCGAGCGGCAGCTCGACGGACACCAGTTGCTGCCAGCCGCTCATGCCCATCCCGCGCGCGGCGTCGACGACGTCGCGCGGCACGTCCTCGAGCCCGGCGATCGTGCTTTCGAAAATCGGCAGGAGCCCGTACAGCACGAGCGCGATCAGCACGGGTTTCAATCCGAAGCCGACTGCCGGCACGGCAAGCGCGAGCACGGCGACCGGCGGGAAGGTCTGGCCGATATCGACGACGCTGCGCGCGACCGGCAGGAAATCCGCGCCGAACCGCCGCGTGACCGCGATGCCGGCCGCGACTGCGACGATCGTGCCGATCAGGCTCGACAGCGCGACCGTGCCGAGATGCGCGAGCGTGAGATCGAGCAGGCTCGCGCGATCGTAGATCACCGGCGCGCCGTTGTCCGCGAACGGCGCGAACAGGCCGTGCAGCCACGCGGGGCGCAACAGCAGCACGAGCAGCAGCGCGAGCGCGGCCGCGCGGGCGACGTACGCGGGAAGCGAAGACCGCCTGGGCCGTACGTTGCCGCGCGTCGTCATGCGGGCTGCCTCGCGTGCGAGCGGATCGCGTCGAGCGTGATGCGGCGGGGGCCGTGTGCGGTGCCGTTGCCCGTATCGTCGACGGGCAGTGCGTCGACACCGCGCCACAATAATTCGGACACCGCATCGCGCAGCGTGCGCGTCGCCGCGATCGGCTCGCCGTCGGCGCGGCCGGCTTCGGCCACTGCATCGATCGGCGTCAGCGCGAGCAGGCGCAGCGGCCGGTCGACGCCCGCGACGAGCTGCTCGACGACACCCGCTGCCGGCTTGCCGAGAATTTCGGCAGGCGGCGCGACCTGCAGCAGCCGACCGCCGTCCATCACCGCGATCGTGTCGCCGAGCTTCAGCGCTTCCTCGATATCGTGCGTGACGATCACGACCGTGATGCCGAGGCGGCGCTGCAGCGCGAACAAGTCGTCCTGCGCCTTGTTGCGGATGATCGGATCGAGCGCGCCGAACGGTTCGTCCATCAGCAGCATCGCGGGCTCGGCTGCGAGCGCGCGCGCAACGCCGACGCGCTGCTGCTGGCCGCCCGACAGTTCGTGCGGCAGCTTGCCCGCGAATTCGGCCGGCGCGAGATGGAACAGGTCGAGCAGTTCGTTTACGCGCGCGTCGATACGGGCGGCCGGCCAGCCGAGCAGGCGCGGCACGGTCGCGATGTTGCGCGCGACGCTCCAGTGCGGAAACAGCCCGTGCCCCTGGATCGCATAGCCGATGCCGCGGCGCAGTTGCTCGGGCGCGACGGTCGCCGTATCGACGCCGTCGATGCGGATCGTGCCGCTGGTCGGCGCGATCAGCCGGTTGATCATGCGCAAGAGCGTCGACTTGCCGCTGCCCGATGCGCCCACGAGCGCGGTGATCGTGCCGCGCTGTATCGTCAGCGATACGTCGTCGACGGCGACCACGTCGCCGAAGCGTTTGCCGATTCGTTCGATCTCGATCATCCTGCACGCCCCTTCGCGAGCGACGTCGCGGCTTCGAACACGACGGCGGCCGCCAGTGCGAGCGCGATCGTCGGGATCGCGCCGAGCAGCACGAGATCGGCGGCCGATTGCCCGATCCCCTGGAAGATGAACGTGCCGAATCCGCCGCCGCCGATCAGCGCGGCCACCGCGGTCAGGCCGATGTTCTGCACGAGCACGATGCGCACGCCGCTCAGGATCACCGGCAGCGCGAGCACGAGATCGACGCGCAGCAGCCGCTGCGCGCGTGTCATGCCCATCGCGCGCGCCGCTTCGGTCACGTGCGGCGGCACCTGTCCGAGCCCGACCACGACGCTCGATGCGATCGGCAGCAGCGAGTAGAGGAACAGCGCGAGCGCGGCCGGCGCGACGCCGATGCCGCGGATGCCGAGTGCGGCCGCGAGCGGCACGTGCGCGGCGAGCAGGCCGAGCGGCGCCATCATCAGCCCGTACATCGCGATGCTGGGGATCGTCTGCACGATATTGAGCACGGGCATCGCGACGGTGCGCACCGCCGCGATGCGCGCGCATGCGATGCCGAGCGGCACGCCCGCGACGAGCGCGGCGGCGACCGAGCCGCCCGCGAGCGACACGTGGCGGATCGCTTCGCGCCAGAAATCGTCGCTGCGCACCGCGTATTCGCGCATCACGGAGAGGCCGTCCCACCAGCCGCTCGCGAGCGGCACGGAAATCGCCGCTATCGCGACGGCGAGCGCGGCGAGGCGCCGCCACGGGCCGAACGCGAGGCGTGCGAGCGCGTCGGCGATGAGCACCGCCCACGCGAACAGCAGCAGCCAGACGCCGGCGTCGGGCGATACGCGGGCCAGCATGTCGTCGGGCGCGACGACGTGCGTCGCGGCCGCGCCGACCGCATACGCGAGTGTCGCGAGCCCCGCGCAGCCGGCCGCGAGCCGCCACGCGGGACGGCTCGCCGTCATCGCCCACAGCGCGCCGGCGGTCCATAGCGCGGCGAGCGCGGTGCCCTGCATCGCGGGCAGCGCGGCGAACACCGATAGCCCGGTGCCGGCCGCGATCCGGTTCGGCCGCAGCACCGCGAACGACAGGCCGAACACGGCGACGATCGTCAGTACGCCGATCAGGATGCCGACCTTGTCGAGCGTGACGCGCCGCGCGGACGCCGCCGCGCCCTCCGTCATTTCACGAAACCCTTCGATTTCAGGTAGCTTTTCGCGACGCCGGCAGCCGGCTCGCCGTTGAGCTGGATGCGCGCGTTCAGCGATTGCAGCGTCTTCAGGTCGAGGCTCGCGAACACGGGCTTCAGATACTCGGCGATTTCCGGATGCGCTTTCAGCGCGGCTTCGCGGATCACCGGCGCCGGCGCGTAGACGGGCTGCACGTGCTTGTCGTCGTCGAGCACCGCGAGGCCGCTCGAGGCGATGCCGCCGTCGGTGCCGTAGACCATCGCGGCGTTCACGCCGTCCGTCTGGTTCGCGGCGGCTTTGATCGTCGCCGCCGTGTCGCCGCCGGACAGCACGACGAGCTGCTCGGGCTTCAGCTTGAAGCCGTACGCTTTCTCGAACGACGGCAGCGCGGACGCGCTGTTCACGAATTCGGCCGACGCCGCGAGCTTCACCTTGCCGCCGCCGGCCACCCACTTGCCGAAGTCGGAGAAGGTCTTCAGGTGCTGCGACTGCGCGACGGGCGCGAGCAGCGCGACGCCCCACGTGTTGTTCGCGGGCGCCGGTGCGAGCCACACGAGATGGTTCGCCGCGTAGTCGAGCTTCTTCGCGGTGTCGTAGCCCTGGCTCGCGTTCTTCCACAACGGGTCGTCGGCCTTGTTGAAGAAGAACGCGGCGTTGCCCGTGTATTCGGGGTAGATGTCGATCTCGCCGCTCGTGAGCGCCTTGCGCACGATCGGCGTCGTGCCGAGCGCGATCTTTTCGGTGACGGGAATGCCGTGGGCCTTCAGCACCTGTGAAATGAGGTTGCCGAGCAGGTTGCCTTCGGTGTCGATCTTCGACGACACCACGACGGGCGTGTCGGCGTGCGCGCCGGGCGCCGCGATGGCGGCGGCGAACGCGAGGCCCAGGATCCGGGCGGGCAGGGCGAGCTTCATCGGGGCCAATCTCCAGGACGGGGGCGTACGCCGAAAGTTACTTGACTGAGCCGGCTTTGGCAAACCGCGTGCGGCGGCGTGCCCACAGCCGGTGTGGGGATAACCCGCACCCGTCATACGGGCTTGTTACACTGAAATTCGTTCCCGCCTGCGGACATTTGCTGACATGAAGCCCGAGCTGCTGGTCCTCATCGCGCTGCGCGCCGACGCGCATCGCGAGATCGCCGCGTCGTTCGACGTGCACTACGCCCCGACGCCCGACGAGCGCGAACGCGCGATCGCCGCACACGGCAGCACGATTCGCGCGGTGCTGACCAACGGCAGCACGGGGTTGACCGCCGCCGAAATCGACCGGCTGCCGCGGCTCACGTTCGTCAGCGCGCTCGGCGCGGGCTACGAGCACATCGACGTCGCGCACGCGAAGGCGCGCGGCATTACCGTGGTTACGGGCGCCGGCACCAACGACGACTGCGTCGCCGATCACGCGTTCGCGCTGCTGCTCGCGGCGGTGCGCAACGTCGTGCAACTCGATGCGAAAACCCGCGCGGGCGTGTGGCGTGACGGGCTGTCGATGCCGCCGAACGTGTCGGGCAAGAAGCTCGGCATCGTCGGGCTCGGCAAGATCGGCGAGAAATGCGCGCGCCGCGCGGCCGGCTTCGACATCGAGATCGGCTATCACAACCGGTCGGAGAAGCGGGGGCCGTACCGCTATTTCGACCGGATCGACGCACTCGCGCAGTGGGCCGATTTCCTGATCGTCGCGACGCCGGGCGGCGCGGGCACGCGGCACCTGATCGATCGCACCGTGCTCGACGCGCTCGGCCCCGGCGGCTTTCTCGTCAACGTGTCGCGCGGCAGCGTTGTCGATACCGCTGCTTTGGCGGATGCGCTGCGCGAACGACGCATCGCGGGGGCGGGGCTCGACGTGTACGAAGGCGAACCGGAGCCGCCGCGTGCGCTGACGGATCTCGACAGCGTCGTGCTGACGCCGCACATGGGCGGCTGGTCGCCCGAGGCGCTCGATCGTTCGGTGCGGCAGTTTCTCGACAACGCGGCGCGGCATTTCGCCGGGCAACCGGTGTTGACGCCGGTGTAAGCGCCGGGCGGCGGCGTCGAGTCAGTCCGCCTGTTTGCAGAATGCCCAGTAGAAATCCGGCAGGTTCGCCGGCTTGTCGGCATCGAGATCGATCCAGCCGAACCGGTCGTGCTCGGCGCTCAGCACGATTTCACGGCGCTCGACCTGGCACGCGAAGCACACGATCAGTACGCGCCTGCCCGGCACAACCTCGCACGAACGGCTGCCCACGTAACGGATTGCCGATGCGGCGATTCCGCATTCTTCCTGCACTTCGCGCGCGACGGCGGCTTCGAGCGATTCGCCGGCCTCGGGCCAGCCGCCAGGCAGCTCCCACTCACCGCGAGGGTTGCGCAGGAACAGGACCGAACGTCCGTCGCGGACGATGGCTTTGGCGCTGATGGGAATCATGTGGGCTCACCGCAGGCATTCGATTTCCGCAGCCTATCGCAGGTGCCTCTTTCGTGCAGCGAATCCCCGCCCGCATCGACGCGCATGCAGGCGGGGGAGGCGGTGTCGTTACGCCGGCAGCCGGCGCACGGCTACGCGCCTGTCGACGAGGACGACGACGACGCGAGCGGCACCGTCACCGACGTGCCGGCCGGATCGAGCGTCAGGCCCGTGCCGGGCGTCGGCCGCAGCGTCGCCTCGTAGTCGCTGGAGAGGACGACGAGCCCCAGCCGGTGGCCGGCTTCCAGCTTGTAGTCGCGCGGCATGAACGTCAGCTTCAGGTCGTACGGCATGCCGGGCAGCACGGGTTGCGACACCCACTCGGACAACCGGTTGCGCGGGTCGGTCCACGCACGCGTGACGATCGTCGCCGTGCCGTCCGGCGCGCGGTCGATCAACAGCGCCGTCACGTTCGCGACACCCGTGAAGGTCAGCCTGACGCGCGCGGTCGCGGCGCCGGAGAGGCGCGTCGCGGCCGTCAGCGGGGCCGTCTCGAAGCGGCTGCGGTTTTCGCCCGTCGGCGTGTTCGCCAGCGTGAGCGCGGGAATGCGCGCATCGTCGGTGAAGCGTGCGAGCGGGCCGCCGCTCGGCAGCCGCAGCAGCGTGCCGGTGCCGGCGCCGTCGCCGCCCGCGAAGTACGTGACCGGCGTGGCGTGCCGTGCGGCCCAGTCGGCTTCCTTCAGCAGCGTGCCGTCCGCTTGCGCGATCACCGCGCGCGGATCGCGCTCGACGCCGTTGTCATAGCCGATCAGGTAGCGCGTGAACCACCGGTTCACCTCCGCGGTCCATGCGTCGGCCATCGCCGGCACACGGGTCGGATCGGTGTGTTTCAGGCGATGCAGCCACAGCTGGGTCGGCACGCCCTGGCGTCGCATCGCCAGATACCACGACGTCGACTGGTCGACGCGCACGTTGTCGTCGGTGAGCCCCTGCGCGACGAGCGCCGGTGCGACCGCGAACGCGGTCGGAATGTCGCGCGCGGCCCAGAACGGCGAATAGTCGCCGGTCTTGCGGTCCTCCTGCTGCAGCGCTTCGTCGATCAGGTGCGTGCAGCGCTCCGGATGCGCGTTCGTCAGCAGCGCCTTGATGTACACGTCGACATCCTCGCCCTGGTAGCCTTCCGGCGCGCGCACGAGCCCGCCCGAGCGGTAGTAGCCGTACATGTTCGACAGCCCGGCCACCGGGACGATCGCGTCGAGCCCGCGCGTGCGCAGGCTCGCGACCATCTTCGGCAGCGTGCCGTCGTACGACACGCCGTACATGCCGACGTGGCCCGTCGACCAGTTCGCGACGACCGTCTTGCCGTTCGCGTCCTTCGCGGTCGCGTCGTGGCCGAGCCAGCGGATCACCGACGCCATCGCGACCGATTCGTCGCGCGTCAGGATCGTCGGGCAGCCGTCCGAGCCGGCGGTGCCGAGCGAATCCGCATAGACGATCGTGAAGCCGCGCGGCACGAAGTAGCTTTCGATCCACGAGCGGCCGGCGGCGGCCGCCTCGACCTGCTGCAGCATCCGCGATTGCGGCGCGGCGGCCAGGATGCGGGTGGACGCCGATGCCGCGGCGCCGGCCGCCGCGGCCGGATGCGGCGTGCCGTCGAGTTCGACGTCGACGTCGTGGTCGGGGCTGTCGGCCAGCCCTGCGTAATACGGGCTCGCGAGCACGATGACGGGCGTGCGCGCGCCGTTCGCGGTCTCGGACGGCCGCACGATGCGCACGTGGATGCGGTCGCGCGTGCCGTCGCCGTCGGAGTCGACCGGCGTGTCGACCCACGCGTTCTCCTCGATCGTGCCGCCCGACAGCGACGGCTGCACCTGGCCGTTGCTGATCACCGGCTTGTAGCGCCCGTTGCTCGCGGGATTCGCGTAAGGAACGCCGGACGGCGAAAAGTGCGACGCGAACGATTGCGTATCGGATGTATCGGCCGCGGCGGCGGCCCCCTCCCGTTGGCCCTGCGCGAGCGCTGACACGCCCGCCGCGCCGCCGCCGTCGTCGCCGCCGCACGCGGCAAGCGTCGCGGCCGCCACGAGCGCGGGCAGCCATGCGCGCCGCACTCCGGTTCGATGAATGTTCATTGAATCGACCTCGTCTCTTGTGTTTGTCTGGAACCGGCCGGCTCGCGATACGCCCCCTGCGGCCTGGCCGGGTGCTGCGTCGGATGAAGCGGAACTGCACCATCGAACAACGACGGGCGAGACGTACGGGACGCTCGCCCGGTGCCGGCGCGCGTCAGGCGACGCGCAGCCGGCCGGCGTCGAGGCGAGCGCGTCGCCCCGAACGGAAATCGTCAGTGCGGCGGTTCGCCGCGAACGCCGTAAATACAGGAGTGCGAATCGAATATGGGCATGCCCGAGCTTCCTTCAGGTTTCGGA
Source organism: Burkholderia sp. MSMB1072 (assembly GCF_001524725.1). Taxonomy (NCBI): domain Bacteria; kingdom Pseudomonadati; phylum Pseudomonadota; class Betaproteobacteria; order Burkholderiales; family Burkholderiaceae; genus Burkholderia; species Burkholderia sp. MSMB1072. Next base: position 48,951 of record NZ_LOYC01000011.1, read on the forward strand.
TGAAACGGAACGGCACGACGCGATGAGGCGGGAATGTTGCGAACGGCGGTGCTGCAACGACAGGAAAGCGCGACGCGAGCCGGCACGCTGGCCGGATTGCTTTCCGGAAGCTTGCGCAAAAGTTATCTCAGTGAAATGCGCGTGTCAAACTTTTTTAGTTCGAGTCAAACAAAGTTTCGTTGCGCGGCGGCGGGCGGGCCGACTTTCCCGAAGTCCGTCCGTAAACAGGGAAAGGCGGGCTGAAAAAGAGAGAGTGCAATGGCGATTCCGGTCACGGAGGCGGCCGGTCTTTCGCCCGCGCACATGGCGCGGGCGGCGCTCGACGGGCGCCGGCTGGGGTAGGGCTGGCGCAGTAGGCGCGGCCCCGCGCCGATTCAGACGCTGTAGCCGATCCGCAGGACACCCCATGGCCGGCCGCCGACGACGATCGGCGCGGACACGTCCTTCATCAGCACGAACTGGCCGTTGCCCATGTCGCGGCGATAGGTCTGCAACAGGAACGGCTTGTTATGCGAGACGGACATGCGCGCCGTCCGGTCCGTGTAGATCCGGCGGTTCCGGCAATTCGCCGCGTTCCAGGCGGCGTCTGCGCGCTGAGGCAGCGAGAACTTCCGGTTGTGGGTCGGCAGGTAGCACTGGCGGTCGAAGCTCGCGCAATAGACGATGCGTTCGTCCACGTCGAGCACCGGCTCCTGGATGGCGGGCAGCACGCGATCGGTGAACGCGGTGAAGCGCGTCATGAACTGCTGCGGGTCGGTGCCCGGAATCGGTTCGTAGTGCGCATCGAAGAGCGCGTCGAGCGCGATATCGCCGCGGCCGACCGCCTCCTCGAAGAGTTTGCCGATCGCGGCGGCCGTGTGCCGCGCGGTGTCGATCAGCCGCGTGTCGGGCGATTCGATGCCGGTCGCGGCCGTGAGCTCGATCAGCGTCTCGGAGACGGAGAGCAGATTGCCGAGCCGGTCCTTGGCCTGCGAGAAGTTGTCGGCCGAATTCTCGACGCCGGACGCCATCTCGCCCACCTGCTCGTCGAGACGGTGACACTGCGTCTCGATCTCGTCCGTCAGCGACGCGATCTGTTCGGCTTCTCCTGCAAGCTCGGTGATCGCGTGGCCGGTCGCATGCACGACCTCGCCGATCGTGCGCGTGCCCTCGCGCACGCGATGCGCGCGGGCGGCGTTGTCGGTGCCTTCCGCGATCAGGTGTTCGGTCTGCTCGGCGAGCCGCGCGAGGGTCGTCTCGATCTGGGCCGTCGCCTGCCCGGTCTTCGCGGACAGGTTCTTGACCTCGGCCGCGACGACCGCGAAGCTGCGTCCCGACTCGCCGGCGCGTGCGGCCTCGATCGCGGCGTTCAGCGCGAGCAGGTGGGTCTGGCGCGCGATGACGGAGATTTCCTCGGACACGGCCCGCACGTGATCGAGCGCGTCGCGCAGCGCGCCCATCTGATCGCCGATCGTGGTGACGCCCTCGACGAGGCCGTGAATGTCGGCGAGCGATGCCTCGATCGTCTGCTGCGACTGCCGGACCGCATTCGACGCATTGGCGCTGACGTCGCGCACCTGCTGGGCGGCCTCGGCGATCCGGTGGTTGCCGCGCAGCGTGAGCGCGGCCGATTCGCGCAGCGTATGGCACACCTGTGCCTGCCGGGCGACGCGGGGCGCGACTTCCTCGACGTGGCCCGACACGTCGCAGATCTCGATGCCGAGCCTGCCGGCCTGTTCGGCGATGTCGCCGACGAGCGCGCGCGACGAACGGCGGCCGCGGCCGATTCCGAAGAAGTTCACGTTGGTGGGCCTCCTTGAGGGCATGCGCGTCGGTTTCCCGGCGAATGTTGGGCGTGCGTTCCTGACTTGACGGCCCCGCGGCTGCGGACTTGAGGTCGGGTAAACATCGAGATCGGCATGCTGGATGGTCGGACCGATGCCGGCCGGGATGCGTTTGCGCCACGTTTCCGTGGCGGCGCCCCCGCGGTGCGGAGCCGGACGGGCGGCGTGCGGCGGCCGCCCGTGCGCAGGCGCTGCGTCAGAACACGTGATGGATGCCTGCGTTGACGCCGACCGTCGTGCCCGGCAACCCGTACAACGCGCCGCCCGTAATGCCGAGGCCCGTATTCATCGCACCGTGGTTGTTGACCACGCCAACCTGCACATACAGGCCCGTTCGTTTCGACAGGCTGTAGTCGGCGCCGATCGCGGCAAGCAGCGAATGATTGTGCGAATCGTTGCGGTCGGTCGTATACCACGCACCGGTGTTCAGGTCGAGGGCGGGCGTGATGCGATAGTCGAGGCCGGCGCTGTACACGTTGTTGCTGAACGAGCCGGCGACCTTGTAGCTCGTGAACGACGCCTTGCCGGTCACCGGCCCGAACGTATAGGCGGTGCCGATCGTGCGGCCGACGAACGCGACCGTGCTCGGCACCGGCGTCGGCGACGTGCCGCCGTTGCCATCGTAGAGCGCCGCGTTGAGCATGAAGCCGCCGTTCGTATAGGTGAGGCTGCCGGAATACTGGCGTCCCGCCTGGAAGTCGCCGGCCTTGCCGCCGAAACCGAACATCGCGCTGGCCGTCAGCCCGGCGATCGTGGGGCTCGTGTACGAAATCGCGTTCGGGTTGAACAGGCCCGTGACAAGCACGTTGTCGACATACGGCACCAGCGCGGCGCCGAAGTGCGAGACGTTGCGCGGATCCGATCCGAGTATCGCGAGCACGAACGGCGAGAACTGCAGGCCGACCTTCGTTTCGCCGAAGCCGCCGTCGATTCCGACCCACGCCTGGCGGCCGAAGAAGTTGCCGTTCGAATGGCCGAACGCGCCGTCCGTGACGTTGAAGCCGCTTTCCAGCTTGAATCTCGCGTGCAGCCCGCCGCCGAGATCCTCGGTGCCCGCGATGCCGAAGTTGGTCGGCGTCATGCCCGTGTCGGTCAGCGCGAACTGGCGGCCGGCGTTGCCGCCGGTTGCCGAATCGAGCGATCGGTTCGTATAGAGCAATGCGGCGTCGAGATCGCCGTACAGCGTGACGCTGCTCTGCGCGAAACCGTTCGGGCTTGCCGCCGCGCCGAGCAGCGCCGCGCAAATCGTCCATGTCCTGCTCTTCATCGTGTGTCTCCGTTTTTGTGAATGTTGTAATACGTATGACTAATTAAAAATTAGATGGCGAAAGCGATGCGAGCCGCCTGCATGCCGTGCCGTCGGGGAACGCACGACGCCGCGCCGCGACGCGCCGTCGCGCGCGGGCCCGGCCTCAGGCGAGCTTGGCATAGACGTTGCACCAGCCTTCGGCGGCAACCGTCTTGCCCGCGAACATCGGGCAAGTACCGAAGGATTCGCCCGTGGCGGCCTTGTAGAAGCGGCAGTTCGAACAGGTCTGTCCGGCCTGATACTTCGGGAACTTGCCGGCATCGACGGCCGTGGCCTTTGCGCGGTAGCCGAGCGTCTTCGCTGCGGCGTCGTTCTCGTCGACGGGCGGTGCGGCTGCGAATGCGCGCGTGCCGGCCGCGAGCGCGGCGCACAGGCCGGCGGCCTGTACGAAGAAGGTTCTGCGATGTCGGGAGATCATGATGTATTCCTGAATGAAATGACGAGAAAAAGTCCGACCCGCGCGCCGGGCATGCTGCCGGGCACGAAGGTCGACCGAAACGAAAGCGGGCGGGAAGTTATTTGCGCGGGCCGGCGACGAGCGGCGCCTTCGACGCGTTGGCGATATCGGCGGTCAGCTTGGTCTTCGACGCGTCGTAGCCGTTCGAGTACAGCAGGAACGCCATCAGGTCCTCGTATTCCTGGGCAGTCATCTTGCCGGGGCGATCGGCCGGCATGTTGCTCGACATGTACAGGAAGATGCCGCCGACCGTGATGTGCGACTTGCCCTCGGGCGCGAACGATTCCCCGCTCAGCGCGGGTGCGGTATTGCCCTCGAGCTGGTCGCCGTGGCATTTCGCGCATGCATCGGTATAGAGCTTCTTGCCGTGTTGCACCTGCGCCTGGTCGAACGACGGGACGCCACTGCCTTCGCTCGTCGAAACCTTGATGAAGCCGTTTTTTGCCGGCCGCCGAGCGGCCGCGATCGCACCGTCGAGAAACCGCGCGGGCACGGGCGTGGCGGCGGCTTGCGCGATGTCGTCGGGAAGCGTCCAGCCGCGCGTGAGCGAGGCGAGACGGCCGTTGCCGCTCATCCGCGACAGCGTGGCGTCGATGCGCCGTTGCAGCGCGTCCTTGCCCGGCCCGAATGCGAACGACAATTGCCAGTCCGAGTACGGCGACGATGTCGCCGCCACCTTGAACCGTTGTCGCGGGTGCGCACGCTCGTAGGCGACGACGCTCGGATACCAGACGATCGCGCGCTGCGCGCGACCCGTGGCGAGCGCGCCGATCGTCTTTTCGCTCGTGTTTTCGAGGTCGAAGCGGGCGTTCGCCTGCTGCGCGGCGATCAGTTGCGACGGGCTGCCATACGTGGCCGCGATCGTTTCCTTCGCGCCGGTCGGCGCTTGCGCGTCGCGCAGCGACACGCTGACGTAGCCGGAGCGCAGATAGCCTTGCGAGAACGTCATTTTCGATTCCGACGCATCGGCGATCGCCGAACGCGGGAAGCCCGCGACCACGTCGCAGTCGCGTTCGAGCGATTTCGTCAGCTCGCTGGCGGAGATGCCGTCGTCGTCGCCGTTGTCGTCGACGCCGCGTGTGTTGAAGGTCGCAGCGATGCCCGAGGTGCGGAACACCTCGCGCGCAACGGAGCGGTCGAGCGCCGTGGTCGGGCTGCCGGGCAACGTGCAGACGCGCACGCCGGCCGACGCGGCTGCCGGTGTCAGCGCCACGCCCACGGCGAGCAGACTGGCGACGGTAACGGAAGTGAGGCGAGTATTCATGGTCGTGGGTCCGGTTGAAGCGGGTGGGGCGTCGCGCCCGCATCGGGCGCATGCGGGCGCGACTCGGGCGCGATTCGGGCGTGGCGCCCGTTCAGTCGAGCGCGAACACGTAGAGCGTGCCGCCGCGCGGAACGTCCTTCGCGATGTCGGCCATCGGGCCGCCCCAGATCGGGTTTGCGCCGCCGTAGCCAGCGAGCACGGCGACATACTCCTTGCCGTCGACCTCGTACACCGACGGCTGCGAAATGATGCCGCTCGCCAGTTGCGGGCTTTCCCACAGCACCTTGCCGGTCGCCGTATCGAACGCGTACAGGTGGCCGTCGAGCGAGCCGCTGAACGCGAGGCCGCTCGCCGTGGTCGCGACGCCGCCGTTCCACGGCTTCTTCGTCCAGTGACTCCACAGCTTCTTGCCGGTGTTCACGTCGATGGCCGTCAGTTCGCCGTAGCCTTCGCTGCCCGGCTCGGGCTTGATCTCGAAGCCTTCGCCGAGATACGGCAGGCCTTCCATGTAGCTGACCGATTTGCCGGTCAGGCTCATGCACGCATGCAGCGCGGGTACGACCGCGATGTTGCGTTCCTGGTCGTACGAGATCGACCACCAGTTCTTGCCGCCGAGGAAGCTCGGGCACGTTTCGATCGTCGTGCCGGCCTTCGGGAACTTCGATGCGTCCTGGATCGGCTTGCCGTCGGCCGTGTAGCCGGTGACCGACAACGCCTTCACGAACGGCGTCGCGTAGATCAGCTTGCCGGTCGTGCGGTCGATCGCGTGGAAGAAGCCGTTGCGGTCGGCGTGGATGATCGCGTCGTAGTCCTTGCCCTTGTACTTGATGTCCGCGAGGACGGCCGCGTTCACGCCGTCGTAGTCCCACGTGTCGTTGTTCGTGTACTGGTAATGCCACTTCAGGTTGCCGCTCTTCGCATCGAGCGCGAGCAGCGAGTCGGAATACAGGTTGTCGCCGGGACGCAGCGCCGCGAGCCATGGGCCGGGGTTGCCGACGCCCCAGTACAGCGTGCGCGACGCGGCGTCGTACGTGCCGGTGAGCCACGCTGCGCCGCCGCCATGGCTTTGCATGCCGTCGGGCCAGGTTTCCGCGCCCTTTTCGCCGGCGGCGGGGATCGTGTAGCGTTTCCAGATCTGCGAGCCGTCCTCCGGATTCAGCGCGGCGATGTAGCCGCGAATGCCGTATTCGCCGCCGGACGTGCCGACGACGATCGCGCCGTCGATCGCGAGCGGCGCGAGCGAGAACGCGTAGCCGAGGCCCGGCTCGAACATCTGCTTCTTCCACACGAGATTGCCGCTCTGCGCGTCGAGCGCCGCGATTTCGCCGTTCAGCATCGCGATGTAGACGTTCTTGCCGTACAGCGCGACGCCACGGTTGACGACGTCGCAGCACGCGGTCTTGAACGATGCGGCGCCGAGCCTCGGCTCGTATTTCCACAACTGCTTGCCGGTCTTCGCATCGAACGCGTAGACGTTGTCCTTCGGCGTCGTCACGAACAGGTAGTTGCCGTTGACGATCGGCGTGGCCTCGAAGCCTTGCTTCAGGTCGGCGGGGAATTTGTACGCCCACACCTGCTTGAGATCCTTCGCGTTCGACGTGTCGATCTGCTTGAGCGGCGAATGCGAGCGGCCGTCGTAGGTGCGGTAGTAAGTCAGCCAGCCCGGGTCGCCGTGTGCATCGGTCAGGCGCTGGTAGGTCACGGCAGGGTAGTCCGCGGCCGCTTCGACGAGGCCGGGGTTCAGCGCGACGGCGGCCGCCACTGCTATTCCGATCGTCGCCAGCCGGCTCGCTGAAGCCGAGAGTTTCTTCATGGTTGTCTCCTGGGTCATTGTGGTCGCACCGCGCCGCGAACGATTCGTCGCGCCGGCACGGTTGGGGTTCCGGGCCGAGTGCACTGCCCGTCACGCAAGTCGCATGCCATCGCGGCCGGAAGCCGGTGTGGCGCGGCGCACCGGCGCATCGCAGGCGATGCGTCGCACGACGCAGCGCGCCATCGGATCGACGAAGGTGTTGCATTCAGGGACACCGTCGCGCGCGAAGTGTTGCCAAACATGACAGGTGGCGCAGTCCGCGGAACAGCGGGCCGTCGGTCGCGCGCATGCCGGTCCGACGCGATGGGCGGGGCAGTGCGCGCCGCTCTTGCTCGGGGGCTGGCACGGTTCTCGCACGTCGGCTTCGCGACACCCGTCGCCGCGCGGTGCATCGCACGGGCCGGCGCAATGCAAGTGCGGAGACAACGGAAATGATCAGGAGGCCAAAGGCAACCGGGCGCGACGGCGCGACGCGGCGTGGCCGGCGTGTGCGATGCGTCGGCACGACCCTCGGCGCGCTGGCGCTGTGCGGCCTGCCGCCCGGTGGCGTGCGCGCGCAGCAGCAGGCGGAGGGCGCCGCGGCCGCGCTGCCCGCCTCGACCGTCGTGCTGCCCGCGGTGGTCGTGGTCGGCACGACGCCGCTGCTCGGGATCGGCACGCCGCTGTCGAAGGTGCCGGCGAACGTGCAGACGGTGCGGGCGGCCGAGCTCGACGTGCAGCACCGTGCGACGCTCGCCGATTTCTTCGCCGCGAACCTGCAGAGCGTGACGATCTCGGACGCGCAGGGCAACCCGTACCAGACGGACGTCAACTATCGCGGCTTCGCCGCGTCGCCGCTGCTCGGCACGCCGCAGGGCTTGTCGGTGTTCGTCGACGGCGTGCGCGTGAACGAGCCGTTCGGCGACGTCGTGAACTGGGACATCCTGCCCATGCAGGCGATCGACCGCGTGCAGCTGATTCCGGGCTCCAACCCGGTGTACGGGCGCAATACGCTCGGCGGTGCGCTTGCGATCACGACGAAGAACGGCCGGTCGAACCCGGGCGGCGAAGCGGAGGTGTCGGGCGGCGCGTGGGGCCGCAAGACCGCGGGTATCGAGCAGGGCGGGACGATCGGCCCGAACCTCGATTACTACGCGAGCGCGAACGTCGCGAACGACGGCGGCTGGGCCGACCGCAACGCGAGCCGCGTGAGGCAGGCGTTCGGCAAGCTGCGCTACACCGATGCGGACACGACGCTGTCGATCGCCGCAGGCGGCGCGGACAACACGCTGTCCGGCACCCAGACGATCCCGCGCTCGTTCCTCGGCAACCCGAAGCAGGCGTATACGTATCCGGACCGCAACCGCAACGGCGCCGGCTACCTGACGCTGTCGGGCGACCGCTTTTTCGGCGAGCACGTCGAGTTGAGCGGCAATGCGTACTACCGGCACCTGCGCAATGCCAACACGAGCAGCAACAACAATACGGACTACGGATCGGTGGACGACGACGGTACGGTCGACACGGTGCAGGGCCGCAACGCGCAATCGACGATCGTCACCGACAGCTACGGCGGCAGCGTGCAGCTCACGCTGCTCGGCAAGCTCGGCGGGATGGAGAATCAACTGATCGCGGGCGTGTCGGCCGATATCGCGAACTCGAGCTACGTCGCGTCGTCGCAGGACGCGTCTTTCACCGACGCGCGCGCGGCGATCGGCATCGGCGATTTCGTCCGGCAGACCAGCGCGAAGACGCGCAACGCGAATGTCGGCGCATACCTGAGCGATGCGCTGTCGCTGACGCCGCACTGGACGCTGACGCTGTCGGGCCGCTACGACTGGTCGAAGGCGCGGATCGGCGACGAGAGCGGCGTGCAGCCGCTGCTCGACGGCAACCATGTGTTCTCGCGCTTCAACCCGGCCGTCGGGCTCAACTGGAACCCGGTCGCGGGCTTCACCGCATATGCGGCCTACAACGAAGGCATGCGTTCGCCGACCGCGATCGAGCTCGCCTGCGCGGACCCGGCCGCACCGTGTTCGCTGCCGAACGACTTCATCGCCGACCCGGCGCTCAAGCCCGTGATCTCGAAGACGTTCGAAGCCGGCGTGCGCGGCCGCATCGGCGCGGCGACGACCTGGAGCGCCGCCGCCTACCGCACGACGCTGACCGACGACATTCAATTCATCAGCAGCCCGGCCAGCGCGCAGGGCTATTTCCGCAACGTCGGCGACACGCGGCGGCAGGGTATCGAGCTCGCCGGCCGCACGCGGCTCGGTCCGCTCGGTGTCGGGCTGTCGTACAGCCATGTCGATGCGACCTACCGATCGTCGTGGACCGAACACAGCCCCGCGAATTCGGCGGCTGACGCGAACGGCAACGTGACGGTCAAGCCGGGCGACCGCGTGCCCGGCATTCCCGCGCATACGGTGAAGCTGCGGCTCGACTATGCGGCGACGCGTGCGTGGGACATCGGCGCGAACGTCACCTGGCGCAGCGACGTGTACGCGCGCGGCGACGAGAACAACGCCGACGCGAACGGCCGGATCGCGGGCTACGTGCTGGTCGATCTCGACATGCGTTACCGGGTCACGAAGCGGGTCGAGGTGTTCGCGAGCGTGACGAACCTGTTCGACAAGCGCTACGCAAGCTTCGGCGCGCTCGGCCAGAATTTCTTCAACGGGCCGAACCACACGTTCGACGGCGCCCATCCGGTGAACGAGCAGTTCGTCGGGCCGGGCGCGCCGCGCGGCGCGTGGGTCGGCGTGCGCTATGCGTGGGATTGAGCGGCGCGCGGCCGCGTGCGTGATCGCGTCACGACGCGAATGGGCGCGGAGTCGTCATGCGAACGGCGCTGTCGCGAACATCGCATGCACGGCGCGTGCGACGCTGCGCGCCAACGCGGGCTCGCTTGCCAGATGCCCGGCCTTCACGCATTCGATCTTCGCGTCGGGAGCGGCTCGCGCGAGCCGCTCGACATTGTCGACCGGGCAAACGGGATCGTCCATCCCGTGCGCGGCGAACAGCGGCACGCGGGCTTGCGCGGCCCGTCGCGCGAGCGCGAGCACGCGGCGCTCGCCGAGCCAGCAATCGTGTTGCAGGTAGTGCGCCTGGATCCGGTATTTGTCGATCAGCCGGCCGACGGTCTTGTCCGAACGGATCGCGCGCACGGGCGAGCGGCGCGTGCGCGCCGATCCGAGGACGGCGTTTTCATACGCGCGCCACGCGAGCGCCACGGCGCGCTGCCCGCCCGCGCCCGCGCCGTGGCGCAGCCGCTGCGCGCAGCGCGACAGCAGGCGATCCGGCCGGCCGCCGCCGGCCGCTGCATGCAGGCGTCGCCATTCGCGCGGCGCCCGCGAACGGGAAGTCGTGAAGAGTCCGCGGACTTCGCGTGGCGACGTCAGGAACAGGCCGCGCAGCACGACGCCCGTCACCCGCTCCGGATGCGTGCCGGCATACGCGAGTGCGAGCGCGGCGCCCCACGATCCGCCGACGACGCCCCAGCGTGCAATGCCGAACTGCTCGCGCACCGCCTCCAGATCCGCGATCAACTGTGCGGTGTTGTTGTGGCGCGTGCCGCCGCGTGGAGCGGATGCGCCCGCACCGCGCTGGTCGACGAGCACGACGCGCATGCAGGTGAGATCGAACAGCCGCAGGATGCCGGCCTGGCTGCCGCTGCCGGGCCCGCCGTGCAGCACGACGACCGGATGGCCGTGCGCGGTGCCGGCCACGGCGAATGCGATCGATTGCGCGTCGCGGTGCAGGCGGCGGCGCACGGGCGCGGTCGGCGACGCTGGCGTGCCGGACAAGGCCCGCGGCGCGGGCGACGGCGTGGATCGAATCGGGCGACGTGTCATGTCGATAGGGTTCGGGCGGAATGGGAAGAGGCAACCGTCGCTCGGCTGGGCATGGCGACCGGATGGGTTCTGCGATGAAGCCAGAAACGCGCCAGCCGGAAAGCTCCGGATTCGCACGGGTAGCCGCGCGTCGGGAAATCGCGGTATCACAAAGCCTTGGCCGTCGCGCGACGCGACGCCGCCGCACCCGGACGATTCATTACATCGTGCTTTCAATTCGTATCCGGGTGCCGGCGTGGCCCGATGCTTGCTTGCAATGACGGCAAAGCATCCGGCAGTTGACCGGAAGAATCCCCCGGAGGAGACAATGCGCGACGACGTAGAGCAGGCGGCCGGGTCACGGGCCGCGCATCCCGCTGGCTGGCCCGCACCATCGATCCAGAAGGCCCATGAGCGCTCGGAGACGTTCGGCCTGCGGGTGTCGGCACGGCCCGACTACGACGTGCTGTCGAACTCGGCGCTGGTGCTCAAGCGCGAGCAGAACCGTGTGCTGTGCGTGCACGCGATGCCGGTGATGGAGACGCTGCACGAGCAGATCGTCAACACGCAGAGCATGATCGTGCTGACCGATGCGGAAGGCCTGATCCTGCATTCGATCGGCGACGACGATTTCCTGCGCCGCGCGGAGAAAGTCGCGCTGCGCCCGGGCGCGAACTGGGCGGAGAACCGGCAGGGCACCAACGCGATCGGCACGGCGCTGGCCGAGCTGTGCCCGATGGTCGTCCACGGCGACCAGCACTTCCTGGCCGCGAACCGCTTCCTGACCTGTTCGAGCGTGCCGATCCTCGATCCGTACGGCGACGCGATCGGGGTGCTCGACGTGACGGGCGATCACCGCAGCTATCACCAGCACACGATGGCGCTTGCGAAGATGTCGGTGCAGATGATCGAGAATCACCTGTTTACGACGACCTTCCAGGAAACGCTGCAGGTGTCGTTCCATGGCCGCCCCGAGTTCCTCGGCACGCTGATGGAGGGGATCGTCGCGTTCACCGCGGACGGCCGCTTCCTGTCGGCCAATCGCAGCGCGCAGTTCCAGCTCGGCATGCCGCTCGCCGCGCTGCGCGCGCACACGCTGTCGTCGCTGTTCGACATCACCAGTGCGCAACTGATCGACCGCATGCGCGCGAGCACCGACCGGCACCTGATGCTGAATCTCGGCAACGGCGCGGTGGTCTGCGCGCGCGTGCACTTTCGCCGCGCGACGCTCGCCGAAGGCAGCCGGCCGACCGACGTCCATGACGCGGGGGCGCCGGCCGCACACTCGAACGCGGTGCCCGCGCCGGCCGCGGGCACGTCGGCCGGCTTGTCGCGGCTCCACTATCTCGACACCGGCGACGCGCAGGTCGCGTGCGTGATCGCGAAGGTGCGCAAGGTGATCGGCAAGGACATCCCGATCCTGATCACCGGCGAGACCGGCACCGGCAAGGAACTGCTCGCGCAGGCGATCCACAACGACTCGCCGCGCCGCGCCGCGCCGTTCGTCGCGGTCAACTGCGCGTCGATTCCGGAGACGCTGATCGAGTCCGAGCTGTTCGGTTACGAGGAGGGCGCGTTCACCGGTGCGCGCCGCAAGGGGGCGATCGGCAAGCTGCTGCAGGCGAACGGCGGCACGCTGTTCCTCGACGAGATCGGCGACATGCCGTATCCGCTGCAGGTGCGGCTGCTGCGCGTGCTGCAGGAGCGCCTCGTGAATCCGCTCGGGTCGACGAAGACGATCGCCGTGGACATCGCGATCATCTGCGCGACCCACCGCGATTTGCGCGAGATGATCGCGCAGAACCGCTTTCGCGAGGATCTGTACTACCGGCTCAACGGCCTCGTGGTGCGCCTGCCGCCGTTGCGCGACCGCACGGATCTCGCGGTCGTCGTGCAGAAAATGCTGCAACGCGAGGCGTTCGCGGGCCCCGGCCGGCCGCCGTTGTCCGTCGCGCCGGACGTGATGGCGCTGTTCGTGCGCTGCACGTGGCCGGGCAATTTCCGCCAGCTCGGCAACCTGCTGCGCACGGCGGCGGCCATGGTCGACGACGACGGCGAAATCCGGCGCGAGCACCTGCCGGACGACTTCTTCGACGACCTGCGGCGCGCCGACGCGCAGGCCGTGCAGACCACGCCCGATGCGCTCGCCGCGGCGGGCGTCGGGGCTCGCATCGCGGACGCGTCGCTGCCCGCCGACGCGCGTCTCCAGGATGTCGCCGCGTCCGCGATCGCCGCCGCGCTCGCGCGTCATGGCGGCAACGTATCCGCCGCGGCGCGCGCGCTCGGCGTCTCGCGCAACACGATCTACCGGAAGATGCCGGCCGCCGACGCGGGGCGCCATCCATCCGACGGCGACTGACGCGCGGCCGTCGCACGGTGCGCGACCTGTCACAGCCGGTGTGTCAAGTTGCAACACCGGTGTTCAACGATTCAACACTTGTGACCACTCGCGGACAGCGTGCCGCCGGGGCGGCGGCACGTATTCGCGGGAATCGTGTCGGCTATTCGTAAGGATTGCGTCCCGATGCCCGGATGACGGCCGTCGAGGGCCGCCGTGCCGCCGAAGTACGGCTTCGGCACGCTCCTTGCTGAACAGGAACCGACCGCTCGATTGCCGCGGTCGTTCGATCCATCCAGCAACGCTTCGATCATCAACTCGACAGGAGACACACCATGCAGTGGACGACACCGTCTTACACCGACCTGCGCTTCGGCTTCGAAATCACGATGTACATCGCCAACCGCTGATCGCCGTGCGCGCCGCCCGTTTCGCCGTGGTCGGCGCGGGCGGCCTCGGGAATTGACGCCCATGAAGATCAAGATACTCGGCTCGGGAGCCGGCGGCGGCCTGCCGCAATGGAACTGCAATTGCGCGAACTGCCGCCGTGCGCGCAGCGGAAGCGGCCACGTGCTGCCGCGCACGCAGTCGTCGATCGCGGTCAGCGACGACGGCGTCGACTGGGTCCTCGTCAACGCGTCGCCCGACATTCTTTCCCAGTTGCGCGCGGATCCGGACCTGCAACCGGCGCGCGCGATCCGCGACAGCGGCGTCGCCGCCGTCGTGCTGTGCGACGCGCAGATCGATCACGTGACGGGCCTGCTGATGCTGCGCGAGCGCTCGACGCCGCTGCCGCTCTACGCGAGCGCGCCGGTGCTCGACGACCTGTCGACCGGCTTGCCGCTCGTGCCGCTGCTCGGCCATTACTGCGGCGTCGCCGCGCACACGATCGTGCCCGGCGAGCCGTTCGCGGTGCCGGCGGCGGGCGGGATCCGTTTCACCGCGATCGCCGTCGACAGCAAGCCGCCGCCTTATTCGCCGCGGCGCGCGGCGGCCGCGCCCGGCGACAACATCGCGCTGTCGATCGAAGACGTCGCGAGCGGGCGGCGCGCGTTCTATGCGCCGGGGCTCGCGTCGGTCACCGACGACGTGCGCGCGGCAATGGACGGCGCCGATCTCGTGCTGGTGGACGGCACGTTCTGGACCGGGACCGAGATGATCGACCTCGGCCTGTCGGGCAAGCACGCGGCCGACATGGGGCATCTCGCGCAGTGCGCGGAAGGCGGGCGGCCCGGCATGATCGACTGGCTCGACCTGCTGCCCGCACGAACGCGCAAGGTGCTCACGCACATCAACAACACGAACCCGATTCTCGATCCGCATTCCGTCGAACACGCGCACCTGCGTGCGCATGGCATCGACGTCGCACACGACGGCATGCAATTCCAGGTCTGATGATGAACGCACCGATCCCCGCTACGGCGTTGCACGCGACGCCCTGGACCGCGACCGAATTCGAGGCGCGCCTGCGTGCGCTCGAATCGCGCTATCACATCCATCATCCGTTCAACCGGCGGCTCAACAGCGGCGCCTGTTCGCCCGCGCAGATCCGCGGCTGGGTCGCGAACCGCTTCTACTACCAGATCTGCATTCCGCTCAAGGATGCGGCGATCCTGTCGAACTGCGCCGACCGCGATACGCGGCGCCGCTGGATCCAGCGGCTGATCGACCACGACGGGCAGGGCGACAACGAGGGCGGCATCGAGGCGTGGGTGCGGCTCGGCGAGGCGTGCGGCCTCACGCGTGCCGAACTGTGGTCGCTCGAACACGTGCTGCCCGGCGTCCGCTTCGCGGTGGATGCGTACGTGAATTTCGCGCGGCGCGCGCCGTGGCAGGAAGCCGTGTGCTCGTCGCTGACCGAGATGTTCGCACCGCAGATTCATCTCGACCGGCTCGCGGGCTGGCCGTCGCATTACCCGTGGATCGAGCCGGCCGGGCTGCATTACTTCCGCAGCCGCGTGCCGCTCGCGCAGCGCGACGTCGAGCATGGGCTCGCGGTCACGTTGCAGCATTTCACGACACCGGACGCCCAGCAGCGCGCGCTCGGCATTCTGCAATTCAAGCTCGACATCCTGTGGTCGATGCTCGACGCCGTCGAAAAGGCCTACCCCCAATGAATGCGATCGAAGCCGCCAGCGGCGTGCCGCTGCGCCCCTGCCTCAGGGGCATGTACCGCCTGCAATGGGAGGCGGCCCAGGATGCGTACGTACTTCTCTATCCGGAGGGCATGGTCAAGCTCAATCCGAGTGCCGGCGAGATTCTCGCGCGCTGCGACGGCACGCGCGAACTGGACGACATCATCGGCGAACTCGAGCGCCTGTTCATGCAATCGGATCTCGCGACCGACGTCTACCGTTTTCTCGATCATGCGCGACTGCGCGGCTGGCTGGACTGACATGACGCCCGACACGCCCCGTCCGTCCGCGCCGCTGTGGCTGCTCGCGGAACTCACGTACCGCTGCCCGTTGCACTGCGCGTTCTGCTACAACCCGATCGATTTCGCGACTCACGGCGCGGAACTCGATACCGACGCATGGCGCACGGTCATCAGTGATGCGCGCGCGCTCGGCGCCGCGCAAATCGGCTTCTCGGGCGGCGAGCCGCTGCAGCGCGGCGACCTCGAGACGCTCGTCGCGCATGCGCGCGGCCTTGGCTTCTATACGAACCTGATCACGTCGGGCATCGGGCTGAACGTCGCGCGCATCGAGCGGCTCAAGGCCGCCGGGCTCGACCACATCCAGTTGTCGCTGCAGGATTCGACGCGCGAGCTGAACGATTTCCTGACCAGCACGCGCACGTTCGAGCTGAAGCGCGACGTGGCGCGGCTGATCAAGGCGCACGGCTACCCGATGGTGCTCAACTGCGTGCTGCATCGCTACAACCTGCCGCACGTGGGGCAGATCATCGAGATGGCGCTCGATCTCGGCGCCGATTACCTGGAACTGGCGAACACGCAGTACTACGGCTGGGCGATGCTCAATCGCGACCAACTGATGCCGACCGTCGAGCAGGTGCGCGAGGCCGAGGAAACGGTCAACCGCTATCGCAAGCTGATCGGCGAGCGCTGCAAGATCCTGTTCGTCGTGCCCGACTATTTCGAGCGCCGCCCGAAGGCCTGCATGAACGGCTGGGGCTCGGTGTTCCTCGGCGTCGCACCGGACGGCACCGCGCTGCCGTGTCATGCCGCGCGGTCGCTGCCGGGGCTCGCGTTGCCGAACGTGCGCGACCGCGCGCTGCGGGAAATCTGGTACGACAGCGATGCGTTCAACGCGTTTCGCGGCGAAGACTGGATGAGAGCGCCGTGCCGCACGTGCGACGAGCGCCATGCGGATCACGGCGGTTGCCGGTGCCAGGCCTACCTGCTGGCCGGCGACCCGAAAGAGGCCGATCCGGTGTGCGCGAAGTCCGCGCATCACGACCGGATCGAACAGGCCGTGCAGTTCGCACGACGTCGTGCGCCGCGCGACGAACAGCCGCTGGTATTTCGCAGCAAGGAGAATTCGCTCGCGCAATGCGGTGCGGCGTGCGACGGCTGACGGGATACG
Source organism: Burkholderia sp. MSMB1072 (assembly GCF_001524725.1). NCBI lineage: Bacteria > Pseudomonadati > Pseudomonadota > Betaproteobacteria > Burkholderiales > Burkholderiaceae > Burkholderia > Burkholderia sp. MSMB1072. Next base: position 65,312 of record NZ_LOYC01000011.1, read on the forward strand.
GCCGGGGACAGTGGCAGGGCGAGCGACACAGCGCGACGCGATGGATATCGGGACGATCGCTACGCAGTCCTCTTCATATCGTTGGCGACGCGCGATTTTCGCGTGCGAGGACGGCTGAACGCCGGACGGGGACCCGATGCGGCAGGCCGGGTGGTCGCCGCACGTGTCGCGACCGGCTGCGGCTATTCGTGCCTCGATGCCGCGGCGCGCGACGCGGGGCTGGCGAGCCGCTGCGCGACGCACGCGAAAAACGGTGCGCCGTCGCCGGCGCGGGCGCGCGCACCGATCACATTCAATCTCGACGAATGACCGGGCACGTCGGCGACATCACCCGTCATCGGCCTTCGCCTGCAAATCCTTCAGCCCTTGAATCACGACCAGCAGCGCCCGGCCGTGCTCGTCCGAGCCATCCCACGCGTCGACGATCGCGTCGCGCAGCAGGTCGTTGTACCGGCGGCGCGACGGCTCCGTCTCGACACCATAGAAACTGCATAGCTTGTTGAATGGCGCGCTGCGGCGCAGCCGGCGCCCGTTCGACAGCCGAAGGCGCGACACGGTTGGCTGGCTGACCCCGGAAAGTCGCGCGATTTCGCTGGACGAGCGCGTATCTGCCATCAAGCGGCGCAACAGGTCTTGAACGGGAAAATCTTGGTCCGGGGCTTCCATGCGATGCATTATACCTATACAGTTACGGCTGTTGAATGGGCTTGCTGTCGACAGCGAGGCTGTATCCCGAGAAAGTTGATGACACTGAAACACCTCCCCCCCACGTTCTGCTGGACCAAGATCGGTACCGAGTCCGGTGAGGAACTGCCGACCGTCGTGCTCCGCAAGGAATGGGAGCGCCGGCTCGGGGGCGGGCGCTTTCTGTGGGGCATCAACCAGCCGCTCGGCAACAGCGCGCAAGTCGCCGCGCATCGCACGGGCTCGCTGCTCGCGCTGTTTTCGCCGGTCGCGTCGCGCTCGCGCGCGGGCGAGCGCAAGGACGCGCTGCTGTGGAATGCGTGGGTCGACGCAAGCGGGCAGGTGCGGCCTTTGCCGCCGCACACGTTCATCGCCAGCCGTTCGACGTTGCCGTCGGGCCGGCGCCGCGAGCAGCACTACGCGCTCGTGTGCGCATCGTCCACCGCGCTGACGGTCGGCACGCAGTTGCGCGTGTTTCCCGACCACCTGCGCAGCGTGAGCACCGGCAGGCCGCTGGGCGCCGCGCAGGGAGCGGCCGTGGTCGACTGCATCGGGCGTGCGAAGGAGCAGACGGGCAAGAGCTATCCGCTCGCGCTGTCGGTGGAGCTCGAAGCACCGTATTTCGTGCGGCTCGCGCAGCCGTGCGTGCTGAAGGCGCGCGATCTCGCGGAAGTGAACAAGGCCACGCGCGCGGGCGATTTCGATCGCTTCGTCGAGCTGGTCGCGCGCTTGCGCGGCCGTTCGCCGACGGACGCCGTGCGCGGCGTCACGCGCGATCTGTTCGATGTGCCGCCGATCGAAACGGCGGCCGCGTATGTGGCGCCCACGCACGTCGCGCGCATGCGCAACCGGCCGGCGGTCGAGCATCCGCGCGATCTCACCGGCGATCTGTTCGACCTGTCGCCGGGTGAGGCGGCTGCGTTCGCCGGGCTCGCCCATCCGCGCATCGGGCGCGCGTGACGCCACGCGCGAAATCGTTCGCGCAAGAATTTGTTGCAATCTCTCCGTAGCGGATCGGCGAACGCGGAGCGACAATCGGCACGAAGCGCGCGGTGCCGCGGCCGATACGTCGCCACGCGACGGGGCGTGGTTCACGCCGCCGACATGCGTATCACGCACACTGAGCGTCGGCGTGCTTCACACTGCAATCCTGAGGGAGAAGTGTCGATGTCGACCCACATCTGTTCGCGGGAAGCGCGAGCCGCACAACGCTTCGTCGAAGCGACGCGCAACGTGGATCGGGCGTTTCGCGCGGTGCGCGGCGAAAGCGACGACGACGGCTCGTCGGCCGAATACGCACGCGCGATGTCGCGTCTCGATCGCGCGCTCGACGAGCTGGCGCGTGCACAGGAATTCTTCGATCGCATCGTCGGCGCGAGTGCCGCGCACGACAACTGACGGCTTCGTCGTTTCTCTGGTGTCGCGCGTCGAGCGGCGCGCATTCATCTTCTTGTCGGGCGTTCATGCCCGGCATGCCGGTTCGTCATCCCGTTTCGATTTCCGGCGTCGGGCAGGCGTCGGCCGGATCGCCGCCGTAACGGAAGCCGTGCGTCAGCCCGCGCGTGTCATGCCCGGCGTGGACGGCGCGGCACGAGACGCGTAGCCGCGATGCTGGAACGAGGTCGCGAAAAACCGCATCTGATAGCGGATCGCATTCGCCCAGTAATCCCACGTATGGCCGCCCGGCCGCTCCGCATAGTCGTGCGGCACGCCGAGCGCGACGAGCCGTTCGTGCAGCGTGCGGTTCGAGCCGACGAAGGCATCGTCGCGGCCGCAATCGATCGTCAGGTCGAGATGCGCGCGCACGAACGCCCGCGCGCTTTCGACGATCACGTTGCGATTCCAGAATGACGGATGGCGATCGGGATCGCCGAACACGTGGGCGATCCCCGGCTCGTCCGTGCAGCAGCGCGGATCGACCGCGCCGCTGATGCTGCCGACCGCGCCGAACGTGTCGGGCCGGTCGAGCGCGATGCGCAGGGCGCCGAAGCCGCCCATGCTGAGCCCGGTGATCGCGCGCGCGTGCTGGGCCGCGATCGTGCGGAAATGCAGGTCGACATAGGACACGACTTCGTCGCCGACGAAGGTCTCGTAGCGGCTGCCTGAATCGAACGGGCTGTCGATGTACCAGCTTTCGTGTCCGCCGTCGGGCATCACGAGGATCACGCGATAGCGGTCGGCCAGCGCGGCGATGTGCGTGTTCGACGTCCAGTCGGTATGGTCGCCGCCCGAGCCGTGCAGCAGATAGACGACGGGGTAACGTTCGCCGTGGTTGTCGCGCGCGTAGTCGTCGGGCAGCACGATGGTGGCCTTCAGCGTCTCGCTCATCGCGGCGCTCGGGATCGCGACGACCCGCGCATGGAAGGCGAAAGCAGGGCTCGTGACGGCGAGCAGCAGAAGGAGCCAGAAGGTACGTGCCAGGCGCATCGATCCTTGCATATGTCGACCCAGTCCGGCCGGAGGCCGGGAAAACCCTGTTCCGGCGACTCTAGCAACCGCGCCTTTCAACCATATTTCGGCGAATCCTACGGGTTGTCAGGCGGACGGCTTGCATACGATGCGCGCGATGGCGGCGCGCAATGCATCGGGCTGCTCGGCCGCGACCAGGTGCCCGCTGCCGGCGATCGTGTCGAAGCCGGCGCAGCGCGCGAGCGCGTGTTCGGGCACGTGCCAGCCCGCGCGCGAGCGTTCGCCGGCGATCAGCCAGACGGGGTGACGCTCGAACACCTGCGCGAGCGCCGGCAGGTAGCCCGCGGCGCCGGTCGTCTCGATCACCGAGCGGCCCATCGCACGCAGCGTCGATGCCGGCTGATGCGCGAGCCAGCGGCGGGCGTCGTCGAGCTGGCGCGGCGACGGTGCGTCGATCGCGCCGCGCAGCCAGTCGAGCGGAGCCGCACGCAGGCCGTCGAGCATCGCATCGGCTTCGCCCGGCGTCATGCGGCCGACCGATGCCGACCAGAACGCATCGTCGAGCGTGAAATTGCCTTCGACGTTGACGATACGCCGCACCCGTTCGGGGTGCGCCTGCGCGAACAGCATCGCGATCGCGCCGCCGACCGAATGGCCGACGACATCGACCGGCTGCATGCCGAAGTACGTATCGACGGTTTGCCGCACGTGTTCGACCTGCGCGGCAAGCGAGATCGCGTCGGGCGGCGTGGCGCGATGCGAACCGTAGCCGAGCAGGTCGGGGCAGAGATGCGGGCCGTTCCATCCGCGCACGTCGAACGTGCCGATGAAACCGTGAATGAAGACGACGGGGGTGGACGGGATCATGCGGCGTGCATCGAATGAAGCGGCGGCAATTCGAGTTCGGCGAGCAGTTCGTCGAGTTCGAGCACGTGCGTGCGGTCGTGGTCGAGCAGCTCGCGCACGAGTTCGTCGAGCGACATGCGGCGGATGCCGTCGCGCAGCCCGCAGCGTGCGAGTTGCGACGGTTCCAGCGCGGCCGCGGTGGCGCACAGCGCGGCGCGGCCGCGGCCGAACGCCGCCACCGCGACATCGAGCGGCTGCGCGAGATAGTCGCGTTGCGCGGCGAGCGCAGTGCCGTCGACGGATTCGATCATGGACAACTCGGCCGTACACACGGCGTCGATGCGCGCGGCGAACACCGCATCGAGATCGCGCAGGTGGCATGCGTGTTCGACGAGCGAGAAGCCGGTGCCGGCCGGGCGGCGCACGGCCAGCGCCGCCGGCACATGCGTCGCATAGGCGGCGAGCCGGGCGGGCATGCGAGCCAGCGCGGCGACGACGTCGGCGAACGGCAGCCGGTGCGGGTACGCGCTGAATACCGCGCCATAGCTGAACGGCGCACCGCCGAGCCGCCCGCGCGCCTGCACGACCTCATGGCCGTGGCGGCGCATGACGTCGGCGACCATCGCACCGCAGAACTGGCGGGCCGTCGTGTCGGCTTCGACTTCGGGGAACGTGCGCGCGATCTCGTCCTGGATCGCGCCGATCGCGGCGACGCCGACACGCGACAGCGCCGCGAACTCGAGATAGCGCTCGGGCCGATCGATCAACGCTTCGAGCTGGGCGCCGAGCGCGGTGGAGCGGAAACGGTCGAAACGGGAATGCATGACGAAGCCCTGCCTAGTAACGTGTCAAAACGATACGTTACTAGGCAGGGCTTCGTCAACCGTCACGTTTGACGCTTATGGCTTCTGCAGCCCGGGGGTGAATGCGGGGCTGAAATCCTCGGCCTCGAACAGCGGGCGGATCTCGATATCGGAGTCGCCGGGCATCGGGTTCGGGCAGCGCTTCACCCATTCGACGGCTTCCTCCATCGATTTCACCTGCCACAGCCAGTAGCCGGCGACGAGTTCCTTCGTTTCGGCGAACGGGCCGTCGATGACCGCGCGGCTTTTGCCCGAAAAATGCACGCGCTTGCCGTGGCTGCTCGGGCGCAACCCGTCGGCCGCGAGCAGGATGCCGGCTTTCATCAGTTCCTCGTTGAACCGGCCCATCGCGGCCAGCATGTCGGGGTCGGGCATTTGGCCGGATTCGGAATCGGCGGTGGCTTTGACGATGACCATGACGCGCATTGTCGTATCTCCTCGAACGTGAATAGGGCGCTTGCCGGCGGTGCGACGGCAAAACGATCGGTTACGACAATACGACGTGCGACGGCGACGCGAATCGACATCGCGGGCGAAAATTATTCTGACGCGATCGAAGCGGTGGGGCGCGCCGCGCGGCCGCTGTCACGGAGCGCATCGGCAAAACTGGTATGCTGGCCCGCATCACGTGTACGTGGAGGGTGCCATGGCTGCCAAGGAAGTCTCGAAGAAGAAGTACCTGAAAATCCTGAACAAACGCCTGCGCGCGGAGCCGGCGGCCCCGGCCGGCGCGTCGTTCGTCTTTTTCCCGCTGGGTGCGAAGGCGAAGCATGCGACGGGCGTCGTGTCCGGCGACGCGCGCAGCAAGCGTGAACTGGCCGTGATGGCCGCAGTCCAGCGCAAGGCGGCCGAAGAATTCATCGTCGCCGACGCCTGACCGGCCCCGGCCGCACCGCTGTCGGATGACCGCCGCCGCGGCTCACGCGGCGGCGGCTTCGCCGTGAGCGATCGTGCCGGCGAGCACGTGCGGAACGTCGTGCGCGATCGCCGGGCCGTGCGTCGACGGGACGATGTCGAGATCGAGCGTCCGGATCCGGCGCAGCGCGCTCGTCGTGTGCGGGAGCCATCGATGCGATCCTCGAGCGGGAGTGAAAGCGGCGGCGCCGTCACGCGATCGTCGCGATATATCGAACCGGCGCGTCGATTCGGTCCAGCAGCGTCGCGCCGGATGCGAAGCGCGTCGATTCATGCAGCCCGCCGGGCGGTACCGAACGCTCGCCTCGCCCGAAACGGCTTGAAAACCGACCGCGGCGATCAGGACGCCTCGTCCGCCGCCGCCGCCGGATACCGGCCGCTGCCGTCCGTCTCGTCGCCTGCCGCCAGTTGCTCCAGCGCGAGCCCCTTCGTCTCGATCCCGAGCGTCCATACGGCGACGGCCGCCGCGACGAACGACAGCGCACCGAGCGTGAACACGCCGCCCTGACCGAACACCGGCAACACGACGCCGACCACGTAAGGCCCGATCAGCGAGCCGATCCGGCCGACCGCCGACGCGAAGCCCGAACCCGTCGCGCGTGCGCCGGTGCCGTACAGTTCGGGCGTGTACGTGTACAGCGCCGCCCACATTCCGAACAGGAAGAACTGCATCGCGAGGCCCGTGACGATCAGCAGCGTCGTGCTGCCGCCGTACAGCGCGCTCTGGCCGTACGCGTACGCCATCGCGCCGCCGCCGATCAGCGATGCGATGCAGGTCGGCTTGCGGCCCCAGCGTTCGACGAGCCACGCGGCGCACAGGAAGCCCGGCACGCCGCCGAGCGAAATCAGCACCGTGTAGAACACCGATTTCGTGACTTCGAAGCCGGCCTGCTGCAGCAGCGCGCCGAGCCACGACGTGAGACCGTAGAAGCCGAGCAGCGCGAAGAACCACAGCAGCCAAACCATCACCGTGCGGCGGCGGTACACGCCGCTCCAGATCTCGCGCAATGCGCCGCGGCCACGGGCGGCGGCCGGCTCCGCAAGCCGCGACGGCGGCGGCAGCGTCGCGACGCCGGCCGAGCGCATCACCTTTGCCTCGATCGACTGCATCACCGTGTCGGCTTCCGCGTGCCGGCCCGCATGTTCGAGCCAGCGCGGCGATTCCGGCACGATACGGCGCACGACGAGCACGAACACGGCCGGAATCGCGAGCAGCGCGAACACGGTGCGCCAGCCGAATTGCGGCAGCACGAAATACGCGACGATGCCGGCCGTGATGAAGCCGAGCGGCCAGAAGCCGTCCATCAGTGCGATCAGGCGGCCGCGCTTCTCGGTCGGCACGAATTCCGACAGCAGCGTCTGCGCGACCGGAAACTCCATGCCCATCCCGATGCCGAGCAGCACGCGGTAGACGATCAGCGCGTCGACGCTCTGCGCGGTCGAGCACAGGTACGACGCGGCGCCCCACAGCACCATGCTCCACTGGAAAACGGGCCGGCGGCCGAAGCGGTCGGCGAGCAGGCCGGCGACGGCCGCGCCGAGCACCATCCCGAAGAAGCTCGCGCTCGCGACGAGGCCGGCGGCCGCGGTCGACAGGCCGAACTCCTTGCGGATCGAGCCGAGCACGAACGTCATCGTGCCGAGGTCGACCGAATCGAAGAAGAACGCGATCGCGATGATGAAGAAGATGCGCTTGTGATAGCCGGAGAACGGCAGGCGTTCGAGCCGGGCGGCGGCGGAGGCGGGAGCGGTGGCGGCGGGCATGGCGTCCTCTGAAATGAAAAAGGGGCCGCGCAGCGCATGCTCCAGGGCCCCGATGCTTCGTATTCAGTAGACGCGACCACAAACCGCCGCATCAGAGGAAAAGCGCCGCCTGCTTGCCCAAATGCGTCATCGGCGGGCGGCGCGCGTGACGCCGGCCGTCGTCAATTCTTCAGTTTGTAGCCGGTGCGGAACATCCACGCGACGATCGCGAGCAGGATCACGAGGAACAGCGTGGTTGCAGCGAGACTGATCCACACGTGTACGTCGGCGATCCCGTAGAACGACCAGCGGAAGCCGCTGATCAGGTAGACGATCGGATTGAACAGCGTGATCACGCGCCACGCGGGCGGCAGCATGTCGACCGAATAGAAGCTGCCGCCGAGGAACGTGAGCGGCGTGATGATCAGCAGCGGCACGAGCTGCAGTTTCTCGAAGCTGTCGGCCCAGATGCCGATCACGAAGCCGAACAGGCTGAAGGTGACGGCCGTCAGCACCAGGAACAGCACCATCCAGAACGGATGCAGGATGTGCAGCGGCACGAACAGGCCGGCCGTGGCGAGGATGATCACGCCGAGCAGGATCGACTTCGACGCGGCCGCGCCGACGTACGCGATCACGATTTCCCAGTACGACACGGGCGCGGACAGGATCTCGTAGATCGTCCCCGTGAAGCGCGGGAAGTAGATGCCGAACGACGCGTTCGAGATGCTCTGCGACAGCAGCGACAGCATCACGAGGCCCGGCACGATGAACGACCCGTAGCCGATGCCGTTCACGTCGCTGATGCGCGAGCCGATCGCCGAGCCGAACACGACGAAATACAGCGACGTCGAGATCACCGGCGCGATGATGCTCTGCATCAGCGTGCGGCGCGTACGGGCCATTTCTGCGCGATAGATCGCGCGGATTCCATGCCAGTTCATCAGTTGCTCCGAGAAACCCCGTCCTTCAGGACGGGGAGGAAAGGATTGCTATTGACAGACAGCTTCTTCCACGGATTAGGATCACCGACATGATCCTTGTCTACCGCTACCGCGTGAAGTCGCTCAACGGACTGCTTAACAAGCCGAGCCGCGCGGTGAACTACGTCTGGAATTTCTGCAACGACACGCAGAAGCACGCGCTCAAGTGGAGCAAGAAGTGGCCTACAGGATTCGACCTGAACGTGCTGACGACCGGCAGCAGCAAGGAACTCGGTATTCACTCCGGCACGGTCAACGCGACGTGCGAGCAATACGCGAAGTCGCGCAGTCAGCACCGTCGCCCGTACCTGCGTTATCGCGGCAGGAAGTCGCTCGGCTGGGTGCCGCTGAAGGGGCGTGACCTGAAGCGCGAGGGCGACGCGTTCCGTTTTGCCGGTAACACCTTTCGCGTATTCAACAGCCGGGCGCTTCCCGAAGGCAAGATCAAGGACGGAACCAACTTTGCGCAGGATGCGCGCGGCAACTGGTTTCTCAACATCGTGATCGAGATGCCGGATGTTCCGGCCCGCCCGATCCGTTCCGGCGTCGGCATCGATCTCGGCCTGAAAGACTTCGCCACACTTTCGACCGGCGAGAAACTGCCCAATGACCAGTTCGGTCGACGAGCGGCGGAAAAGCTCGCGAAAGCGCAGCGAGCACGAAAGCACAAGCGACATATCGCGAAGCTGCACGCAAAGATCGCCAATGCCCGCGCCGACTTCCAGCACAAGCTCGCGCTCGATCTGATGCGGCGGTTCGATTACATCGCGGTTGGCAACGTGTCGGCCAAAAAACTCGCCAAAACCAGGATGGCGAAGAGCGTCTACGACGCATCCTGGTCGTCCTTCAGAAACAAGCTCCGCTACAAAGCGATCGCGCACGGAGTCACGTTCGAGGAAGTGGACGAAAGCGGTTCGACCCAGTCCTGTTCGTCGTGTGGGTCGAAAGACAGCACGACGCGGCCGAAAGGTATCGCGGGACTGCGAATAAGAGAGTGGGTTTGTGGTGGCTGTGGTGTCTTGCATGATCGAGATACCAACGCTGCTTTGAACATTCTCCGATGCGGACGTGCATCGCCAGGTGTGGGAATCCTCTCCCTTTAGGGAGCGGAGGACGTCAAGCGTCAGGCTCCTTGCACGCCGTTGCGGCGGTTGTCGATCAGGCTGACGAAAATGTCTTCCAGCGAGCTCTGCGTCGTGTGCAGGTCGCGAAAGCCGATGCCGGCCGAGCCGAGCGCATTGATGAGCTTCGCGATGCTCGCGTCGTCGCGCTGCGAGTCGTACGTATAGACGAGTGCGGCGCCGTCCTCCGCGCGTTCGAGCCCGAACGGCGCGAGCGCGGGCGGCACGTCCGCGAGCGGCTGCTCGAGCTGCACGGTGAGCTGTTTCTTGCCGAGCTTGCGCATCAGTTCGCGCTTTTCCTCGACGAGCACGAGTTCGCCGCCGAGGATGATGCCGATCCGGTCGGCCATCTCTTCGGCCTCCTCGATGTAGTGCGTGGTCAGCAGGATCGTCACGCCGCTTTCGCGCAGCGAATCGACGAGCTTCCACATGTCGCGGCGCAGCTCGACGTCGACGCCGGCCGTCGGCTCGTCGAGGAACAGGATGCGCGGTTCGTGCGACAGCGCCTTCGCGATCATCACGCGGCGCTTCATGCCGCCCGACAGCGTCATCAGCTTGTTGTCGCGCTTGTCCCACAGCGACAGCGCCTTCAGCGTCTTCTCGATGTATGCGGGATCGGGCGCCTTGCCGAACAGGCCGCGGCTGAACGACACGGTGGCCCAGACGGTTTCGAACGCGTCGGTGGTCAGCTCCTGCGGCACGAGGCCGATCATTTCGCGGGCCGCGCGGTATTGATCGCGGATGTCGTGGCCGCTGACCGTCACGCGGCCTTCGGTCGGCGTGACGATGCCGCAGATCGAGCCGATCAGCGTCGTCTTGCCGGCGCCGTTCGGCCCGAGCAGCGCGAAGATCTCGCCGGGGCGGATGTCGAGGGTCACGTGCTTCAGCGCCTGGAAGCCGGACGCGTAAGTCTTGGAGAGGTCGGAGACGGAAAGGATCGGTTGCATGCTCACGGATGGCACGGCCGCCCGGCGCGACGGCGGGCGCCGCGCGTGCCCGGCGCCGCCGCCGCTGCGAAGCGGCCGGGACCGGGGACGGCATGGCGAACGGGCGTCATGTCGAACGGTATTGTGGTGCGGGATCGCGGGACCGCCATATTAGCAATCGGCAGATCGAAATGCATTTCGGTGGAAAGGCAGGGTCGTGCCGGTGCCGGATTTGCGTGAATGGCGGCGATATCGACTCATGATTCGGCGCTTTATTCGAGCGACGCGAACAATGAGGGCAGTTTTCCGCGAACCGGCTGCGACCGCGCGCCCGCTCGGCGGGCCGGCCGACTGTGCTGCCTGCCGGCCCGCGCGCCGTACCGGGACGGCACGCGTGGCGCTCGCGATAATGCGTTCCTTTCACGGTGATACGGAGCGGGCGCATGTCCTTGATCGATTTCAAATCCGTGGCGGACGCACAGGCTGCTGCATGGAAATCCACGATCGTCGGCGAAGTCGGCCCGGCCCGGATCAAGGTGCTGCGCATGGATGCGCAGCCTTACGAAGCGGAAGTGCACGACTACGACGAGGGACTGCTGGTGCTCGACGGCACGCTGATGCTGGAGGTGGAGGCGGAAACGGTCGCGGTCGGGGTCGGGCAGATGTATCTCGCGCGCGCCGGCACGCGCCACGCGGTGCTGCCCGGCAGCCACGGCACACTCGCGATCATCGACGTCTGAGGTTGCGGCGCAGCATGCGTGCGGGCCGCCGAAGGCTGGCCGGCTTGGCTCGACGCGGATCGGCGGTTGCCGTTCAAACGCGTGTTCCGGGGTCCGGTATTTGTCTGAGCAAATAAAATGAAGGCCGTTTGAAAAACTGTCAAATACCGTGCACCGGCTAGGATCGCGCGGTTTCATTCGTTTGGAACTCTGCATCCATTTACTTGTGGGAAGCGTCCGATCATAGTCTCGACAAACGACGCATCACGATAACGAATCAAGCGTACGTATGGAGACCACACCATGAGACGCCTATCCGTGGGGCCAGCGGGACTGCCGTTTTCCGATATTTCGCTGAATGCAGGCGCGACGCAGCTCGCGCGGCTGCATCGTCACCTCGCCGTGTAGCGGCAAGCCACTTTCCGTTTCGATCGTTCCGACGGCGCCGTGCCGCATGACGGCGCTGCGGGAGCGCGCTCGTCTGCTGCATGTGCCCGACCGGCATCGCGGCCGCCTTGCGTGCATCGTCATGCGCCGCGCCGTTCGTGCGGCGGCGCGATACCAACCGGCGGGCCATGCAGCCCGGCCGGACGAGACTTGTCGTACCTGAAAAGGAGGGGTTGATGATTTGCATTCCTGAATGGCGGAAGGCGATCCTGTCGTGCGCGGTGCTGGCGCTGCCGTTCGTCGCCGGTTGCGGCGGCGGCGACGATCCGGGGCCGATCACCGTGCCGCAGTGCTCGGGCAGCGCATGCGGGCCGAGCGGCGCGGAAACGACGCCGCCCGTCGTGACGAAGCTGTGTCCCGACGCGCTCGATTACACGACGACATATACGGGCGGCGCCGGCAGCGGCGAGTACGTGAAGGTGAAATTCGATACGACGAAGCTCACCTATCAGATGCAGTTCGTCGAATCGTCGGTGCCGACGTCGGCAGGGCAGATCAACGACACGCGCGCGGGCCTGACGATCAGCGGCGCGTTCCATCATCCGACCAATCTCCCGACGGCCGAGCAGAATCGTTGCGCGTTCGTGCTCGACAGCGGTGCGACGAGCGACGGTGCGTATTCGGTGACGATCAATCGCGCCGATCCGCCGATGCTGTTCGTCGGCAACGGCGTGGTGGGCGGCGGAATTCCGGGCGCGACGATTGCGTTCCAGGGCATCGAACTCGTGCCGGGTCTCTTCCTCGGCTCGGTGCCGTCGCGCACGTTCGACTTCTATCCGTTCATCGGCTTTACCGACACCGAAACGGATTTCGCGAAGGTGGCCGGCGTGTACAACGAAGTCGGCATTCACCTGCAGCCGACCGGCACCACCTATCAGACCACCACGCCGCAGGGATGGCAGCCGGACGTCGTGAACTGGAACCAGACGCTCAATGCGGACGGCTCGTGCACGATCACGCCAGGCAGCGACTACTCGTGCCAGACGACCGGCTCGCCGTGGACCTTGCGCAAGAATGCGGACGGTACGCCCGACAACGTGTTCGTCAGCCATGCGCAGTCGGGGCAGGCTTATCCTTCGGCAGGCCAGGGACAGCCGCTCGTGATCCTCGTGCCAAGCCAGGCGCACGGCGTGATGATCGTCGGCAAGCTGAACGGTGCGCTCGTGCCGGTCGTGATCCGCGTCGGGTATGCGTATGCCGCGCCGGGCAATCCGCTGGGTTCGGTGGCCGATGCGGAGGTCGGCATCTCGATGCTCGCTCCTGCCAAAGCCGTGGCGCCCAACCTGCTGAAGGGCGGGTTCATCGGTGCGACGAGTGCATCCGCGTGCGGTGTGGTGACCAACAACGGGCCGTCGGGCAGCGCGGCAGGCACGGCGCCGAGCTTCAATCCGTTCGTTCCGCACCCGGACCTGCCGGGCACGTTCAACACGGCTTTCAATTACTTCACGCCTTCCGCCGGCAACTGCAGCGACGGCACCGCCGTGTCGACCATCGCGGCGAACTACACGTCGACGCTGTTCCAGGGCAATACTGCGGCGTTCATCGACCCCCAGACGTCGAGGGCGACCGCGCAGTTCGGGTTGGACTATACGCAGGCGTCGCCCGGCAAGATCGCCGTCACGGCCAACAGCGACTTCAACGCGAAGGGTGCGACCGGCAACGTGGCGATCTTCAGCAAGGGCGACACGGGCTGGCTCGTGACGGCCGGCAACGTCTACGCGATGGTCGTCAACAACAACAAGGTCAACCCGTTCTTCACGGTCGGCGCGTTCGTCCAGTAACCCTGCATTGAACACGTAACACCGGCGGCGCATGCGTCGCCGCCGGCGAATCGAATTTCAAGAGGATTCCTATGAATGTGAAACATTGGATGGCCGCGGCGTCGCTCGCGCCCGTGCTGGCCGCATGCGGCGGCGACGGCGACCCGCCGCCCGCGCCGGTGGTGCGGCTGTGCCCGCAGACGATCGACTACAACACGGTGTTCGTCGGCGGCTCCGGGTCGGGCGAGCTCGTGAAGGTGCAGCTCGACACGACGAAGATGACGTACCGGATGACCTACCTCGCGTCGCCGGTGCCGACCGCGACGGGCACCGTGCAACCGACCCGCGACACGGCGCCCGCCAATGTGGTCGACGGCACGCTGGCCGACGAAACGGGGCTGCCGACGGTGAAGCTGAACCAGTGCACGTTCCGGATGCAGAACGCAAGCCTCGACCCGAGCCGGCCCGCGCGGCTGTTCCTCGGCGAAGGCGTGCTGGGCGGCGCGATCCCCGGCGCGACGATCCAGTTCGACGGCGTGATCGGCGTCGGCAAGATCCCGAAGACGACGTTCCCGTACTACCCGTTCATCAGCTTCTCGTCGCTCGAAACCGACCTGACGAAGATCGCCGGCACGTACAACCAGCTCGGCTATCACCAGGTGCCGTCGCAGAACTTCCAGCCGGTGGCGCTCGACCAGAAGGTGACGATCAACGCGGACGGCAGCTATACGGAAACCGACAACTTCGGCAAGAAGAACGGCGGGCAGCCGCTTGCGTCGAGCGCGACCGTGAACCAGCCGTTCACGCTGCGCCCCGATGCACCGGCATTCCAGTCGCTCAACTACCAGCCGCAGATTCCGCCGACGCTCGCCGCACTGGATCCGGCGAAGGCCGGCAAGGGGATCCTGATCGTCGGCAAGCTGCGCAACCAGCTCGTGCCGATCTTCATCCGTACCGGCGCCGCGAACGCGGACCTCACGCAAGGCCCGCCGAGCGCGGACGACGAATCGGGCATCTCGTTCCTGAGCCCGCAGACGGCCATCGCGCAGGGCTCGCAGGACGGCGAGTACACGGGCGTCGACAGCGCGTTCAACTACCGCGCGACCGCACTCGTCGGCGCACAGGCCACGTTGCTCGATCCGTTCAACGCGTCGCAGGCCGCGCTCACGCGCGCGCTGAACCTCGACTACACGCAGAAGGTGCCGGGCGTCGTGACGACCGTGCATGCGGACGCGGCGTCGGGGCCGGCGACCGGCAAGTTCGTGTTCACAGGCGGCGTGTTCGGGTTCCTCGACATGGCCGATACGAGCAACCCGTACTTCACGGTCGGCGCGTTCGTGCAGTGACCGCGTGCGGATGGAGACACGGCGGCGCCGCGCGCGAATGCGCGGCGCCCGGACGGAACGAGGGGGAGACTTCATGAAGAAGCTGATTGTCGCGGGTGTCGTCGCAGGCGTATCGACGCTCGCATCGGCCCAGCAGGCGGGCGACAACGTCGCGACGCTGGGCTGGCTGCACATCATGCCGCAGGATTCGACCAACGGGCTGACGACGAATCTCGCGAACATGCCGATCAACGGACCGTTGCGGCTGCCCGGGTCGTTCACGTCGCCGGGCACGAGCCTGACGGTCAACAACGCCGATACGGTCGGCCTCACGCTCACGCACTTCTTCACCGACCACATCGCGGTGACGTCGGTGCTCGGCGTGCCGCCCGAGTTCACGCTCACCGGGCACGGCGTGATCAGGCCGCCTGGGCCGGCCGGTGCGCTCGGCAACGTCGACATGGACAAGTCGGCGAACCAGCCGGCCGTGAAGAACGCGCGGCAGTGGAGCCCGACGATCATTCTGCAGTACTACTTCAATTCGTCGACGGCGAAGTTCCGCCCGTTCGTCGGAATCGGCGTGGCCTACAGCTGGTTCAGCAACATCGAACTGAACGGCAACTTCGCGAAGGACATCAACGAGAACCTCGGCAGCGTGCTCGCCGCCGGCGCCGGCAAGCCGGGTGCGACGTCGGTGGAGGGCAAGGCGTCGTCGTCGTTCACGCCGGTCTACAACATCGGCGCGAGCTACGCGATCGACAAGCACTGGGGGCTCACGGCGACGCTGACGTACATGCCGCTGAAGACTTACTCGTCGCTCGTGATCAAGGCGGCCGACGGGTCGACGCTCGCGACCACGCGCACGAAGTTGAAGGCCGACCCGTTGATCACGTTCGTCGGGATTTCCTACAAGTTCTGAGCCGACCGGTGTGCATGACGCGTGCCGGCGGCTTCCTGCGACCGGCCGGCCGGCTCGTTCCGGCCGGAAGGTCGCGTTCCTGGCGGCGTGCCGCCATTTGTGAAGAGAGGGGGCAGTTCAAATGAGCATTCGCAAAATCGTATCGCTTGTTGCTGCAGTGGCTTTCACCGCGGTTTCGGCCGCGCCTGCTTTCGCCGTCACCGTTTCGCGTGCGGACGGTCAGCCGATGAATCCGAACGGCGAACCGTTCTCCGCTTCGGGCATCACGAACCTCAGCAAAGGATCGATCTCCGCGGGCTGTACCGCGACCTTCAACGGCACGATCACGTCGACTGGCATCGTCAACATCACGTCGACGACGTTCACGGGCGGCGCGACGTGCTCGCTGATCAGCGGCAGCGCGAGCAGTACGTCGCCGTGGACGGGCCAGGCCGACAGCACGACGCAACTGTCGATCAACAACGTGAAGGTGAACGTCACGCTGCTCGGCACCTGCGGGCCGAGCAAGGTCGTGACGGCGTGGAGCGATGCGAACTCGTCGCTGACGTTCAACAACGCCGCGCTGACGCCGGACTGTACGGTGGGCGGTACCGTCCTGACGTCGCCGAAGTTCCACGTGCAGTAAGCATCGCGCGATCGAAGCGGGAACCCGCCGCGCACGAGGGCCGTGCATGCGGTATGGGCGGCGGGTTTTCGCGGCTTTGACGGGTTCGTGCCGTCGCGCGTATCGGCGCGGCGGCCGGTCGACCGCCCGTGTCGCGATCCGACGCGGGTGGAGCGACAGAGCCGGCGTGGCGTGCTGTGCCTCCTGATCCCATTGAAACAAGACCAAGCCAATTGGCCAGAACCATCCCGGACGACCCATGCTTACCGATCCAGCAAAGTATGGCGATACCCGCGGCGCGACGCCCGACCGGCTGCGCACGGCCGCGTGGTTGCAGTACCTGATCGACCATCTCGACGCGGCGGTTTGCGCGGCGACCGCGAGCGATGCCGGCGACAGGACCGTCGTCGCGTCGCCCACGATACGTGTGGGGACTGGCGCGAGCCTGTCCCGGGAAGCGACTGCCGTTCTCCACCGGCTGGCGCCGTGGGTCGCAACGGACGGCGGCGGATGTGCATGCGACCCGGCCGATCCGCTCGGCCCATGCTCGCATGTGCCGTCCGCGCCGCAGCTCGCCGAAGCCGAACATTGCTGCCCCGGCTCGCGCGCCGTATTCGACACCGCGCACGGCGTGATCGAGGCGTGCGCATTCGACGATCCCGACGTCGGCTGGGCCGCGCTCGAACGGATTGCAGATGGCGTCGAATGCGGCGGCGACGCGGGCGCACGCATCGCGAACGAACATGACGGGCAGCGCGAGACGCCGCCTGCGAAGAACCTGAGAGCCACGCTGACCGCCGTCGCGGCAACGCGCACGGCAACGCCGGCCCGTCCCGGCGCCGTCATCGACGCGATCGTGCTGCGCGTCTGCGGGCCGCGCGACGATGCAGCGCGCGTCGACGAGATGGCCGCGCTCGCGATGTTCTGCGCGGACCTTGCGGCCGGCAAGGAGATTTCCTTCGCCGCGTACGGCGGTCAGCACAATCTGGTGGCACGGGCGATTCGCGAACGACGCACCGATCTCGCGTCGGTGGACGGCTTGCTCGCGGCGGTGTCCGTATGCCGGCTCGACCGGCTCGTCGGCGCGGGCAGTTTCTGGGCGTATTACCTGCTCGCGGGCATCGTGATCGCGGCGCCGGGCTTGGTGCGCGAGTTCGCGCGGCGTTTTCATGGAGACGCGTGGCAAGCTTGGCTCGACGAAGCGCTCGCGTGGCCGGCGGTCGACCGCTTCGGGATGAAGGAGGATGTCGCGTTCGATCGGCTACGCGGCGCGATGAGCCTGACGTCGCGATCGAATCCGATCGTGCGCGCGAAACGCGTGCGGTCCGTTACGCGGGTACGGTTTTCCGGAGACTGAATGAATATGGCAGCGCACCCCATCCCTTCCGTCGATGCGGCGATCGTGCCGCTCGACCGCCTTCACTTCGTGGATCTCGAAACCGGCGCTTGCGGATTCGACAACTGGCTGCAGTCAGTCAGCGGCGGATATGTCACCTGTCGGGCCCCGGTATCGGCTTGGACGACGAAGTGCGGTTCCTGCCGACGCTCCCGCCGGTCGACAAGGCGACGATCGCGAGTGTGTGGCCGCGATTCGGTGAATGGCGCGTGCGCGCCGACACGGTGACGAACGCAAGTTCGATCGACGGCGTCTCAGCGTTCCGGCTCATTTGCCGGCGTGCCGCTATCGAGTTCGAACTTCCTGCGATCCTTGCCGCGAATCCAGTGAGGTTCTCTTCCACGCCCGCTCCACGTTGCTCCGCTGACCGGATCGAAGTAGCGCGGACGGGCCTTGCGCTTCCGGATGTCCGGGAACAGTTCGTCCAGGGTGAATTGAAATTCCACGACCGCCTTCAGAATCTCCGCCAACACTTTCTTTCGACAGGAAAATTTATTCTCATTGACCTTTTCCTCTGGCGCGGATTTTCTCGCCGGGCAATCTGAAGGCTCGTTCATCTTGGTCTCGTGTGGCGAATTGATATTGTAATTGGGTATGGAGTAATGTCATGGCCGGATCGGAAATTGCCGAGCCGAATTCGACTATTTCTCGATTCGTCGTAATGGCAGGTTTCGATATTTCAATGATTGTCGAAAGTGTGATTCCATAAATTCAAGTATGTAATTTGTGGTGAATTTTTATGAACTGGCGAACTTCCCGGGGGCGTATGAAATTGTATCGACGGCGGGCTGGGGGGTGATTCTTTAAATAAATATCTTTACATGATTTGCAGTTGTCGTTTTATTTAATTGATTTATTTTCCAATCCTGAGTGTCGTGGATTTTCACGATATTGGTGCATAGATGAGTTGGGCGATGACCGCGCCTGAAGGCGATGTATCGCGGGCGCGGGCGGAACGAGGGGAGCCGAGCTGATCGCCACGCGGTGTATCGACGCGATGTCGACCGAATAACACGCGTAAACCGGGAGCGTCGCGTGCGAGTCGGCGTGCACGAGCGGCTCGTCTGGCGGCCGGTTACAGACTACGGAAGACGAATGCGGATGGCGCGACAAGGGATGTCTGCAAGGCGTCGGTCGGGGCAGCCGCGCTCGCGCGAACAGGGGACGCGACGCAAGGGTTCGCGATCGGCGTGACGGCGGCATACTGTGCGTCGGTCCGTTTCCGCCTCCTTCATGCAATGACGCCCCGAGCGGCAGTCGCAACTGCGACGCCCGGGGCGCTGCGACTTACCACTTACCACTGATAGGAGACGCCTCCACCGTAAGTACTGCCATTGCTGCTGATCCCGACACCGAGCTTTGCCTTCAGGTTGTCGCTGAAGCGGACCGACACGCCGATTGCCGACGCCGAGTACCCTTGGTAGCTGCCGCCACCGATCCCGACCGCGATCGTTTTGCCCGGGTCGACTTCCGGAATCATCGTCAACGCGGTTGCCGCGGCGACGCCTGAGTACGCACGACGGGCCACCTCGTTGACGGTAGATTGGACGCCCCACAGTTGATTCATGTTCGCGGCGTCCGTGCCGTCGATACCAGGCGCCACGTTCGTCAGCCGACGTTCATTGCCCGGGGATCCGAAAGAAACGGTGTTCGGCGCGGAGGCCACCGAGCCCGTGCCGATCGCAACGGAGTTCGGGGCGCTTGCCATGCTGCCCTGGCCTACCGCGGTCGTATTGGCTCCCGAAGCCGTCGATCCTTGGCCCAATGCCGTCGAATTGTCGCCCGTTGCGGCTGCAGCTTGGCCGTCGGCCTTCGAGTTTTTCCCCGAAGCGATTGCCCCTTGACCCACGGCGGTCGAGTTTTGTCCCGACGCCATGGCGTCTTTGCCCACTGCGGTCGAATTCGCGCCCGACGCGGTCGCACTATGGCCGATCGCCGTCGAATTCGCGGATGCCGACGATCCTGAACCGATTGCGGTGCTGCCATCCGTCGTCTGCGTTTTGATCGAGATCAGCGGCGCGACCGCGGTCGAAAGAGACGACAGGCTGGCGTTGGTCGTCGAAAGGCCGGTCGACAGCGATGCGACGTTGCTGGTTGTCGAACTCAGTCCTGTCGACAACGACGTAATGCTGCTGCTCGTCGAACTGAGCCCGGTCGACAGCGAACTGATCGCAGTCGAGGTCGACGTGGACAGCGACGCCACGTTGCTGTTGGTCGAACTCAGGCCGGCGGACAGCGCGTCGACTGCCAGGTTCGTCGCGTTGAGCTGGCTGCCGTTGATCGCGTCCGTGCTGGTAGCGTTGACCTGACCGGCGGCGACGTTCGTGATCTGGCGCTCATGACCCGGTGAACCCACGCTGAGCACTCCGATCGGTTTGGTGCCGTAGACCGGATATGTGATGCCGCCGACCGTGACGGTCGACACGCCGACCGCGTTGCCCGTGACCGAGCCCGCGCCGAGCGCGATCGAGTTGGCGACGTTCGCGGTGGCGTTCGAGCCGAGGGCGAGCGCGTTGGCCGCGCTGGCCGTGGACTGGTTGCCCAGCGCAATCGTGTTGTCTGCGGTGGCCTGGTTCGACGTGCCGAGGGCGAGTGCGCTCGTGCCGGTTGCAGTGTTCGCGTTGCCGAGCGCCACTGCGCCGTTGCCGGTCGCCGTGTCGTTCGCGCCCATCGCTACCGCGCCGTCGCCGCTCGCCGTGTTGCCGGAGCCGACCGAGACTGCCTTGCCGCTCGTTGCCGAGGCATTCTGGCCGATGGCGACCGCGCCGTCCGCAGAAGCGTTGGCGCTGTCGCCGACGGCGACGCTGCTGACACCCGTTGCGGAGGCGCCGACGCCCGCGGCGAGCGCGTTGGGTGCCGTTGCGCCCTTGTTGTCGTAGTTGCCCTGCTGCGTGCCGTTGTCGTTGACGCTGTAGTAGTGCGTCTTCGCGGCATCGATCGCGGCCGACGTCGACGTCGACATCGATGTCAGCAAGCTGTTGGTGGAGCTCAGGCCGGTGGATAGCGACGAGACGTTGCTGTTGGTGGAGCTCAGGCTGGTGGACAGCGACGAGACATTGCTGTTGGTCGAGCTCAGACCGGTCGACAGCGACGAGACATTGCTGTTGGTGGAGCTCAGACCGGTCGACAGCGATGAAACATTGCTGTTCGTCGAGCTCAAACCGGTGGACAGCGACGAGACATTGCTGTTGGTGGAGCTCAGGCCGGTCGACAACGACGAGACGTTGCTGTTGGTGGAGCTCAAACCGGTGGACAGCGACGAGACGTTGTTGTTAGTGGAGCTCAGACCGGAGGACAGTGACGAAACATTGCTGTTAGTGGAGCTCAGACCGGTGGACAGCGATGAGACATTGCTGTTGGTCGAGCTCAGGCCCGTCGACAGCGACGAGACATTGCTGTTGGTGGAGCTCAGGCCGGTCGACAACGACGAAACATTGCTGTTGGTGGAGCTCAGGCCGGTCGACAACGACGAAACATTGCTGTTGGTGGAGCTCAGGCCGGTCGACAACGACGAAACATTGCTGTTGGTGGAGCTCAGGCCGGTCGACAACGACGAGACGTTGCTGTTGGTGGAGCTCAGGCCGGACGACAACGACGAAACATTGCTGTTGGTGGAGCTCAGGCCAGTCGACAGCGATGAAACATTGCTGTTCGTCGAGCTCAAACCGGTGGACAGCGACGAGACATTGCTGTCGGTGGAACTCAGGCCGGTCGACAACGACGAAACATTGCTGTTGGTGGA